>NZ_JBJMBA010000044.1:0-180838 GCF_045799135.1 Weissella sp. MSCH1 | reverse complement strand
ACGTATCAATTTAAGAGATAAACACTTTAGTCATGATTTGACATCTCTTGCGGTCATTAGCATCGGTTACTTCGAGGACGTACGATAATCCAATTTGGATGTAAGCCTGTACAGAGTTCGAAGGCTGCTCCCGACACGGTTTGCTTTTTAAACAGATAGCTGTGGATGCGGTAGAGATGGAGAAGACAGATTTGGTTGCGACCAAACCCTGGCGACAGACGTCTAAAACTGCAGATTAGACCTCTAGGGTGGTCCATGACAATTGAATAAAGGGTGGCGAATTAGCGCTTCCCTCACGATGTGTCGCAAAGCATTGTGAAAGTTACCGCGGGCCAACGAGCCGGCGGTTTTTTATTGGGGTTGTGAGTGTCGTGCTAGCGCACGAGCAACAGGTTTGGGCCGTATTCTCCGCCATTGTTCAAAAACTCGGCAACCGAATGGCGCGGACGCCATTCAGCGGGGCAAATAATTCCCCCTAAAGCCTCAAGGTCTGTATGGGCTTTTCTGAATAGCGCCGGCCATGCGGCGTGTTGCCGATTTTTGAACGCTCCAAACACGTCCCAAACCTGTTGCAGCAGCCGAGATATTCTCGATTTGTTTGATAGACATCGATACGTTGGTGGTTACATCTATGTTCTACCGTCATATTTTGTACCACGTTGACAACGACCAGACGTCATAGAACATCTTGCTGTCTGGTATCCTACGCCTTTGTTGAAAAACTCAGCAACTGACTAACGGGGAAAACGAAGAAGACTTCAGCTGGCGTAAACTTCCGGCCGATCTTAGTCAGAATGATCTGGTAATTCTCTAATGATTAAGGATTTAAAGCAAACCTAATTCTGTCCTGGTAAATCACATACGAATCTAATTCAGGGATGACAACCAAATCATGATAGATACATCTCGGCTGCCGGCATGGTGGTTGGGGCGTGACGTAGCGATTTGTCTGGGTGAACTCACATGTTCGGCCGACCGCCGGTTAGATAAGGCGCTGGGAGCCAGACCCTTAGCACAATTATTTGGGTGCTAGCCGATGCTCGTGCCGGCGGAGTTTACCCAGTCAAATCTTTGGCGAAGTCACGCCCCAACCACCATGCCTCGTGCGCTAGCACGACACCACAAAAATAAAAAACGCCCCAACGCTGTGCGTCAGGACGGGCTAAAGATTAGTTAAATTGCGAAAAGAACAAATGTCAGCAAGCTGGCCTTTACAGCCATGAAAGATGCCATTACACGGTTACCAATAGTTCGAATCATAATCGTACCTCCAAGGTTGTTGTTCACTTTTTGTATAGTTAAATTGTAAGCGCTTTACCTTCAGCGTAACTTAAATAAGTTCTTTTTTACGCCTGCACTTTTTGTAAGTGGTAAGATAGTTGCTGGAATAAGTGAGGTGAGAGATATGATGAATTGTGGACGCATGAGTCCAGCTGAGGTTAAAGCGTATCTGAAAGAGTCGGATACCACCCTTGGTGAGATGTTAAAGTTTGTTTTTGGTAGTGTATTGAAGCGCAAATCATTGCTTGTTTTGAACGTGGCCTTGCTGGTAATTATTGCCGGTCTTAATTTTGTGGTGCCGCAGTTTACACAACATGTGATTGATCACGCCGTGGCACTGAAGAACATTCACTCGTTGGCGGTCCAGGTTGGGTTGCTGATTTTGACAACGCTAGCGTTGGGCGTTGTGACGTTCGTGTCGACCTATTTGATGCAGATGCTGTCACAACGATCAATTACGGATTTACGGTTGCAAACCTATAACCGTATCTTAAAGCAGGATTATGACTATTTTCAAAGCGCCAAGACAGGTGATTTGATGGTCCGATTAACCAGCGATATTAGTAATTTACAAAACCTGATTAGTTCAGACAGTTTTGGCATTATTGGTAATATTTTTACATTCGTCGCTGTCTTAACGTTTTTATTTTTGCAAGACTGGCAACTAGCCTTGATGGTGACAGTAACCTTTCCGGTACTCTTTGTGACGATTCGTTACTTCCGTAGTAAGATTCGTGAAGCCTACACCAAGGTACGCGCTACGAGTTCGCAAATTTCAAATCAGTTGCAGGGCACAATCACAGAGATTGAGCTGATTAAGAGTTATACAACGGAAGACGAAGAAACTGCTCGGTTCCGAGATGTCGTTGAAGCACAAAATGGCTACCAATTAGAAGCAACCCGGTGGCAAGCAATCTTCCAACCTTTAGTTAATTTTATTAATACGGTTGGCACAGCGATTGTGTTGGCATTTGGTGGATGGCTAGTTATTAAGGGCCACATGACGGTTGGCCAATTAGTGGCCTACTTGAGTTACCTATCATTATTGCAAGATCCAATTCGATCATTTTCACGGCTATTAAATATGCTCCAGACGGCGCAAGTCTCGTATGATCGTATCAAGGACATTATGGGTGCTGAGGAGAAAATTAAGAACGCGTCTGAACCAGTCGCGTTCCCAAGTCCCTTGCAAACCGGTATTGATTTGAAAAACGTGTCATTTAGTTATGATCAAGAACGAGTTGCCTCGCTTAATGGTATTAACTTGTTAATTCCAGCGGGCAAGACAACGGCTTTGGTTGGCCGTTCTGGTGCTGGTAAGTCAACGTTGATTCGATTATTAACCCGTTTTTATGAACGAACGGGTGGTGACATCCTGTTTGATAATACGAAAATTGAAGCAATTGATATTCGTGATTTGCGACAACATATTTCAATCGTCAGCCAGGACGTGACGATTGTCGATGGGACAATTGCGGACAACATCCGTTATGGCTCAGGTGAGGTGTCTGATGACAAGTTGTGGGATGCTGCTGAACGAGCCGCGATTGCGGACTTTATTCGTGGCTTGCCAGATGGCATGGCAACGACTGTCGGTGAGCGTGGCGTGAAGTTGTCTGGTGGTCAAAAGCAACGATTGTCGATTGCACGTGCTCTGGTTAAGGATGCTGAAATTGTTATCCTTGATGAGGCGACGGCGGCTTTGGATAACGAGTCAGAAAAAATTATTCAGCACGCCTTGGATAATTTAATGACACACAAAACGACAATTGTGATTGCACACCGTTTGAGTACAGTGCACAACGCTGATCAAATCGTTGTGTTGAATGAAGGACAAATTGTGGAACGCGGTTCACACGATGAGTTGCTTGCCCAAGATGGTGTTTATAAGACGTTGTATGATGCGCAGTTTGAGTAAGTAATTATGAAATCGTTTTCAAATTATGGTAGGCTATTAAGATAATAATTTGAGATATCGAGGTCAACCATGGAAAACGATGTATTTAAAATTTTGTCGAATCGCGCATCAATTCGGGCTTTTAAAGATGAACCCGTTTCAGATGAGTTAGTGATGACGGTCTTGTCAGCCGCTGCTTCAGGTCCGAATATGAATAACTTTCAACCGGTGACATTCATTGAGATTACTGACCAAGCTGTTAAGGATGAAATTACTGAACGCGTGGGGATGCGGTACATTGCTGGCGCACCACGGTTCTTCGTCTTGGCTATTGATTACAACAAGTTGTTTGTTGGTGCAACGCCAGAACAAGCAGCTGTCATGGCTGAAAACTTAGCATGGTATAACATGACCGAGGGTGCTTTGATTTCAGCTGGGATTGCCTTGGAGAATGCCGTTTTGGCGGCTAATGCAGTGGGACTTGGCGCTGTGACGATGGCTGGGGCAGTACGCCCACTGGATTTCCTACAGGACACATTACAGTTGCCGAAGTTTGTGAAGCCAGTGATGGGCTTGTCGCTGGGATATCCTGACCAGGAACCTGGGGTGAAGCCTAAGTTACCCGTTAAAGGTGGCTTCTGGATGACGGACAAGTATGATCAAGCAGCATTGGAAGGTGCTGTGGCCACGTACAACGACACCATGCGTGAGTATTTTGCCGGTCGTGGCATCGATGAAGACTGGACTGAGCATAATATGAAAATGGTTGCGACAACCGCGAAGGACAACAGCCTGGCAACGCAACATTTGCACGATAAGGGATTCGCAACAAAATAATTAATCAGATCAATTGCAGTTGCAGTTGGTCTTTTTATTTTGGGTGTTGCACCCTTGCTAGGTAGGATATACTGGAATAAGCGAAAAACAGTGAGGTGTTTGAGATGAGCTTTCCAACTGAAAAACAGTTACGCGATCGGTTTGATCGGTCTGAACATGCCGTCTATTTTGCGACGGCTGATAAGCGAACACGCTACTATGGTTTTGGTGTCCGTGAAGAGAAGTTTGGGGCGGATTTTCAAACCGTGGCAGCATGGGCACGTGAACAACGTTACCCAGTCTTTGGTGGCTTTTCATTTGATGAACAATCCGTTACGGATAGCACACTGATGAATGGCTATTTCGTGTTGCCGGAAGTGCTATACGACATTACAGATCAACATTTATGGGGACGTGAAACGGATCCGTTTGGGGCACCGACACCCATAACCGGGCCAGCGATTACAGACCAAACGGATGAACACGATTGGCCAAATCGGGTCCAAGTAGCAGTTGATGACATGCAGCAAAATCCCAGCCACCAAAAAGTGGTGCTAGGCCGGCAACGACAAGTTAGGTTAACAGGTAAGTTGAATTTAGCGACGTTGCTAGCGGACCTTGCAACGCAACAACCCAATAGTTACCACTTTGTGTTGAAACGGGGGGATGAGGTGTTTGTGTCAGCAACCCCTGAACGCCTGGCAAAAGTTAACCGGGGTCAATTTGAAACGGCTGGTGTTGCCGGAACGATTCGTCGAGGCGCTGATGAAGCGGAAGATGCGCGTTTGGCAACTGAGCTCTTACAAGACCCCAAGAACTTGCAAGAGCATGCGTATGTAGTTGAAACGATTGTGTCGCGCTTGCAAGATGTGGCCACTTTGACGTTACCAGATGGGCCACAAATCATGAAGAACCCACAGGTCCAACACTTGTACACGCCGATTGCGGGGCAATTGAATGGTAACAACACGGTATTGGCCCTTGCTGAACGTTTGCATCCAACGCCAGCGCTTGGCGGTAAGCCTGTTGACTGGGCAATGGCAACGATTCGGACGATTGAGCAGCACCCCCGTGGTCTGTTTGCAGGTCCAATTGGCGTGGTGAAGCCGGATGGCGATGGCGAAATGATTGTTGGTATTCGGTCGATGTGGCTGAAGCAACAGACAGCGACGTTATTTGCCGGTGCCGGTATTTTAGCGGACTCAGATGTACAAGCTGAATTTGAGGAAACGGGGTTGAAGATGACCCCAATGATGAATTTATTGAAGGAGCAAGATAAGTAGATGGCAAATGAAGTTTTGACGACGAATATTAAACACCTGTTAGGTAGTTTGGTTGCACAAGGTGTTCATGAGTTTGTGGTATCACCAGGATCACGAACGACGCCATTTGCCTTGTTGTTAGCTGAGATGCAACACGTCCGCGATGATGTGCGCGTCACGGTAGACGTTGATGAACGGTCAGCAGCCTTCTTCGCGTTAGGAATGGCAAAGACGATGCACCAACCCGTTGCATTATTAGCGACATCAGGGACGGCAACGGCTAATTATTTGCCAGCCATGATGGAAGCCCACGTGTCGCACGTACCATTGATTGCATTGACAACCGATCGCCCAGCTGAGTTACAAGCGATTGGTGCACCGCAAACGGTCAACCAAACGAACCTGTATGGTGATAATATCAAGGATTTTGTGGCTGTTGAGATGCAAGATGCGCATACTGATGTGACACGTTATATTGATTATCGTGTGCAACAGCTGGTGATGACGGCAGTGACTGCCCCAGCAGGTCCGGTGCAGATTAACTTGCCGTTGCGTAAGCCTTTGATGCCTGATTTAGGCGCAACATGGCCAGCGGTGGTGGCCCAGCATATTATTACGGGTCAAACGCGATCCGACTGGCAAACGGTGCAAGGGATTGCGGCCTTACTTCGTGACAAGCGGGCGATGGTATTGGCCGGACCGGATGAAATGAGTTGGGATGCCACGCAATTTGAACGATTCGCGGATCACTTTAAGTTACCTATTTTGGCTGATGTGTTGAGCGGGGTTCGCCCAAGTGATTATGCGATCAATGGCATCGATGCCTTGCTTGAGGCCGATGTGTTGGCTGATGATTTGGTGCCAGAAGTGGTTATCCGTTTTGGTGGCACACCGGTATCTGCACGAGTTGTCGCTTGGTTGCGGGCCAATGACGTGCAAGTTATTCAAGTTGGTCAAAATGCGGCCGGCCATGATCACTCACGGCAAACTGAAATCACAGTCGCTGTTGATGAAATGGGCTTGATTGCTGATTTGCTAGCTGAGCCAGGTAGCGACAGCGTTGCCTTTTTAGCACGTTGGCAAACGGTGAAGACCACGTTGACGAAGACGATTGCATCAACTGACATGACAGAAGTGGCCTTGCCATTAGCGATGACGAGTTTGCCGGCCGATAGCCAATTGTTCGTGGCTAATTCAATGCCAATTCGGGATATGGATAATTACTTTATGCCAACGCAAGCGATTCGAGTAATGGCGAACCGTGGGGCGAACGGCATTGATGGGACAGTCTCAACAGCTTTTGGAATGGCAATGACCGGCAAGCCAACAACGTTCTTGACTGGTGATTTGACGTTATTCCATGATATGAATGGGTTGATGATGGCACATCAGGCACAATTAGATTTGACCATTGTGGTGGTTAACAACCAGGGTGGCGGAATCTTCTCATTCTTGCCACAAGCGGCAGCGAAGGCCTTTTTCGAACCGACGTTTGGGACACCGCTACCATTTGAGATTGCGGATGTGGCTAAACTTTATCACGCGGATTATGAATTGGTTGCCGACCAGGCACGATTACGCGAATTGTTAGCCCAACCTGCTCAGGGATTGCGTTTGCTTGAAATTAAGAGTAATCGCGAAGCTAACGTCGCAGAACACGACGCATTATTGGCAAAACTACGTGAGGCTTTTCATGGATAAGACGGCTATTATTAACGATTATCCTTATCACGTTCGGATTGTAGGTGAAGGGAATCCAACCTGGGTGTTCTTCCACGGCTTCATGGGTAGTTATGCTGAATTCGAGCAAATTGACCCGCAAGGCACCCGGGTTTACATTGACTTGTTAGGATTTGGGAATCAGGCCCCGGTTGTTGCGGATGCGTCACGTTTTTCAGCTGAAAATCAAGTCAAAGACCTCGTTGCCTTGTTCGATTTATTTGATTTCCACGATATTCGGTTAGTTGGTTACTCAATGGGCGCACGGTTAGCGTTGGCTTTTGCGATGATGCAACCAGTTTATGTGTCTCATTTGTATCTGGAAAGCGGCACAGCCGGGTTAGCTGATATTGATGCGCGACAGGTACGTGTGGCAGCAGATGCTGAAAAAGCCCAGCGGATTGAAACAGACGGCATGGCGAAATTTGTGGCGGATTGGGAACAGTTACCATTGTTTGCGAGTCAACGACAGCTGTCACTGACGCAACAGCAATTTATGCATGAGCAACGGGTTAATCAAACGGCGGCGAATGTTGCCAATTCACTACGTTATTTTGGCACGGGAGCAATGCCGAATTATTGGGATGATTTGGCAACCTTGCTAGTACCCGTAACGTTGATTACCGGCGAAAATGATCAAAAGTTTGACCGTCTGAACGCTGACATGGCGACTCGGTTGCCCAATGTCCGCCGGGTAATTGTGCCTGGCGCGGGGCATAACGTGCATTTCGAAAATGGTGCTGCCGTCGTGGCAGCCTTGCAAGTCGAGGTGTGATGATGCAAATTGCAACAATCACCCTGTACTCATTACAGTTACGTTTGAAATCACCATTTAAAACGGCTCATGATGTGACCTATGATCGGCCATTAACTTTGGTGGTTGTCACCACAACCGATGGTATAACTGGATTTGGCGATATCCAGTCGTTTATTGATCATGCCTATGCGCCAGAATCTCAGGCTGAATCACTAGCGGAGGTGCAACGACTGAGCCACTTGATGTTGGGACAGTCATTTGATTCCGCAACGACACTCAGTAATTGGCTACAAACGCAAAGTCAGCTGTCCTTTGCTAAGGCCGCGCTTGAAATGGCGGCATGGGATATTCAGGGGAAACAACAGGGCCAATCATTACAGCAAATGATTGGCGGGGTCGGTGCGACGGTGCCGGTAGGAATTGCGATTGGTATTCAGACTGATGCCCAAGCTACGCAACGGGCCATTGCAACGGCAGTCGCCCAGGGGTATCAACGAATTAAGTTGAAACTAGCTGTCGATACGGACTTACAACAATTGCAGAGCGTTTTAGCGACGTTTCCGGACCAACTATTTTCGGTTGATGCGAATGCCGGCTGGCAACCAGCGATGATGGATCGATTATGGACGCTTGAACAAGCGGGAGTTTTCATGATTGAGCAACCCTTTGCGATTGATGATTGGCAGGCGCACCGGGCTGCACAACAACAGTTAACACAGTTGCATATTAGTTTGGATGAATCATTGAATGATTTGAAGGACGTTACGCAAGGGCTGGCGGTCGCTGATGCGTTTACGCTTAAGCAAGCGAAAATTGGTGGGATTTGGCCAACGCTACAGGCGATTCATCAGATTTCAGTGGTTGATAAAATCCCTTGGATTGGTGGGATGCTGAGTTCCGGTGTCGGACGGGCAGTCGACCTAGCATTGGCTTCATTGCCAGCGACTCGCCAAGTGCCGGCGGATAGCTCAAGTTCCTCGCGGTATTTCGAACGAGACATTGTGTTAGTGCAACCTGAAATTGTGGCCGGCCGATTACCGGTACCGAGTGCCCCAGGATTAGGGGTAACGATCGACTGGTCGGCAGTCGCTGAGTTACAGGTTAGCGACACCATCCAAATTAAATAGACACACAAAAGGCCAGAGCGGGTTATCGTGCTCTGGCCTTTTTATGTATTGTTTTCGTGGCCAACAGCTAGGGGTAGTAGGTGCTGGCCGAACCGTATCAAATGAGAAGAAAGAGTTAGAGAGTTCTCGATACGTTTGGATATGGTATCCCATATCTCAACGTTATTTAGTATAAGACGTATCGCATCTAAATTTGTAAAAGTTCCCAAATAGTCGAAAGTTTAAAATTTGCGGGACGAAATCAATATTGCGTGTCATTCTGACCATATCCGGCCGGAGCCTATGACAATTTGCTATAATGGAAACATTAAGAAAACGAGGAAAATGCAGATGAATACACGAATTGAAAATGTCCGTCGCCTATTCGAACCGCTGGGAATCGACGGGATGATTATTGCTGATGGGACAAACATGCGTTACTTGACTGGTTTTGAAGGTGGCACGGGTGACGGCTTGGTTCTAATCGGTCGTGAAAATGCCGCCTTGATTACGGATGCCCGCTACGAGGAAGAGTATCGTGAGCGCCTGGATGAAGGCACGCAACTGTTGATTACCCGTGATTACTGGGGTGTGGCAATGGCGGCTGCGAAGCGCTTTAAAATTGAAAACTTGGGCTTCGAAGACACGCTACCATTCCGCGACTTTGATTTCCTTGATGAAAACTTTGTGGGTGTTGATATCGCACCAGTACCTGCGCTACTTGAAGCCATTCGAGAAGTGAAGGATGCTGACGAGTTAGCTAAGTTGCGCCGTTCAGCTGACGTGGCCGTGGCGGCTTTTAATGAGATGGTACCGCAGTTGCACGTTGGTATGACTGAACGCGAAGTGGCTAACTTGTTGGATCGCATTATCAAGGAAAAAGGGGCCGACAAAGCCTCATTTGATACAATTGTGGCCTCAGGGTACCGTGGTGCTTTGCCACACGGCACATACTCAGATAAGCCAATTGCGGCGGGCGAGCTAGTGACGATTGACTTTGGTTACTTTGTCGATGGATACACGTCAGACATCACGCGTACGTTAGCTTTTGGTGAGCTTGATGAAGAATCAAAGCGCATTTATGACGTGACGTTGGCTGCGCAACGCGCCACGATTGACGCAGTTAAGCCAGGTGTTGCGAATGCGGCATTGGATGCGGTTGCCCGTGATATTATCACGGAAGCCGGTTATGGCAAGGAATATAACCACGCCACAGGTCACGGGATTGGTTTGGACATTCACGAAGGTCCAATCTTATCAGCTAGTTCACCAGCTGAAGATGTTGTCCGTGAAGGCATACTATTAACAATTGAGCCAGGTATTTATGTTGCTGGCAAGGGTGGCGTGCGGATTGAAGATGATGTTGTGGTGACGGCTGACGGGTTTGAAAACTTGACGGCAGGTATCCAAACTGACTTGATTGTGATTGATAAATAAGATGGCACTACAATATTTTGAATTTTATCGTGGTAATTTAGCGACGGGATTTGATTATATTTACGCAAAGCAGACTGATCAGCACGCTTTTTATTTGCGCGTACCTGCGACAATGAAAGCGCCGATTATGGATGTCACGGATCCGACCTTTGTCTTTAGGCGTGACCAACCCACTGATGCCAAATGGCGTCAGTTCGCGACAATGTGGCAGGACGTTTCCTTTCAATGGCCAAACATTGAACGAAAATTAATGGCAACTTTGCCAAATTGGCAGGCGGATTATCGGCAAGTACAGCCAGGCGCAACCGATGAGTGGGGCTTAATTGTTCAGTTCGATGATCAACCGGATGTCTTACGCTTTGGTGGCGTAAATGCTTTTCCTGAAGATTTTGCTGCGTTTGAAAAGTGGATTAATAGTTATGATGGCGGACGACTCCGCTAAAAGAGGGTTAGAGAAAAATGGAATATTTTACTTCTGATACGCATTTCTTCCATGAAGAACTTTTGCAAAGTAATAATTTTGCACCTCGCCCATTTAACTTCTTAGAAGATGAGCACCCTGCAATGATTAAGGCCTGGAACGACCGGGTTGGTGAAACGGACACGGTGTACCATTTGGGCGATATTGCCATGGTGAACCACATTCGTCCAGCCAAGTTAGGGCATGAAATGATTGCTGGTATCTTGGAACAATTAAACGGACACATTGTGATTATCAAGGGAAACCATGATTCGCGGGCATTGTTTAAGTATTTGGCCGCTCACAATCCGGTGCTATCAGACGGTAAGCCGAAGTATGAATTCGAAGATGTTGGTCGCATTATTAAGGCCAATCACCACCAATTCTTTTTGACACACTATCCAATGATGTTTGGTCAAACACCAAGTAGCATTAATTTGCACGGGCACATTCACCATTACAGCGTGCCAGTCCAAGAAAATATTAATGTCGGTGTGGATAGTGCCGATTTGGATTACTTGATGGCTGACGAACGGCCAGCCTGGAGCACACCATTGACAATGAACGAAATTGAATTAATTATTCAACGAAAGCATGATGATTTCGCCAAGCGTAGGTAACTAGATGCGAGATAAAATTTCGATTTTACATACGAATGACTTACACTCGCATTTAGAGCGTTGGCCTAAAATCCGGCGCTATTTATTAACGCGCAAACGTCAGTTACGACGCGATGGCTTTAGCGTCTTGACGTTTGATATTGGTGATTTTTTGGATCGCCAACACCCGCTAACCGAAGCAACGATGGGGCAAGCCAACGTTTCCTTGATGAATGAAGTTGGCTATGATGCTGTGACGATTGGCAATAACGAAGGCTTAGGCTTAGCGCATGATGATTTAAATCACTTGTATGACCAGGCCAATTTTCCGGTTGTTTTAGGTAACATCACGGATAAAACGACCGGTAACATTCCGGATTGGGCAGTCGCTTACCGCATTATTACGACGCCACAGGGTACCCGGATTGGCGTACTTGGGTTCACGGCGCCGTTTATTTTGACACTACCGTTATTAAATTGGATGCCAGAAGAAATTGACAGTGCACTACAACGTATTTTGCCGGAATTGGCTGGTAAAACAGATATTAATATCTTGCTTTCACACCTAGGGTTACCAACCGATCGATACTTGGCCGAGCATTATCCAGAATTGCATGTGATTATTGGTGCCCATACGCACCATCTGTTGGAACATGGTGAGAAACGGGGCAATTCGTTAATTGCGGCGGCTGGACGTTATGGGGATCATATCGGCCGCATTGAATTAGAAATTGAAGATGGCAAGTTGGTCCACATGCAGGCCCGTACAGTAGTCACGGATGATTTGCCAGCTGTGCATGAAGATGAGATTGAGATTGCTGGGTATCAAACTAGTGGTGAACAACAACTAGCGAAGCGGGTGATTGCAGACTTGCCAACGGCGTACACAACGGACATTCGTGGTGAACATCGTTTGATTGATTTGGGACTAGCCGCATTGATGCAGCGCACGCACACAGATGTGGCGATGTTATCGACGGGCTTGTTCCTGCATGATTTGCCAGCTGGCTTAGTCACTGCCAAGGATTTGCACGCCTTGTTACCACATGCGGTGCATCCAATGCGTTCAACGTTGGCAGGACGTGATTTGTGGCGACTGGCCCATGAAATTGAAAAGAACCGCAACTTCTTACGACCTAATCGGCTAAAAGGCATGGGCTTCCGTGGCGAGGCCTGGGGTGAAGTTGTGTGGGCTGGGTTAACTGTCTTAGCAAATGGGGATGTTCTCGTTAATGGACAGCCACTCGATATGGCGGCCACGTACACAATTGGTGGGTTAGATCATTACATGTTTATTCCGTATTTCCCAACTTTGGAAATCGCGGGACAGAACGTGATGTCATATGATACAGTAATTCGTGAGGACTTTGCAGCCTATTTGGCTGACACGTTTACACCTTAAATAAAATATAGCAGAAAGGAGGCCCACAACATGGATCGCGAACGGATGAAAGAACTTGCTGAGGAGCAATTCATTAAGCGCCAAGAAGCAACGACCATCACAACTGGTGAAACATCTGACGTCATTTTTATCAACGAGCGGAGTTACCGGTTAGTGCATAACTACCGCGAAGCTTATGATCAACAAAAAATGGCGGCCCGATTTAGTGACTTCCTGGAAAAATATGATTTTCTAGTTGGTGACATTGCGGCTGATCAATTACGGTTGCATGGCTTTTATAAGGACGGTGCTACTGGTGTCGCCCGCAGTCAACAAATTTCAGCCTTGCAAGACTACTTATATGAAGAAGTTAATTTCGGGGCGCCCTATTTCGTGTTAGAAAACCTTGAACCACATGATGTTGATGAAGGCGAAGATGAACAACACCCGGTTCATCGTAAGCGTCGTCGTCAACGTCGGTCAAATACCAACGCGAACCATTCAAATAACAAGGATGGCGGTAATAACCAGCATCACAAGAGTAAGCCAAAGGGACCGGCAGTGGCGGAGAAGACGAAGCCAGCTGGTAATAAGGCAAAGCATGTGAAGGAACGGGCGAATACTGTTGAAACGAAGGGGCATAAAAAGCGCCGCCGTTTCCAGATTCGCGAACGACAAACCACAGAAACGAAGGGATAATCAGTTAACATGGCACAACACTACGATGGATATTTTATTGATTTGGACGGGACGATTTATCAAGGGACGAAGCGCTTTCCAGCAGGGAAACGGTTCATTGAACGCTTGACTGAATCGTCATCGCAATATCTGTTTGTGACGAACAATTCAACGAAGACACCTGATGAAGTTGCTGCCAATTTAACGGATAATCACGATATTCCCACGACGGCAGAGCAAGTCTACACGAGTGCGATGGCTTTAACAGATTATTTGGCTGAGTTAGGAGACGTTAAGCGTGTCTTGATGATTGGTGAAATTGGTTTGCAGGTGGCTTTGGAAGCAAAGGGTTTTGAGTTGGTAAGTGAAGGGCCTGCTGATGCGGTCGCTATTGGCTTGGATCGTGATATTAACTATGAGAAGTTAGTGCAAGCCACCCTTGCCATCCAGCATGGTGCTAAGTTCGTTGCAACCAATGTTGATACGAACTTGCCTAATGAACGGGGAATGTTACCTGGTGCCGGTACGTTGGTGGCCGCTTTGCAAACAGCGGTGCAACAAAAGCCAGTTGTCATTGGTAAGCCAGAAACCATTATTATGGCGGGGGCGTTGCGCCGAACTGGTTTGACGGCTGACCAAGTGGTGATGGTTGGTGACAATTACAACACAGATATCTTGGCGGGCATTAATGCTGACATTGATACATTACTGGTCTATACAGGTGTTTCAACGAAAGAGCAAGTTGCTGCGGCTGATAAGCAGCCAACCCATGAAGTCGATTCATTGGACGATTGGGAAATCAAATAATAGATTAAAAAGTACGACTGATGCGAGGGCACGGCCGTACTTTTTTTACGTCATTTAGGTCTCTGATGTCAGGTTTTCTGACAAATTAAAAGGTCTCTCATTTTTAAGAATGCCTTCATACGGGCGTTTATGAGCGTATGTCTAGATATAAATGAGAAATTAAAGAATAACGTTGTTGACACTTACTATTTCTCATAGTATTCTAATGAACATAATATAAGTGCAAGTGAAACGGGGAACGAATTATGAATAAGGTAGTAAAGACTTCGGCTTTGTTGTCAACGGCATTGATTTTGGGATCAGCCTTGGCACCATTGTCTGCAGGAGCAGCAACGTATAAGACAATTAACTGGATGGAAACGGCTGACTTGGGAACTGCTGATCCATCAAAGGCAACAGCATCGGTTGACTTTGATGCTTTGCAAGCCACAGGTGATGGTTTGTACCGTAACGGTAAGGATAACAAGCCTGAATTGGCCTTGGCTGAGTCTGTGCAAAAGTCTGATGACGGTTTGACGTACACGTTTAAGTTGCGTTCAGGCTTGAAGTGGGCAAACGGTGATCCAATCACGGCGCAAGATTTCGTCTATGGTTGGCAACGTACGAATGATCCTAAGACGGCATCACAATATGCGTACTTGTTCTCAGGAATTAAGAATGCGGATGCAATCCAATCAGGTAAGGATAAGAACTTGGATGACTTGGGCGTAAAGGCGCTTGATGATCAAACACTTGAAGTGACCCTTGAAAAGCCAATGCCACAACTTGAGTCAGTTTTGACGATGGCGCCATTCTATCCACAAAGCAAGGCTTTCGTGGATAAGGTTGGTAGCAAGTATGGTACGGCAGCCAAGTACACGTTGGCTTCAGGTCCGTTTGTATTGAAGGGCTGGACTGGTTCAAACAACAAGTACTCATTGGTTAAGAACAAGAACTACTGGGATGCTGACGCAGTGAAGACGCCAAAGGTTGAGATTCAAACCATCAAGGACCAAAACACGGGTTACAACTTGTACAAGGGTAACAAGCTTGATTTGGCTTACTTGTCATCAGACCAAGTGCGTGCCTCACAAAAGCGTAAGGATTACAAGGTTATTCCAATGGCTTCAACGTTCTACTTGGAGTTTAATGAGAAGAAGGTACCAGCACTTAAGAACGTTAAGATTCGTCAAGCTTTGTCATACGCAATTGACCGTAAGACTTTGTCTAACAAGGTGTTGAAGGGTAACGCAACTCCGGCCACGACGTTGACGGCCAAGAACTTGGCTAAGGATCCAAACACAGGTAAGGACTTTGCGGAGTCAGCGGCTGTGAAGGGTGCCATTAGCTACAACAAGTCAAAGGCTAAGAAGTTGTTTGCTGAAGGATTGAAGGAAGTTGGCAAGAAGAAGCTTAGCTTGCAATTGTTGACTGACGATACGGATAAGGCTAAGAACACGGCGCAATTCTTGCAATCACAATTGGAAAACTTGTCAGGATTGAACATCGACATCAAGCAAGTACCATTTAAGCAACGTTTGGCCTTCTCACAAGATAAGAAGTTTGATCTTGTTATCTCAGCCTGGGGAGCTGACTACGGTGATCCATCAACATTCTTGGATTTGTACACGTCTGATTCATCATTCAACAACGGTAGCTGGTCAAACGCTGACTACGATGCAGCTGAAAAGGCCGCTAAGACGACTGATGTAAACGATGAGAACAAGCGTTACGACGACTACAAGACAGCTGAGCAAACGATTGAGAAGGAAGTCGGTGTCGCACCACTTTACTACCAATCATACGCAACGTTGTACCGTCAATCAGTTAAGGGTGTTGTCTCAAACCCAACTGGTGCACCATTCGACTGGAAGTGGGCTTACAAGAAGTAGGCTAATCAGTTAAAAAGATTTTGAAACGGCTAGTCCACAGTGATGTGGGTTGGTCGTTTTTTTTATAGCTAATGGTGGGTTTTTGATTTCACTCATGAGATAGTAGGGTTAAAGATTGGGAGGTGGTTCGAATGATTTATTCTTCAACAGAGATTGGTTCACGAATTGCACCAGTTGCAAAAGAATTTGATGTTAAAAAAATGATTCTTTTTGGATCATATGCTAGGGGAGAGGCATCTGAGGAAAGTGACATTGATTTTTTGTATCAACATGAAGGCTCAAAAGTTAAAGGCCTGATATCTGTGGAGCGCTTTCGACAGGCTCTTGAACAGGCACTGGGCAAGCGTGTGGATTTGATTTCGATGGAAAGTTTAGATGTGGCTTATAACCAAGAACATCGAAAGTTTATCGTCGACGGTATTCGATCAAATAAGGAGATTGTCTTTGGGTGAAAAACTAACGAATCGCCAGGCACTTTCGTTGATGCTTAAGTATATGGGGGAAGCGGACGAAGCGGCTTAGATGGCTGATTACGACTTTAAAAAATTTGTAAATAACTCAGTGTTTTATAATGCTATTTCAATGGCGTTGTTAAGCATTGGCGAGCTGGCAGCGCAATTATCAGAAGAGTTAAAGGCAGATACGGAGCGGCAAATTCCGTGGCCCTTTATAGCGGGAATGCGAAATCACTTTGCGCATGGTTATTGGGTCATGGATCCGATTGAAATATGGGACACATATCGTGAAGATATTCCAGATTTGCGTCAAACCGTTCAAAAGTTAGTGACAAGTGATTCTATGTATCTAGATGCACCTGCTAACGGCAGAACAAAAAAGTAAGAATAGTGTGCTCAAAGAAGTGGGTGGATAACTAATGCGGAATGTTCGTATTAGTTATCCACCTTTTTTGAACATTCTGTGAATTTGATTGCTTATCGCAATGCAACCGCTTACAATTAACCTTGTTAATAAATGAACAAATTCATTGATTCGGGGAGTAATAAACATGTCAGATAAATTAGTAATGGCCTTGGTAGGCTTCGGAAACAGTGCAAATCGTTATCACTTGCCATATTTGCTAGAGAACGAAAACGTGACAATTAAGACGATTTACACGCCATCATTGAACAAGCGACCTGCAGAACAGGATGCGTTGGTTGCGCGTGGTATTCAATTTACGGATGACTTGGATGCCGTGGTGAATGACCCAGAGATTCAATTTGTGTCAGTTATCACGCCGGCACCATCTCACTTTGAGTTGGCCAAGCGTTTGTTGGAAGCCGGTAAGAACGTGATGGTTGAAAAGCCATTCGTGACGTCAGTGGCCGAGGGGAAGGCATTGATTGAATTGGCGAACGAGAAGGGCTTGTTGATTACACCATTCCAAAATCGTCGCTTCGATGGTGAATTCATGGAGCTGCAATATGTGTTGGATCACGGCTTTATTGGGGAACCAATCGAATTCGAGTCACACTTCGATTACTTCCGTCCAGGGGCAGCTTCAAACCCAGGCACGCAAATTGATGGTGCCTTCTACGGTTATGGTGTGCACCCGTTGGACCAAATCATTAAGCTCTGGGGTAAGCCAGAAGCCGTGGCTTACGACATCAAGTCAGTCACAAATCCAGAAGGGGTTGACGATAACTTTGATGTGACATTGCACTATGGCAAGTTGCGCGCCAAGATTAAGACGAGTTTCTTGGTGGCAGACCAATATCCAAAGTACATTTTGCATGGCACGAATGGCTCATTCATTAAGTATGGTATGGATGCACAAGAAAATGATATCTTGGCTGGTATTTCACCATCAGAGCCTAATTTTGGGGCCGATAATCCAGATAACTACGGGAAGTTAACGTATATCAATGCGTATGGTGATCCAGTTGAACACAAGATGGAGACGCCACGTGGTAACTACGGCTTGATGTACCAAAACTGTGTCGACGTTATTTTGCATGGGGCTGAGAAGGAAGTAACGGACGAGCAAATTTTGACACAGTTGGAAATTTTGGACGCTGGCTTCAAGGCTGAAGGGCCACACATGCAATACTTTAACTAATTTGGGGATGACGATATGACAGATATTATTTTGGACTGTGATCCAGGCCATGAAGATTTCTTCGGTTTGATGTTGGCGTTGGCGAACACTGAGCAGGTAAACATTAAGGCAATTTCAACGACGGTTGCTTATCAGACCGTTGAAAATGTGCAACGCAATGCGATGAAGGCACTGACGTTATTGGGACGAACGGATATTCCGGTTGCACATGGCGCAACTAAGCCATTGGTTGAACCATTTGGGTTGGCCGATAACTGGCGTGAGTTCACTGGTCTGGACGGGGCGGACTTCCCAGAACCTGGGTTTGCGCCTTCAGAATTGTCAGGGATTGAGCTGATGGCCAAGACGTTGCGCGAAGCTGATGCACCAATGGTGATTGCGATTAGCGGTCCGGTGACGAATGTGGCGTTATTGCTGGCAGCGCACCCAGAATTACACAACAAGATTGAAAAGATTGTGTTGATGGGTGGTGCGATTAACACAGGTAATCGTTACCCAGGTGTGGAGTACAACTTTTCAATTGATCCGGAAGCCGCAAAAATCGTTGTGAATAGTGGTGTGCCGGTTGTGATGATTACCCGTGATTTGACGGAACAAGGTGTCATCACGGCTGAAACGGTTGCTAAGATGCGCGCGGTTGATAACCCAGTCGCGCAAGTCGCGGCAGATTTGATTGACCATTATGGCGATTACAGTGGAACGGCACCGGTGGTGTTAAACGACCCGGAAGTGATTGCGTACTTGATCGATCCTTCAATGTTTAGTGGGACTGATTACTATGTGGACGTTGAAACGCAGGGGCAGTTGACGCGTGGCCACTTGGTTGTTGACCAACACCATATGACGGGCAAGCAACCGAATGCGACGTTGATGACAACGTTAGATAACGACAAGTTTGTCGACCTAATCTTACGTTCGTTAACAGCCTATTAAGATGAAAACGCTATCCAAACTAGGATAGCGTTTTTTGTTTCGCTGGTGGTACACAATCCCGTATTTTTTGTAAGCAAAATTCCCTAAATTCATACTCTGTTCACAATTCGGACTTAAAATGTTTTTTACAAAGAGTAAGAGATATATATAGGGTTCGAGAATAATGCGACAATTTAGTATGAATAAGGATAACTTCGAAGTGAAGTCTCACTACAAGATGTACAAGGCCGGAAAGCGCTGGGTAGTCGCTGGTATGGCCACGATTTCACTGTTGGGTGGCTTGATGATGGCTTCTGGGGATGCATCAGCGGATGAGGTAGATTCGTCTGTTGCACCAGTAGCTGACAGCCAAGCGCCAGCTGCGACAACTAATAACGCCACAACGAATTCAGTTGTGTTAGGTGCAAGTGCAACGCCAGCACCTGCTTCTTCAGTGAGCGCTGAAGTTTCTGCTACGTCAGAATCATCAGTCGTAAGTAGCGTCGTTGTTTCATCTTCAGTAGCAAGCTCAGTTGTGACTGAGTCAGTTTCATCAACAGCATCATCAGTGTCTGTTGCAGTGTCATCAGACGCTTCTTCAGTTGCGTCACAATCATTGGCAAGTAGCGTGGTTGTGCCAGCTGATGCGGTGACGGTTAAAGACACGGAGAGTGAAAAGGCGTATGCATTGGGAACAACGCCAGATGCAGAGACAACGACACCGGACTCAGCGGTGACTGCTGTACAAATGAATGCAGCTTACACGTCTTCAACAAAGGCAAAGTCAGCATCTGTACCAGCCGTTTCAACGTCGGGTACGATTGCAGCTTCTTCATACATTAAGACGGATTCTGCACAAAACCACACGTCATTTTCATATAATGGATCATCGCAAGTTAATAATTACTTTAACCAAACGGGTGATATCACGAATTTGTCTGACGTTGATGTGACGAATTCAAGTTTTAGGTCAGGTGCGTACAGCATGGTCGGGGTGACCTCACAATCTGCCTATGATTCATCATTAGCATCGTCTAGAAACTACTACACCAGTTATTACACTAGTTATTACAAGGCTACGAATAAAAGTATAACTAGCTCTAGCTTGACTACGTCGGTTAGTGCGGCGGTGTCTGCAGCGATGTCAGGTAAGCCAGACTACAATGATATTCCAAGTAGTGTTTCGAATGCCATTAAGACGGCCAACTCAGTTGCAAATAAGGTATTACCATCTCAATCAAAGACAGATGACATTGATTGGAAGGCGTTAGTTCCGGAAGTTAAAAATGAAGGTGGGACGCTTTCGTATCAGTCACAATTGGACGTTCTAAAGGGGTTCGAAATTAAAGGTGGCTACCGTCTTGTAAGCATTGACCAAACCACAGGTGCCGTAAGAGCATCTACGTCAGTAACTGGGGCACAAGCTGTTGGTGTTGTAATGGCTCCCGTACAGCCAACTGTTATGGGAACGCCTTCAATCGCTGGTTCGAATTCATTGAATAATAATGATGCCATTGCAACGATTAAGAATGCTGTTATTGCCGGCCGAGATATGTATGTCAATAACGCGGGAGATGTTAATTCACTGTTGGTACATATTCGTCAGACGAATGATGGCGGATATTTGGCTGGTGGTAAGAACGGTGCTGGTACTGCTGGTACGACCGATGCAGGGTATGCATGGGCAACTGAAGCAAATGGATCTAGTGTTGCGAAAACCACTAATACATCAAATACCGCTGATATGACTGATGGAACAAAGAGCGCGGCACAAGGCGATATGTACAAGGGTGTGTACTTCGACTACAAGTGGGAAAATCCTACTTTGAATGCAGATGGGACTGTAACGGCAAAGCTGACATACACTGAATACTCAGATTCAGCTATGACGAAGGTAATTGGAACTGTCACCAACACATTGACTGTCGATCGCTACATGGCAGTTGGGCTGTATGCTGCGAATGGTGGTAACGGAAATTCATTCTTCGGTGGTATCTCATACTTCCAAGGAACAAACGCCACGGCTGACGTCAATGTTAGCTACAAATTCGGCAAGAATGATGACACATTGTTGCCGGATACTAAGGTTAACGCCGTTGTTGGTGAAAAGATTAAGATTACTGACGCAAAGACAACGTTGAGCGCAGACTCAGGAATGAGTGTTACGTACGTTGCACCTGACGTACCTGGTTTCAAGATCGATCCATCAAGTGTGATGAGTGCCATCGCTGGTTCAGGCGACTTGGCAATTAAGTATGTTGTTAACCAAGATGACTTTACTGACCAAGTGACGAATGCCAAGACGGCGTTGCAGGCTATCGACGATTCTATCGCTGATTTGCAAGCGATGATTGATAAGGATCCTTCATCAATCGACGTGCAGTCTGTTTTGACAAAGATGCAAGATATTCGCAAGCAAGCAGTTGATAAGATTGCTGCATTGCAAACAATCGCCGATGGTTCAGTAGATTTGACGACGGTTGCTGATGTGCAAGATGCATTGCAAAAGATTATGCAAGGTGCTAATGATGTGTCAGCATTGGCTACTGACGCATCAAACCAAATCGATTTGGCGAAGGAAATTACAAAGAACTCTGTTTCAATCAACAAAAACATTTCTGATGACACTGACGTAATGACTGCTAAGAGCAAGATCAATGAAGATATTGCAAGTGGTCAAACGGCTGAAGATATCGCCAATGATAAGGTTGATTTGGAGAACAAGGTTGGGATCGCAACACAAAATCGTAAGGATGCCATTACAACAGCTGATACAGCGGTTGCTGCAAACACGGTTAAGAACGCTTTGGTTGATGGCGCCAAGTCAGCTTTGTCAGTTTTGACAGGTGAGTCAGATCCGAAGGACGATTCACACACGAAGACGGACATTAATGCAGGTGTAAAAAACTTGGCTAAGGTATCAGCAGTTGATGTGCCTAAGAGTGTGATGAACGTGCAAGACGTGATTGATGCAATTGCCAAGGTAACTGACCTGTTAACAAAGGATCCTACTAACACGGCTGCAATTGACCAAGCATTGCAAGGATTGAAGGATAAGATTACTCAAGCCAAGCAAGCGGTTGCCAGCGCTGGTTCAGCTGCATCAGCTGTTGCGAATGCAAAGACACCGGTTAATGTTAGTGATCAGGACCAAACGGCTTTGGACAAAGCTAAGCAACACTTGCAGGCAGTTGTTGATAATACTGACTCAACGACTGACGATATTGCGAAGGCACAACAAGCAGTTACTGATGAGTTGAAGAAGTTAACGGATGCGCGTGATGCTGAAATCGTTAAGGGAAAGACGGTTGCTGCAACAAAGGTACCTGATAACGCGACTGATCAAACTGCAGCCATTACGCAATTGCAAAAAGATCAAAACGATTTGACGACCATTATTAATAATGGCGATAGTACGTTGACACAAATTCAAGAAGCTGAGCAAAAAGTAGCGACTGATTTGAGTTCAATGGCGGATGTTGTGACGAAGGCCAAGACTGACGCGAACAAGATTGTGACTGACTGGAGTAACAATTCTAAGCTTTATACTGACCAGACTGATGCTTTGGCGACGATTCAAGGTGATATCGATCACTTGAATTCGGTTATGAAGAATGGTGCTTCAACGGCTAGCGACATTACCGACGCACAAACGCAACTGCAAAACGACATCAAGAAGGTGACTGACGCCCGTAATGGTTCAGTTGCTAATGGTAATGACGTGGTTACAGGATTGACTGACCAACAAAAGAAGGATGCGTTGGTTTCAAATTCACTTGATGAGTTGAATACAGCAATTGCTGGCGGTACAAAGTCAGCGATTGATACGGCAATTGATAAGGTGAAGACGGCTGTCGACACAATGATTGATGCAGACATCAACGACGTACCAGCTGTTATGACGGCTAAGCAGAAGATTGCTGATTTGCTACAGGGTAACACGGTTGATATGGACGAGGTTGCTAAGGCAACGAGTGCATTGAAGCAAGTAGCCCAACAAGCTACCGATGATTTGGCGGCAAAGAAGCAAGATGCGGCTAAGGCTAAGATTCCTGCAAACTTGCAGGATCAATTTGGCAAGTTGGACGCGGATACACAAAAGCAACTGACTGACGAAGTTGCCGATTTGACGACGGCCGCGGCTAAGGACGGCGTGAAGGTATCTGAGTTGCAACCTAAGTTGGACCAATTGCAACATGATTTGGCAGATATGCAAAAGAACTTGCAAACGGCTAAGAATGCTGCACAAGCTGTGGCAGATACCGCAACACCAACGAACGTGGCTGATCAAGCAATTGCAGGTTCAGCGTATGACACTGCCAAGACAGCGTTGGAGAATACGTTAAAGAATGACAATGCAACGGCGTCAGACTTAGATGCTGCACAAGCTGCTGTAACCAAGGCTTTGCAAGATATGCAAGACAATGTGACAACGGCTAAGCAACAAGTGACGGATGTCGCCAACGATTGGGCTAAGGAAGCTGATAAGTTCACAGACCAAGATACGTCAGCTGTTAAGCAGGCGTTGACTGATTTGGCGGAACTGCCAGCTGATGCCACGCAAGCTGACTACACTCGCGTAAAGACGGCTCTTGATACGGCCAAGAAGGCGGTTGAAAAGGTTCGCGACGATGCTGTTAAGAATGGTAATACGGTTGCCGGTAGTGTTACTAAAGATCAAGCAAATGATAAATTAGTATCAGATTCACTTGGTGAGTTAACGACTGCGATTAACGGTGGCACGGCGGCACAAATTAATACGGCGGCAGAGAAGGTTAAGACGGCAGTTAACACAATTGTTGATTCAGATATTAACGATGTGCCAGCCGTTGTGACTGCTAAGCAGAAAATTGTTGATTTGTTGAACAAGAGTCAATTGGATGACAAGGCAATTGCTGATGCGATGACTGATTTGCAAGGTGCTGTTGCGCAAGCTGATAAGGATTTGCAAACGGCTAAGGACAACGCGACTGTCGAAGAACCAGCAAACTTGGATGATCAAATCAAGAAGTTGGCCCCAGCTGACCAAGACAAGTTGGCAACGGCTGTTGCTAACTTGAAGGATTTGACTGATCCTAAGAACGACGGCACAACGAAGGCCTCTGATATTAAGGCACAACAAGATATCGTTGACGGTATTTTGGCACCATTGCAAGAGGCGCGTAAGACAGCTGTGCAAGATGCAACGACCGTGGCAACGGCTGATGTACCTGCTAACATTACTGATCAAGCTAAGAATTCAACGCTGCAAGCTGACAAGGATGACTTGCAGAAGATTGTAGCCGATGATAAGTCAACATTGGCTGATATTCAAAAGGCGCAACAAAAGGTTGCCGATGATATCAAGGCGATGACGGACAAGGTTAATGATGCAAAGTCAGCTGGAAATAGCGCTATCAACAAGTGGAACACGGCAGATAATGTTGCTAAGTACACGGACCAAGATGAAACAATCAAGGATGATATTGCAACGTTGACTGGTTTGACGTCAGCTGACAACAAGACGGCTACCCAATCAGATATTGATGGTGCCCGTCAGAAGTTGCAACACGACATTGAAGTTGCCGAGGGAAAGCGTCAAGCTTCTGTAAGTACGGCTGACGCGGCTGTAACAGCAGTAACCCATGCGACGGATGATGACGTTAAGGCGCGCATCGACGCCGTGAAGTCAGCCGAAGAAACTGGCACGAAGGCGGCAATTGACGAAGCGGTTGCTAAGCTACAAGTAGCTG
This sequence comes from Weissella sp. MSCH1, assembly GCF_045799135.1. Lineage (NCBI taxonomy): Bacteria > Bacillati > Bacillota > Bacilli > Lactobacillales > Lactobacillaceae > Weissella > Weissella sp. MSCH1. The sequence goes on along the minus strand of NZ_JBJMBA010000044.1, from coordinate 156,064 downwards.
ACGAAACTGTGGTGGCAAAGAATATTGCTGATGACAAGGGGGTTGCTGGTGCCAAGCAGGCAGTTGATGCTGCATTGGACGCAAATCCATATGATCAAGCCAAGGTTGATACGGCAAAGAATAATTACGATGACGCGGTCAAGCAAGCCGAAAGCAAGCTAGACGCTGCTAAGAAGCAAGCCACTGTTGAAGAGCCAGCTAACTTACTTGACCAAATCGGTAAGTTGCCAAAGGATGACCAAGACAAGTTGGCTACGGCAGTTGCTAACTTGAAGAACTTGACTGATCCTGCTAACAACGACACGACGAAGGTTTCAGACATCAAGGCACAACAAGATATCGTTGATGGTATTTTGAAGGCTTTGCAAGAAAACCGTCAAAATGCTATCGACACGGCTAACACGACGGTGAAGGCTACGGTACCAACCAACATTGCTGACCAAGCTGATAAGTCAACATTGCAAGCTGACAAGGATAACTTGCAGCAGGTTGTAGCTGATGACAAGTCAACGTTAGATGATATCCAAAAGGCGCAACAAAAGGTTGATGGCGACGTTGCAGACATGATCAAGAAGGTCGCAGAAGCAAAGACGGCTGGTAAGCAAGATGTTGCTGCCTGGACGGACCCTAAGAATGTGGCCAAGTATACTGATCAAGATACAAAGGCCATTAACGACGACGTTAAGGCATTGAACGATTTGACAGCAGCTGATAACACAACTGCAACGCAAAAGGCCATTAATGATGCTCGTCAAAAGTTGGCGGATGATATTGCGATTGTTGAGCAAAAGCGTCAAGACGCGGTTGACGAAGGAAATAAGGAAATCGACAAGGCCCAACCAAACGTTAATCTTGATAAAGAGGTTGAATTGACGGTTGACGGTTTGAAGCAAGCGATTGCTGAAGGCACGCAGACGAAGATTGAAGAAGCAATTAAGAAGGTTCAAACGGCCGTTGATACGATGGTTGCCACCAATGTTTCTGACTCGGATGCTGTTAATACTGCCAAGAAGGCTGTGAACGATGCTTTGAATGAAACGGACTTGAACACAGATACGTTGAACAAAGCACTTGGTGATTTGGACAAGGCTGTGTCTGATGCTAAGTCTGCGTTGGCAACTGCCAAGGGTAAGGCAACTGTTGCTGAGCCAGTTAACTTGGACGACCAAATCAAGCAATTGTCAAAGAATGACCAAGATACGTTGGCAACGGCGGTTGCGAAGTTGAAGGATTTGACTGATCCGGAGAACAACGCAACGACTAAGGCTTCAGACATCAAGGCACAACAAGATATCGTTGATGGTATCTTGAAGCCATTGCAGAAGAATCGTGAAGAAGCGGTTACTGAGGCAAATGGGATTGCAACGGCTGACGTACCAACGAACATCACTGACCAAGCAGATGCAGCTGGTGCAACGTTGAAGGACGATAAGGCTGCATTGCAGACGGCAGCCGCTGACGATTCTAAGACGTTGGCTGATATCAAGAAGGCCCAACAGAAGGTTACTGATGACATTACGGCGATGACAAAGAATGTCACGGTCGCTAAGGACGCTGGTAACAAGGTTGTAACGAACTGGTCTGACGACGCGAATGTTGCCAAGTATGTTAATCAAGATACGACAAAGGTCGATGCTGATATCAAGCACTTGCAAGAATTGACGTCATCTGATGAAGCAACACAGACGGCCATTGATGATGCTCGCAAGCAATTGGAAGCAGATATCAAGACGGTTGCGCAAGCACGTCAAACGGTTGTCGATGCGGCTGATAAGGTGATCGCGACTGTGAATAAGGGTGATAACGCCGCCAACCAGGACGTTAAGGACCGTATTCAAGCGGTGAAGGATGCCGAGTCAGCCAAGGGTACAGCTGCGATCGATGAAGCTGTTTCAAAGTTGCAAAACGCAAATGACACCGTTGTACCAGCTAACGTTGCTGATGTTGACGGGGTGACGACTGCTAAGCAAGCAGTTGATGATGCTTTGAATGCAACGTCATATGACCCAACGACGGCAGCGCAAAAGGTCGCAGATTACAAGAAGGCTGTTGCAACGGCGAAGGATGCCTTAAAGCAGGTGACCGACGCTGTGGCGGGTATCAAGGTACCAGCCAACTTGCAAGATCAAGTTGCCATGGACAAGAAGAACAAGTTGGGCGATTTGACACAACAAGTGACTGACTTGCAAAACTTGGCAAAGCAATCTGATACGACCGCATCTGCACTTCAGCCCAACTTGACAGACGTGAACAATCGTTTGGCGGACATGACAAAGAAGTTGGCTGGCGTGCAAGCTGATGGGGCTAAGTTGGTTGACCAATTTGCGAATGCAACTGACGATAACGTTGTTAAGGCCCGTAAGCAGTTGTCAACATTGTTGGCAAGCGACGATGCCACAATGACGGATATTCAAAATGCGATGAACGTTTTGAAGGCCACGTCAGCCCCAGCTAACAACAAGCCGGTTGAGAAGCAAGAAGTGCCAGTAACGAATGGTCAAGTGTCCGTTCCGGTTGCAAATGGTGATGGTGCCTTTGTGATTGTGACGGATGCTAATGGTAAGCAAAAGGTTGTGCAATTGGACACGGTCGATGGTAAGGCCTCAGCCGATGTTTCAGGTGCTAAGAACGCCCAAGTTGTGACGGTGCCTAAGCACGGTGACAAGCCATTTATCTTTGTGACAGATGGTTCTGGAACCGCCCAATACACTGAATTGACGCCAGATGGTGCCAAGACGACGATTACGCCAGATGGTACGAAGACGGAAACGTCAACGGGTGCAACAATTGATGTGCCAGCAGGTAGTGATGTCTCAGTCATCTACTTACCAACGGCTGATATTTCAGTCCAAGCAGGTGCTAAGAACATTGATGTGCCAGTTAAGACGGGTTATACAGCGACGGTAACGGATGCGAATGGTAACGTTGTGAAGATGGCGGACGGTTCAACGATTAACGTTGAAGGTGTGCCAGCCGGTACGAACTATTTGGTAACGTACACGCCAGATCCTGCCAAGGTTGTGGTGAAGTTGGGAACGGAATCAGGCTTTAAGCAAGGTGAAGCCCCAGCAACTGGTAACAAGAATGCCCAAAAGTTAACAACTGTTTCGGATGCGTTGGCTAAGTTACAACAAGATGAAAAGGTATCAGCGGCAATCGTATCAACAGGTTACACGGATACGAAGGTTAACGTTTCGAATGCATTGGCTGAAATGAACAAGGTTGATGAAAACTTGGACATTGATGGTTATGCGCACCGTGTTGTGGCTCCAGATGGTAAGGAATATGCCTCACTTGAAGATGCCGTGAAGGCGAACCCGACCTTTGCAGCCGGCACGACGCAAATGAAGGTTATTTATGCCCCATTGGATGGTCAAAAGATTCAAGTTAAGGACGTATCTGGTAAGGTACTTGGTACGGTAACTGGTAAGTCTGACGCTGAAATCAACGTCAATGACTTTGCGCCAATCGATGCTGTGCTAAAGCAAACCGCTAAGAAGGATAACTTGAAGATTACGGTGACGGCCCCAGATGGTACGACGTATGATTCTTTGTCAGCTGCGTTGGCAGCAACTGGTTACTTTGACCACATTGGTTTGCAAAACGGGGTCTCAAGCTTCGATGCTGACACGGCTGAGCCTGAAATGGTGCCGGTATATGATGAAAACGGTAATGTCATTGGATACTCACAGGTTCTTGCTGAAGCAGCATCACCAAATGACATGAACATTCAAGACTTTGTGGTGTCATATACGCCAGCAATCGACGATACGGCGGTTTCAGTTGACGGTAACCATTACTACAACAACACGTCGAACAAGGAAATGTCAGATAATGACGTCGACAACACGGTTAATAATTTGCACAATATGTTAGAAAACGGTGCGAAGTCTGGTATCGCCAATGCAATTAACAAGGTTAAGACGGCCATTGATCAATCGGTTGCCGTTAACGTTGCCGATTCAGGTGATGTGCAGAAGGCTAAGCAAGTAATTAATGATATTTTGAATAGTGATAATGTTGATACAGGTAAGCTAAAGCAAGCTATTAGCGGTTTGGCAACGGCGGTTGCACAAGCAAAGCAAGCTTTGGCTGATACGAAGGCGAGTGCCGATGCTGATGGTAAGAATTGGCAAACGGTTTCACCTAAGTATGCTGATCAAAATACGTAAGCTATTCAAAATGATTTGAAAAAGTTGCATGACCTGACGTCAGTTGACAACACGACAGCAACCAAGACTGACATTGAGCAAGCGCGTAAGCAATTGCAAGATGATATCAAGAAGGTTGATGATGTGCGCCAAGCTTCAGTTAAGTCAGCAGATGCTGCCGTTGCGACGGTAAAGAACGGTGCAAATGATGACGTTAAGAACCGCATCGCAGCCGTTAAGGCAGCTGAGGAAACTGGTACGAAGTCAGCGATTGATGAAGCAGTTGCTAAGTTGCAAACAGCAGATGCAACTGTTGTACCAGCGAATGTGGCTGATGATGCGGCGGTGGTTGCAGCTAAGCGTGCGGTTGATGACGCATTGAATGCTAAGACGTATGTGCCTGGTGATGTTGCCAAGGCTAAGCAAGCTTACGAGCAAGCGGTTGCAAATGCACAAGCAACGTTGCGTGCGGTTGTTGACCAAGCCAATGCCATTAAGGTACCAGCAAACTTGCAAAACAATGCTGGTGACTTAATTCAAATGGTGACGGACTTGCAAGACCTAGCTAATCAAACTGATACAACTGTTTCAGAATTGCGTACGGCTTTGACGGCGGTGCAAAACCGTTTGGCGGAGTTGAATGCAATGAACCATGGTGGCGTTGTTGATGGTCGTCAAGGTGAGACAATTGTGAACACGAACGTACCGGCTACTAAGGTAACTGTGGCTGAACATCACGATAGTGTTAATACGTCTCGTGCGACTGCTGTGGCAGCAAGTAAGATGTCAGTTGCTAAGGGTGCTGTTGTGACAAAGATGGTGCAAAACGGTGTGACAACGACGACTGCTAAGCAAGCGGAAACGCGTGGTAACAAGGCGACTGTTGCGTTGCGTAACGGTGCAAGTGTTGCCAAAGCTGACAATCAAGTTGTTGCAACAACTGCCAATGCACCAAAGACTGATGCTGATCGTATTCATGATATGTTGGATGACGCTAAGGTTAACAAGGCATCAATTAACATGACTGAAAATGCATCGGAAAACTACATTGGCATTATCATTGCTAGCTTGATGGTTGCTGGTATGTTTGGACTTTTGGCAGCGTTCTGGCGTCGTCAAAAGGAAAACGAAAAAGAATTCCAAGCGCGCATTAATGGTGATAAGTAGTTAACTATTGCAGGTGTTAATAGTTAACACCTTGCCTAGACAAAATCCCCCACTTCCGTATAATTTGCGGTTGTGGGGGATTTTTTGTATGGGAATTTTAATTGGGAAGCGTAAATTTGGGTGATTGAGTAATGAAAAGTATGACAGTACGGTTCACGGCCGATGAAGTGCTGATTGGGCGCCACGAAAAATTGGCCTGGGACAATCAAAGCGTGTTGGGGATGTACCATACGGTGACGGCGACGCTACAAGAAATCACAGGTGTCGATCGGATTAATTTGGTAAACGATGGCCTGCAACAAGCGTGTCCAATGCGTTGGAAAATCGTTACGGAGATTTGGGTACACGCTTGGATTGTCCGTTGTAATTTAAATATCGCGGTGCGCGGTCTAGATAATGGACAACTCCATGAGACGGTGCTGTGGACCCGACGGACAAGTAATGCAATTGCACCAGCTGTTGCGCCAAACGTGCTACCAGATTGGTCACTGATGATTGATGGGGAACGGTTGCCGATTGTGCCGCAGGATAATAATCCGTGGTTGACGGTTGAGGATATGCGGTGGGGATGTCAGCTGACGAATTTTGCCTACGAAATGCGACATCACGATTATTTGGATGTGCAAATTAGCACGGTACGCGAGTTTGAAGATAATAGTGATGTCGCGAAGCGTTTAACGATTGCTGGTAACCATCATGTTGTTGTCACACTCCCACTGGCGTTAATTGATGACATTGTGACGACCGGACGTTTGTCACGGGCGCATGGTCGACTAGTTGTCTCGCAACAGGTAACGCCAGAACGTCCGCTGAAAATCAGCTACTATCTAGATGGACGAACCGGACTGTCGTTTGAACAAGTCGCGCTCCAAAAGCGGGCGCGCTGGCAAACCTTTTGGGCACGTACAGATGTGCAAATTAGTGCGGATCATAATTGGCAACGAAACATCCGCTGGGCACTGTATCGTACTCGGTTGCAATTAGGGGAACAAAAACTTTATGAGTTGTTGTTACAACCAGCAACCGACTTAACGGGGCGTTTGCATAATTTAACTAACGAAACGGATTTAGAAGAACGGCTAACCGGCTTCTTAAGTTGGCTAACCGGTGGCTGCGTCATTAATAACGAACTTTGTTTAACATGCCAGCCAAAACTACCAGCAGTCGGCACAATTGCCTGGACGCTGCAAAATGAACACTTAAACATCCGGTGTTTGGCTGATAGCACGCGACTCCGCATCCGCCCAGATGCACCACTCTGCGTCCAAACCGGCAGTGAATGTATCAAGTGTCCAAGACAACGCCTAACAACAATCGTCACGCGATAAATAAAAGCCAGGTTCAAAAAAACGCGCCTGGCTTTTGGTGTATCTATGCTTATCAAACCAACAGAGAATAGCTCGGCTGCTGGCGTGGTGGGTGGGGTGTGACGGAGCGATCGGCCGGGGTGAACTCACAAGTTCGGCCGACCGCCGGTTAGCTAAGGCGAACGGACCCTGACCCTTCGTCCAATTATTTGGGCACTAGCCGGTGCTCGTGCCGGCGGAGTTCACCCCGGCTAATCTTTGTCGGAGGCACACCCCACCCACCACGCCTCGTGCGCAAGCACGACAAAAAATCCATCAAAAATAGTAGTCGAAACCGCGAAATCCAGTTAACAGTAGAGTAGAATAATAACTATATACGATATGTAACAAAAACCTTTACAAAACTGCAGTGTGACATTTACAAAAGTTAGAGATAATAGTCTACAGTAGCAGAAGAATATTAGGAGGCGTTCATTATGAAGCGCAGTTGGTTGATAAGTGCCGCAATCGTCGTGGTTGTAGGCGGCCTATTAGCTTTGGGATACACAACGCGAGAGAAAAACGGCAGTGTGAATATCACCGCCGTCGGGTCAACCGCGTTGCAACCGCTAGTTGAAGCAGCTGGAGAAGATTATGCTGCGAAGAACATGGGCGTGTTTGTTAACGTGCAAGGTGGTGGAACAGGTACCGGTTTGGCACAGGTTCAGCAAGGTGCCGTCGACTTGGGTAACTCAGATATGTTTGCCGAAGAAAAAGACGGTATCAAAGCCGATCAGTTGATTGACCACAAGGTAGCGGTTGTTGGCATCGCACCAATGGTTAACAAGCAAGCCAATATTAAAAATCTAACGCAAGACCAATTAATTGCGATTTTCACGAAGAAGGTCACAAATTGGAAAGAAGTCGGTGGTGCTGATTTGCCAATCGTTTTGGTAAATCGTGTGTCAGGTTCAGGAACCCGTGCAACTTTTGAAAAGTGGGGCTTGAAGGGGGCCGAGTCAGCTGACGCGCAAGAACAAGATTCATCAGGAATGGTACGTTCGATTGTCTCAACGACGCCGGGTGCCGTTTCATACGCGGCATTTGCCTACTTGGACAAGACGGTCTCAGTACCAACCTTGAATGGTGTGAAGGCCGATGATGACAACGTGAAGGACGGCAAGTGGCCAATCTGGTCATATGAGCACGTCTACACAAAGGGCAAGCCAACTAAGGATGTCCAAGCGTTCTTGGATTTCATCGATTCAAAGCACATTCAAACGACACTAGTTCCACAATTGGGCTACATTGCCATTCACGATATGGAAATTTCACGTGACGTGAACGGAAAGATTACATCTGAAAATTAAGGAGTGTGGGCACATGGATAACATCCGTGAATCACTATTGAAACAATCAGCCGCAACCCGCAAGGATCGCTTTGGACGTTATATTTCACTAGCAGCTTTGCTATTGATTGTTGTGGTTGTGTTATCAATTTTCTGGTTCGTTGCTTCAAAAGGTTTGGCAACGTTCTTTGCAAATAAAGTTAACCTATGGGATTTTCTAACAGGCACTAAGTGGGCACCTGGTCAAAAGGATGCCAACGGTCACCCATTTGTCGGTGCTGCACCGATGATTGTCGGTTCATTTTTGGTTACGTTGATTTCGGCTTTGATTGCCACACCATTTGCCATTGGAACCGCCGTCTTTATGACTGAAATCTCACCCAAGCGTGGTGCGAAAATTTTGGGACCTGTGACGGAATTGTTGGTTGGTATTCCATCCGTTGTTTATGGATTTATTGGTTTGTCAGTCATCGTACCAGTGATGCGTCATTTGTTTGGCGGTTCTGGGTTCGGAATTTTGGCCGGTGCCATGGTGTTGTTCGTCATGATTTTGCCTACGGTCACATCAATGACGGTTGATACGTTGAAGTCAGTACCACGTCACTACCGCGAGTCATCATTGGCCTTAGGCGCAACCCGCTGGCAAATGATTTACAAGGTAATCTTGCGTGCAGCAACGCCTGGTATTTTGACAGCCGTAGTCTTCGGTATGGCCCGTGCCTTTGGTGAAGCCTTGGCTGTTCAAATGGTTGTCGGTAATGCGGCATTGATGCCACAGAATTTGACATCACCAGCCGCCACATTGACGTCAGTCTTGACGCAAGGAATTGGAAACACGGTTATGGGATCACTCGAAAATAACGCGTTGTGGAGTTTGGCATTGATCTTGTTGTTGATGTCATTGGTCTTCAATTCAGTTATCCGTGCAATTGCTAAGAAGGGAGCCATGTAAGATGTTGAATCCAAAGCAAGCAGATAAGATTGCAAGCGCCATTCTTTATGCGATTGCAGGCTTTGTAATTTTGATTTTGGCAGCACTGCTTGGTTATATTTTGTACCAAGGTGTACCACATTTGTCATGGCACTTTTTGACGGCGCCTGCGACAGCCTTTACTGCCGGTGGTGGTATCGGTATCCAACTATTTAATTCGCTATACTTGTTGGTTATTACGATGTTAATTTCTTTCCCAATTGCATTGGGCGCTGGCATTTACTTGAATGAGTATGCTAACAAGAAGAGTCGTGCAACCGCTTTGATTCGCACGGCCATTGAAATTTTGTCATCACTTCCTTCGGTGGTCGTGGGGTTGTTTGGTTTCTTGTTGTTCGTTGTGCAATTCAAACTTGGCTTCTCAATTTTGTCAGGTGCGATTTCACTAACGTTCTTCAACCTACCATTGCTAACACGTTCCGTTGAAGAGTCATTGCGAACGATTCCTGATTTGCAACGTGAAGCTGGTGCGGCCCTCGGCTTGTCACGTTGGGAGACGGTTGGTCACATTATTTTGCCAGCTGCCTTGCCATCGATCGTGACCGGTGTGGTTTTGTCAGCAGGTCGTGTGTTCGGTGAAGCCGCCGCATTGATTTACACAGCTGGACAATCAGCACCAGCTTTGGACTTTACGGATTGGAACCCATTCAACGTTTCATCTCCATTGAACATTATGCGTCCCGCCGAAACGTTGGCGGTGCACATTTGGAAGGTTAATTCAGAAGGTATCATGCCTGATGCGGCTGCCGTATCCGCTGGATCATCTGCTGTTTTGATCATCGCTGTCTTGTTGTTCAACTTCTTTGCTCGTTACTTGAGTGGAGTTTTGTTCAAGCGTTTGACGGCAACGAAGTAAGAAAGAGGACATTTGTCATGGCTGAAGAGCAACATTTAATTTTTGACGAGGAACAACCAGAGCGCTACGTCTACGATATGGACGAAACGAAGCACGAAGTTGCCTTGTCAACAAAGGACTTGCAAGTGTTCTACGGCGACAAGTTGGCCTTGCAAGATGCCGATTTGAAGTTTGAACGCTACAAGATTACCTCATTGATTGGGGCATCTGGTTCAGGTAAGTCAACGTTCCTGCGTTCGTTGAACCGCATGAACGACTCAGTGGCGACGGTTAAGGGAAACATTATGTACCGTGGCTTGGATATCAACTCACAAGATATCGATGTCTATGAGATGCGTAAGCACATCGGCATGGTTTTCCAACGACCAAATCCATTCGCAAAGTCAATCTCAGATAACATCACATTCGCGTTGAAGCAACACGGCATGCGTGACAAGCAACAATTGGACGAAATTGTTGAAACGTCATTGCGTCAAGCTGCTTTGTGGGATGAAGTGAAGGACGACTTGGGTAAGTCAGCCTTGTCATTATCAGGTGGACAACAACAGCGTTTGGTTATTGCCCGCGCGATTGCCATGAATCCTGATATTTTGTTGATGGATGAACCATCATCAGCGTTGGATCCGATTTCTTCAGCGAAGATTGAAGATACATTGATGCAATTGAAGGAAAAGTACACGATTATTATCGTGACGCACAACATGCAACAAGCAGCACGTATTTCTGACTATACAGCGTTCTTTAATAGCGGTAAGTTGGTCGAATACGATTTGACACGTAAGATTTTCACACGTCCAAAGGTACAATTGACGATTGATTACGTGAACGGAAACTTTGGTTAAGAGAGGCATTATCAAATGGCAGAAAAAATTTTGACAACTGAAAACGTGCGTCTCTACTACGGTGAAAAAGAAGCGTTGCACGGCATCAATTTGGACTATGATAAGTTCGGTATTACGGCGTTGATTGGACCATCTGGTTCAGGTAAGTCAACGTACCTACGTGCTTTGAACCGTATGCACGATTTGACAGATAACGTGACGGTTAACGGCACGTTCCTGTTCAAGGGGCAAGATATCTACGCGCCATCTACCGACACGGTTGAATTGCGCAAGGACATCGGTATGGTGTTCCAACAACCGAACCCATTTCCATTCTCAATCTACGATAACGTGGCCTTTGGAATGCGCATCTCTGGTGAGAAGAATAAGGCGGTTTTGGATGAAATGGTTGAGACATCATTGAAGCAAGCAGCTATCTGGAATGAAGTGAAGGATGATTTGCACAAGTCAGCCTTGTCATTGTCAGGTGGACAACAACAACGTGTGTCAATCGCACGCGCTTTGGCCACATCACCAGAAATCTTGTTGTTGGATGAGCCAACGGCTGCATTGGACCCAGTGTCAGCCCACGCGGTTGAAAACACATTGATGCAGTTGCGTGATAAGTTAACGATGATTATCGTAACGCACTCAATGGCGCAAGCATCACGTATTTCTGATCGAACGGCCTTCTTTATGAACGGTGACTTGATTGAAGCGAATGACACAAAGAAGATGTTCTTGGATCCAGACAAGAAGGAGACCCAAGATTATATCTCAGGTCGCTTCGGATAGTCTGTGCTATACTAAACAAACAATTAACAGAAACGGGGAATTATCAGATGCGTCAATATTTTGATGAAGAACTAGCTGATTTGGACACGTCTTTTAAGGAAATGGGTTTGCTGGTTTCTGAGACGTTGGGTCGCGCGGTACAAGCTTTCTTGGACCACGACCGTGCCACGGCACAAGAAATTATCGATGGTGACAAGGCTATCAACCAACGCGAAATTGCTTTGGAAAAGAAGACTTTCGAAATGATTGCCTTGTACCAACCAGTGACGACTGATTTGCGTGAAATCGTAACGGTCTTAAAGGCCGTTTCAGTTTTGGAGCGAATTGGTGACAATGCACGAAACATTGCCCTTTCAACAATTCACGTGAAGGGTAACAAGCGTGTGGCAGCAATTGAAGAAAAGGTCGGTATGACCGGTTCAACAGTAGCCAAGATGGTGTCGGATGTGTTGGATTACTATGTGAATGACGATGCGGTTTCTGCTGAAGCGATTGCTGAAGTGGCGACGTCGGTATCAGATGTTACTGGTGAGATTCGTGAAATGGCGATCGAAGCCATGAAGTCAGACCCAGACTTGGTGACGGCCTCAACTGATTACTTGGTGGTTGCTGGTTACTTGAAGCGTACGTCAGACTACGTGACAGACATTGCGGAGTGGATTATCTACAAGCGCACGGGTAAAATTGTTGAATTGAACCCAGGAATGTCATCATTTATTTAAGCGATAAATTAAAAGAGCCGATGCTTGTGCATTGGCTCTTTTTGTGATTTTAGGTTAAACTTAATGTTGGCGAAATTAGTTTAACAGGAGGTCGGCATGAAAAAAGTCACGAAGGTCACCCGGCAACGGAAACCAGGACGTTATAACGTCTATTTGGATGATGAGTTTGCGTTGGCGGTTGATGAAAAAATCCTGATCAAATATAACTTATTCAAAGATACTGAGCTGTCTGATGAAGATCTCAAGAAAATTGAAGATGCGGAATTTGAACAGAAAGCCTATACGAAGGCGCTGGTCTATGCGACTGGCCGCATGCGTTCAAAAATGCAAGTTATTATCAAGCTAAAGGAAAATGAGTTTCCAGGCATCGTGATTGCGCATGTGATTGACCGGTTAGAGGCAGCAAATGTGATTGATGATGCTCGCTTTGCTGAAGAGTATGTCCGGAGTGCGATTCACTCGGGTAAATTGGGACCACGCGGTGTCAGGACTAAGCTGCAACAACTTGGGGTCGATAAGTATCTAATTGAAGATGCTTTGGTGGAATATGACGAAGAAGACCAAGTCGCGCAACTTGATGAAAAGGTTGAAAAGCTCATGCAGAAGTACGCTCGGCAGGCGCATTTTATGGCAGAGCAGAAAACCAAACAAAAACTGGCTCAACTGGGTTATGATAGTAAACTTGTTGTGGCAGCGCTGAAGCGTTATGAAGCAGAGAATGAAACCGACACAGACCAGGAGTGGGAGAACTTAGAGCGGGATGCGTCGTCAGCTGCCAATCGCTACCGCCAGTATGAGGGCTGGGAATTTAAGAAACGGGTAAAAGCCGCGATGTTTCGAAAAGGCTACGACTTGTCCCTTGTGGATAAGTGGATAAAGCAAAACGAGTCGGAAATGCAATAATATACAAATTAATGAATATGAAACTAACGCTCTGATTTGTTGTCAGGGCGTTTTTTGTTGGACTTTGTGAAAAGTGTGAAATATTGTACAAGATGTCCCGGGTTTGCAACAGAAAAGCTAACCAAAAGTAACCGTTCGTCTGATTTGTCATTTATAATTATTTCTAATTAGGTGGAATATAGGCCACTATCGATTATGAAAAAGAGAGTCATAAGAGAATTGGGGAACTTAATATGAAAATGAACCTGCAAAAGGACATGTTTGATCGCAAGTTGCGATACAAGATGTACAAAGACGGTAAAAAATGGGTGTTTGCCAGCATGGCAACTTTGTCTTTGATTGGGGCTTTTTTGGGTGGTGGTAGCGCCCATGCCGACGACAAAGACGTCGATCAGTCACAAACAACTGATACGGCAGAGCAAGCGAACGCACCTAACTCGGACAGTACAGTGGTCTTGTCGACGGCTACTGAAGTGTCAGCGGTTAGTGCTGAAGCGTCAAATTCAGCGCAAGTTGATGCTAGTGATATGGCAGCAACTGTTTTAAGTGCGTCTGTTAGTGCTGTTGCCTCATCAGCTTCAAGTGCTTCTTCAGCCAGTGTGAGTTTGCAATCAAGTGCAGTCGTTAAGTCAACGTCTGCGTCAATAGCTTCATCAGCATCAAGTGTTGCAACCTCAGCTAGTGTGACGGTTTCAAGCAACGCTTCTTCAAGTGCATCAACAAGCGTAAAGCAGAGTGCCGCCTCTTCTAGCGCCAAGCAGTCTGCCAAAGTCACATCGAGCAGTGCCTCTGCTACTAGCAAGAAAGCAACGTCATCAGCTGTTTCTTCATCAGCAAGTTATACAACGTCAGGCGTCTCTTATTCAGTTGACTCAGCCAAGTCAGCTGCAACAGCCGTGACGTCAATTGTGGCTGCAATGCATAGCGTCGCTGCCGCAGACTCAGCAGCGATTGCGGCTTCAAAAACTGATAAAGTTGTTCGTAACACAGCGATGGAAGCATTGGTCGATCACATTGTCGAAGAAGCGAATGGGGTCGCACAATCTTTGACATCAGCGCAATACCAAGCCACGCACATGCAAGTTAAAAATGCCGATGTCTTGATGATGACGGTGTATAACGTCGTGAACAACATGACTTTCGAACTGCAACAAGCTATCCAAATGGCTGCAGCCGACAAGCGTGGCGTTCAGGATGATGTTTTAGCGCGGGCACAATCCGCATACGTCAATCTTGATGTTTCACGGTTTAATGCCACTGCTAAGTTGTCGGCTTACGGTGATTTGATTGTGAGTGCACCAACAAATCAATTTGCTAAGGTGGTCGCTGCCCTTCAACAAACAGGGTTATACGACGACTTCCGTTTTGTTGTGGACCCAATTATGACAAGCGCCGTCAACGACGTTACTGACGCGGAAGTTAACGCAGGTAAGGTGCGTGACGCGCTAATTTTGGCACACAACGATGACCAAATTTACAACGCTTTCGTGACGGGTGGAACCGTTTCGAAGACGACGACATCGACGATTAAAGAAGGAACTGGGTTGACCAGCTGGACGGCGAGTGCTGATTCAGACCCGACTGATACACCAAAAAACACGACGGCAGTGCCGAATGGTGATGCAAACTCATTGACATCAACAACGACGGTTGATGGCGATACGCAATACTACAACTTGACCGGTGTGACGAGTGCCGATGGTACGAAGCAAGCAGCCGTTAAGCCGGTTGCCGGAAACGTGACGTATAAGTACCAATTGGATTTGTCAGGAAACTTTACCATTACGGGTAAGTTCTTTATGTCAAATCACTCCGACTCACGTGTGGCTAAATTGCCAACTGTGGATGGTAAGCAAAATGCTTTCCAAGGTGGGTCAACTTATCCGTCTGGTGACTTTTTGGGACTCTTCCTCTCACCAACTGACCCAGGGACGATTGGTGGAACAAACGGTGACTTGGGAATCGGTGGGTTACCTGATGCCATCGCCTTTGGTATCGACTTCTTCTACAACTCGAATAAGGGTGACCAAACGTTTGGGACGAACACAAATGAAACGTACCAAAAGAACGGGTACCCAGTTGCTGGTTTCCGTACAACTGACGCCGATGGTAATTTGACAAACGGAACGGGTGGGGTCCAGTACACGCAAAATACGAGTAAGGGAACTAGTTACTCATCAACGACGCAAAATTCTGTGCCTGCCGGTATTCTAACGACTGGAATGCCTTATTTCTTGAGCTATGATGCGACTACGCACGTTTTGACGGCATCGATGCCTAAGCCAGGATCAACAAACCCGAATGATAAGAGCCAATATTTGACTTGGACGTACAAGTTGCCACAGGAATTGATCAACAAGGGTGTTTTGTCACTTGGTTTGCTTGGTGTTACGGGTGGTAACGGAGCCGTGATGGAAGCGTCGATTGATGTTACCCAACACAATCCAGTAACGAATACGGATATGCACTTCTCAGGTACCTTGGTTCCAAATTCAGTGACGGTTAAGTACCAAGACGCGTCAGGGAAGACACTGTTGCCTGATACGAGTATTAAGGCAAACGTTGGTGACAAGATTGGTATTGCTTACGTTTCACCAAACTACCAAATTGATGATTACGCCTACCAGGCACCATCAAGCAGTGCGATAGATAGCACGAAGTACAAGCTGATTTCAGCGAACGATGTGACGGTTTCAGGTTCAAAGGCTAATACCATGACATTGGTCTATGCGACACGTCAGACAGCAACGGTACACTACATGGTGAACGACGTTGCTGACGCCTTGCCAACTCAAACGCTAACGGGTTGGGCAACGGAGGCTTTTTCAACTGCCGATGGTTACAGTGATTTAGTGTGGACAAAAGCGGGTTACTCAATTAACGCCGGTTATTTGAATGGCGCTTTTGATTCAGATGACACAACCGACCAAACGATTTGGATTTATTTCACGGCAAATGCGCAAACTGTTAAGACAACAGTAACTGGATTGCCAGCGACATATGCAACGCAAATTGCATCAGAAACAAAGACAATTGAGACTGCGACTGACAGCAAGTATAGCTTGCCAGCAGCGATCGATGTGCCTGGTTATAAGCTAGTGGTCACGGATGCAGCTGGTAATGTGGTCAAAAATTACACCGACATCGTGACGCCAGCCGGTAACGCAGGTGACGTCATTAATTACACGTATGCCTATACAGCATTGCCTGATAGCATCAAGGTTTATTACACGTACACCGATCCAAATACTGGTTTGGTGAAGCCTGTTGATACCAAACTAATCGGGCTGCTCAACATTAATGGTCATGAAATTAAATATGATGCGAAAGGTGCACCATACATCGAATTGACGGGTGTTACGGATGATAAGGTTGATTTGACCAAGTTAGAAAACCTAACGGGTGGTTACTCATGGGATGGTAAGGCACCAATCGTTAATGGCAAGGCAGCTACATCGACGATTGCTGTGATGAATGCTGATGTCGATGATGTGGTGACGATTAACTTTACGCAACAACCGGTTATTGCCACAATTTACTACTTCGCATTGCGCGATGGTAAGTACACGCAATTCGCACCACTTGGTAGTGGAACGGCTAACACCTTTATCTATAAGGGATATGCCAACACGAAGATGCCAACTGACCCAGCAACATCAGCGCAATTGTATCCAGAAGTATCTGGTTATGATTTTGTGCGGGTTGAAACTGGGAACGTGACGTCAAATAGTCCAATGGACGTGCAAACGGATACGCCTTTGGACGATGCTAAGACGGACTATACGTTGGAAGAAAACACAGCTTCAACGAAGATTTTGTCATCTGATTCACGTCAGAACAATGTCTTTGTGATTTATGTTGCACAGACCCAAAAAGCAGTCATTAAGTACGTTGACCAAACAGGTGCGCCGGTGGCTGTGCCAGCTGGAACGCCAACGTCACTAACTGGTGTAACCGGCGAAGCATATGATACGACTAAGTTAACACCGGCTGTGCCTGGCTACAGTAATCCAGTCATTACCGACACGGCTCAGGTTGCCGGTAAGGTTGATAGTGGTAAGACTGACGGAGCTGGTCAAACAATCTGGACGCCACAGGCAGTGACGGTTGCCAACAGTGGTGTATTCGGGTCAAACAACAGTACGGTGATTACGGTGACTTACCAAGCCGCACCACAGGTAGCGAATGTGCGTTACGTTGACCAGAATGGTAACCCAGTTGTGGGGATGCCGGCAGATTTGCCAACCACGTTGACGGGTACATCAAATTCCCCATTAGCGAACTTGGTGACCACGGCGATGAAGACGGCGCCGGCAGGTTATACGTATGACAGCACGGATGCGGCCACAACGTTTGATGCAGACACAACGCTGGATCAGATGGTTACGGTGCACTTTATTGCGGCGAACCAATCAGCGACAGTTCGTTATGTTTTGGCAACGGTTGATGCAAACGGTAAGGTGACTTACACGAATACCGCTGTTCCAGGGACGACACCAGTTAGCTTGTCGGGAACGACAGGGGCAGACTATGCCTCAAATGGTTTGTACACGAGCGCAGTCACGAACAAGGCGATTCCAGGTTATACCCGGTTGGGAATTGACTTGGGCACTGGTAAGTTTGTTGATGGTGCGAACACAATCACGGTTGGTTACGTTGCTGATGAAGCCACATTGCAAGTGATTTACTATCTTTTGGATACAGATAACAAAGACAATTCATATCAAATGTCAACGCGTAACGGTGCGTTGATGACGCCAGATGTGCCAGCATTAGCTGCTGATCAGTTGGCTAATTTGCACACGGACGACGTGATTACGTTGACGGATCCAGTGTTTAAGGGATATGTGTTGCAAAAGGCTGATACAGATTTGTCAGGTCTAGCAGGTGGTGCGAACGGACAGTATACGGTGAAGGCCGGTACGAATTCAATCTCATACTACTTCTTAGCGACCACCCAAAAAGCCACGGTTAATTTTGTGGATGAAGATGGCAAGCAAATTCCAGGACAAACTTCACGACAAGTGACGGGACCGTCTAACTCACCAATTCAGGTTGAAAATGAGATTCCTGGTTGGACGAAGATTGATACAGATGCGAACTACTTTGATGATGACGATACGGTTGATCAGGTGATTAACATTCGTTATGCCCAAGACGCGCAAGAGCAAGCAATTTTGGTGACGTATCCAAAGGCAGTGGGCAAGACTGATATTACAAAGCCGGTTGTTACGCAAACTGGTAAGACGGGTGAAACTTTCCCAGCCTTCAAGTTGACGGACTATGTGATTCCGGGATACACCATGCTAGTTGATGGTAAGGCAGCCACTGAAATTGCAGCGGAAACAGCTGACGCCACAAACAACCCGGTTGGTGGGACGCCGATCGCGCCGTTGAGTAGTCCAGATGGTAAGACGTATTCATCTGACGTCGACGGTGATCAACAAGTTCACATCATCACGTATAAGGCAAACCCAGCGACGTTGACGACGCATTACTACCTTGAAGGTGAAGCTGGTCAAAAGACTGGTATTGTGGCGGTACCAGGTCTTAAGTCGGTTGTGAATACGAATTTGACGACTGATGCTGCGGTTTCGATTGCTAATCCAACGGCACCAGCTGGTTATACATTAGTAACGGCTGATTCGGATTTGGCAGGTGTTAACAAGTTAGCGGATGGGTCATACACTGCGCTAATGGGTGATAACACGATTACGTACTGGTTCACTGCGGATGCACAGTCAGCTAAGGTAACGTATAAGACTGATAACGGGACAACCGTTAAAGCGGCTTCTCGTGCGGACGGTACGGCTATTACTGAAGTTGATGGTGTAACTGATGAAAGTTACAAGGCGATCGATGATTACAAGACAGTTGTGAGCTATGTGCCTAAGGGGTATACGCTACAAAGTGTTGTTGTTAATGGTCAGACTTATACTTCTTCAGCAGCAGCCTTGGCAGCGTTGGATAAGTTGAGTGCTGTTAGTGCAGATAATGCGATTGTGATGAATTATAAGGCTAATTTGCAGAAGGTTGTGGTTAACTTCATGGTTAACCAGTATGACATTACTAATCCTGCCAAGTTAGTTAGCCAGTACGCCATGCCAGAGTCTGATCAAATGTCGATTACTTTGACGGGGACGACAGGTCAGACGATTGACTATACACAGATTGCAAAGTACCTCAAAACAGACACGCTACCAGCCGCAATGTCTAAGTATGCCTATGATGCCCAAAATGGTGTGGCACCAGATAAACAGCAATTGACGTACGACGACGATACTGAAACAAATCAGACCGTTACTTTAGCGTATACTGGTAAGTCGATTAATTATAGTTTCGTTCTTCTGTCAACTGATGATACGAATGCATTTGATGCGAATGGAAAGTTTGTGGGTATTCAGAATGGATACACTTATAATGGCGAAACGTTTGCGAAGGGGATGGGATACGCGTCTTCGACGGTGAAGACGGCATCTGATTTTACGCAAGGGACTAATAACGTTGTCTTTGTTCAAACATTAGCGGGTGGTATCAACCCATGGAACACGAAGATGATGGTTAGTGGAACTGTCGCAACGATTTTTACGCAAACAACGGCAGATGGTCGTTCGGTAAAGGTTGCTCAAATCTCAAATCCGGTCGTTACGATTCCGTTGGGCGATGGAAAGTCAGTTACTCAAAATTATGGAACAGGTGTTATTAAAAATGCTGATGGTTCAATCAAACAAATTTTGACGACTCCCGATTCGTCATCTATGACGTATTTCTACGTCACGCTGACAAACGACTCTAAAGATTTAGATACTGGTAAGACAATCGCAAAGGGCATGACTTGGAGTTTGCCTGAACCAATGACAGGCTGGGAGTTATACTCTAACGGTTATATGTCTGGTGCGCGTGATCAAACCGACGTTTCATATCCAGCAACAGGAGCATACGCTAGTGATGGTAGTCCTTGGGTTTATGCCTATTCGACAATGCCAACGATGGTTTCTGCGACAGATGATAATACTGTGGCGAAAAATACGGCAACTGCAAAAACAAGTACACAACCGGTTTATGCAGTCTACTACTATCTAAAAGATGGCGTTCAGACAGTTAATGTTAATTTCCTTAATCAGAATGGGGAGGCTATCCGAACAGCTACGGCAGTTAAAGGATATTCAAACACAACGATTGATTACCAACCAATTGCATCGCTGGCAAATATCAAGGGATATCAATTGATTTCTGATGGACGTGAAACAACAACGACATATGACACGGTTGGTGTAACAGCTCAAACGGATAATTACAACCGAGTAAAAATTGATGCTACGACAGGAAAAGCATTAGTTAATGATGATACAAAGCCCCAAACAGTTAACTTGGTCTACAAGGCAAATATGCAGTCAGCATCAGTTGCGTTTGTTGGGCCAGATGGTAAGACATTGAAGAACAATGTTAATTTGCCGGATGGTGTGACAGCTGGAACTGTAGACTTCTCAGCGATTACGGCAGCGTTGAAGGCAATACCTGGCTATCACATTGTGACTGATTTACCAGCAACTGCCACATTTGATGATTCTGATAATGTGAATGGTGCTGATGCAGAGCCACAAGTGTTTACAATTGTCTACGCCAAGGATGCCCAAACGGTTCACGTGAACTACATGGTGCAAAACACGGATGGATCATTGACGAAGATGCCTGGCAAGGATGTCATTGCAATCAATGGTTTGACGGGCGATACAGTTGATTACAAATCTGTCGACAAGGTGGTTAAGGGTTATACACTCGTGACCGACGAAACGACGAATACAACGACGTTCGATAAGACAAATAACGGCACCGCAACGGTCGACGGTACACCACAAGAGGTTAACTTGGTGTACACGGCTAATGCGGCCAAAGTTAAAATTGTTTATCGTGTACAGCAAATGACGTCAACCGACGGTAAGACGGTTAATCCAGTTTTGGACAAAGATGGTAACCCAATTTACATGACGGTAAATCCTCAAGGTGATAGCACGGTTGCTACCGGGGTGTATGGCAATGACTATGTGGTAAATGTTTCTAACAAGGGCATGCTGGAGCAAGGTTACTATTTCTACTCTGCTGATTTCGGTGAAGGAAATACGCCTGATACTGAAACAGATGAGCTCGGCTCTGTAACAACTTACCCAGATGGTACAGGACCAAAGGGTAAGACTGACGACCAAGGTGTCGTGGCCAAGCATTACACTTTCTCAGATGACGATGACCCTGACAATGGTCGCACTTTGTACGTGACGTACCGTCCAGAAATGTACCAGTTTGACATCGTTTACCTGGTTCAGGACCCTGATAAGCCAAATGAGCCACCTACCGGAATTTTGACACACGAAGTCGGGTTTGCCGGAGGATTCTATTCATTTAAGGTGCCTACGCTACCAATTCCAGCCTATACAACTGCCGGAGCTGACCAAGGAAACTTGAACGGCCCATATGGACCAAAGGTAAATGGCTTCGGATTGATTGAGAACGAGGCTAATAATAGTTATGACCCTGATTCACAATTCAACGAACTGCTTGGTGGAGATAATGGTACCCAACAGTCACCTCACTTGGTCGTGCGTTATACGCCAAATCGTATGACGGTGACTGCAAACTATGTTTTGGTAAATGACAAGGGACAAGTTGTTCAGTCAAAGACGTCAAACGGAATGGTTGATACGTACCTATCGACGAATATGGTGACAACGGGTGATATGGGCGCGGAAGTTGTTGGTGATTGGCGTTCGGTTGGTCTTGATGGATCTATCAGCGCCACGTCACAGGCTTCAGCTGTTAAAAACCTTGATGGATACAAACTGATTGATAAAGAAGGTGTTTGGTCTTCAACGCCATTGACATTTGATTTTGATGCGGATGGTGATGGTAAAGACGACCCTGTGCCACAAACTTCAGATGAATATATTGATTATGTGACGAATGTTTATAACAAATTTATGACGGCTCAAAATAAAGAGGCGGAAGCGTACAATACGGAACACGCTTCTGAAATTGCTGCTGGAACGTTAACGAAGCAGACAATTTTGAACCCGATTGAATTGACCGATATTCAGAAGACGTGGGTTAACTTGAGTGTTGATACCAATAACGTCGATCATAAATATCAAGCGGCGAATAACTTTGTCACGTATCAATACAAGGTTGACCCAACCATCACATACACTTACAAGGATTCAGCCGGTAAGGTGATTAATAAGGGTGAACCAGTGGTTGATGCCGATGGCAACTCATACTATAGCGACGGTACGCCG
This sequence comes from Weissella sp. MSCH1, assembly GCF_045799135.1. Lineage (NCBI taxonomy): Bacteria > Bacillati > Bacillota > Bacilli > Lactobacillales > Lactobacillaceae > Weissella > Weissella sp. MSCH1. The sequence continues at coordinate 133,736 of NZ_JBJMBA010000044.1, read as the reverse complement.
GCTGTTATTCACGTAACGGCTGATATGCCAGCTGATGGTGGTGGTGCCTATACGGTGACGGATACAGCAGCTGATATTGCCGGCTTCTCACGTTCAGACGCGGGTGCATTGACGTTTAACGGAAATGCCTACGTGGCTAGTGGCGTGCTACCAAGCACGAACTACGACGTCGTCTTTACGGCAGTGCCACAAAAGATTACGACGAGTTACGTATCTGATACGAAGAATGCCGCTGCAGCAACTGATAAGATGCCAGCCACGACGACGACGGTTCGTGATACAAATGCGATGTATACGGTTGATGCAACTGGTGGGGCTACCATCCCCGCTGGTTACTACGTCAGCCAAATCACGTATAACAAGACTGTTGTTGCGACGGCTGACTCAGCCACGAGCGGGTTGCACCAGGGGGATGCGGCCTTTACATCAGTTGATGAAGTGGTGAAGGCTGTCTCAGAACTTGGCACAACTGCGAACGAAATTGAATACACGTTGACGGCAGCACCGGAGCCTTTGCAAGTGACGTACAGTTACACCACAGCGAAGGTGACAAACTGGACGGCGCCAAAGACGGCAATTGCGACTAATGTTGATGAAACGGTTGCGACCGACGACGCCTACGATGTAGCGGTGCCGACAGTTGCGGGTTACACCGCCCAAATTGTGGCGAAGACTGCTGATGGAACTGTTTTGAACACGTACACAGCAACCCAATTTAAGGCGATTGCCGCGGCTGGTTTGGCGATGACGGCTGATGGGGCATACTATGACGTGATTTACACGCCAGCAGTGCAAAACATTAAGACGTCATACACCTTGCCAAAGAACGCCAAGGTGCAAATGACCCAAATGACAGCCGATACTGTGCAAGCTGCCACGGATTCAACGTATGATGTGACGGCTGATGGCCCATTGAAGGCGTTGATTCCACGTGGATACCAAGTGGCCACAATTACAATCAATGGTCAGGAACTATCAGTTGACGATGCTGATGCCCAAAACTTGCAAGTCATCGCTGGTGATAACACAGTGGTCTACAACTTGAAGGCATCCATCCAACCATTGACGGTTAACTACGGTTTCGCTAATAAGACGCCAAATGCGGTGGCAGTTGCGTTATTGCCAGGTAAGTCAACGGGCACGAATGCGACGCAAGATATCGATAAGGTATCTTATGCAACGGGTGACAACTACACAGTGGTTGTCCCTAAGATTGCGGGTTATGTGGCCACGGTGACAACTGGTGATAAGGACAATCAATCAACGATTGACCCCACAGCACCTATTCAAATGGTGGCTGGCGGGGCAACGTACAACGTGGTTTACACGCCTGAAGCACAGACGCAAACGACGTTGTACCAAGGTCCAGAAGTCGCGCTTGATCGCATGAGCAAGACAACATTCGTCAACCAAACGGCGACGGATGCTAACTTTACGGTCAGTGCGAATGGTCCGGCAACGGATATTCCAGCGGGGTACAAGGTTGAAAAGGTTACCTTGAACGACAAGGATATCCAGGCGGGTGATTTTGTGACATCAGTCGGTGGCGACACAATTATTTATACGTTGGTTGCAACTGATAATCCTTTGAACGTGAACTACCAATATGACACGATTAAAGGCTGGACGGCACCAACGACGGGATTGCCAACTAACATTGCAGACGAGGCTGTTTTGACAGATGCCAAGTATGCCGTTGCAGTGCCGGATGTTGCGGGTTATACCGCATCAGTGGTTGATGCAAATGGTAATACCTACACGCTGGCACAATTGGCTAATTTGCCAGGCATGCCAGCCGGTGGTGCAACCTACACGGTCACGTACACACCTAATGCACAACGTGTCAACGTGGTATTTAAGTTGAATACGACGGACGGGGTGGATATGAATGGCCGTGTGGCAGAGCGTATCGATGGTATTTCTAACGGTACAGTTAGCTACGATAAGATTACTGACTTGGACGTGCCAGGTTATGCCTACCAATGGCAAAACACCGTCGCAACCTTTGATAGTGATGATAATCAAGATCAAACGGTCTACATTATCTACACAGCTAAGTCTGATCAAAAGGCTAAGTTGGTCTTTGTAAATGATCCAAAGCAACAAGCTGATATCGATACAACGACTGGTACAACGAACACACAAATTACGTTTGTAAACCCAACAACCAAGCAAACGTTGACTGATCAAGATTTGGTGCGCACTGGTTATACGTATGTTTTGGCCGGTACCAGCAACGCCTATGCGTCACTGGTTAACTTGCCAAAGTACACGGATGCTGATGATGACACGCAAACTTATGACGTGACATACACCGCTAAGAAGCAACAAATCGGGATTGTGCAAAGCGGGTTGCCAACGAGCTTAATGACGGCGAATAACTTGGCTAAGATTGCAGGTTATACGAGTGGTCACTATGGTCAAGAGTTGGATGGTACGTCAAATAACACACTGCCAACGGCTGAGCAATTGCACGTACCTGGATATGCGTTCCAAGCTTATCTGGTACATGCTGATGGCACGAAGACAGCGGTTGATTTGACGGCGCTTGGTGGTCAAGTTTTCAACTTGCTGCCAGGTACGACTGACGATAACGGTTTGGCGGTGACACAGGTTGAAGTGGATTACACACCAACGTTGCAACAAGCCATTGTGCAGGATGCTACACACAATTTTGAGACGGTGGCTGGTCAAACGGGAGCTAAGATTGTGTTACAGACGACGGATGCTGATTTGGCAAAGGCCGGTTACACCTACACGGTTAATGGCTTTAGTTCATTGACGGATGCGGTTGCGGCGATGGCAACGTATGACAACACGGATAACGATGCGGATGCGACTGTCGATGGTACGCCACAGCTATTCAATGTTGTTTACACGGCTAATAACCAATCAATTCCGGTAACGGTAGTTGGTTTGCCAGCAGCCAAGGTGCCTAATTTGGCCAACTTGACAGGTGTGACGGACAGCACGTATAACAACGTGCCGACGGATGCGCAACTCAAGGTGCTGGGTTATGCCTATGTCATTACAGATTCGAACGACAAGGTCGTAACGCTTGATCAATTGAAGACGGCTACGTTCCAGATGAACGGTGATAAGTTGGCGGTGACAGACTATACGGTGACGTATACTGCTGAACCAACGTCTGCTAAGATCATTTACAAATACGATTCAAGTGCAACTTTGGCAAATGCACCAAAGTTGCCAGAAACAACAGTTATTTCAGGTGTGACTGACGGGGCATACCCAGCGACGACAATTCAAACGTTGCCAGGTTACACGACGGTGGTAGTTGCCCAAAGTGCCCAGGTAACTGGTCAATACGATGCAGCGACGAACCAAATTAACGGTACATTCACGGCAGATGATATGTCAGGTGACAATTCAGTTTACGTCGTGACGTATGTGCCGACGGATCACGACATCAAGGTGCATTATGAAGTTGATGAACCAGCCGATGCGACTGAACCATCAGGAACGTTTACGTTGCCAGCTGATACGAAGATTTCAATCAAGACCGATAAGGGTTACCAGATTACATCTGTCGCAACCCCTGGTTATGCGATTGAAAAGATCGATGACAAGGTGATGGACTGGAATAGCTTAGATACGGTTACTGAAACGGCTGAAGATGGCACGATTATTACGTATTACAAGCTGGATGATCACACGTTGATTAGTTCAGATAAGTTGAATGTGACATTTACAAACACAGCTGCAGTTGACGCAACTGGTGAATTGAAAACATCACATTACGACATTACGTTGATGCCAACGAAGCAAAACTTTGATGTGACATACGAATGGGCTGATGCAGCCACTCAGGATGCAGCGAATGCGACGGCCAAGGCTAAGATTGACGCCCAAGTTGCAGCACCAGTTGCTAAGACTGGTATTTACACGGACCACAAGTACGGCTTTAGCTATGTTGTGGTACCAGGCTACACAGCTACGGTCTCGGGTGTTGCTCACGTGGATGATAAGACTGATGATGATTTGACCGGTGCATTCGACGACGATGGTAAGGGGAATGTCACAGCCAACATGCACGCGGTTAACACGAGCTATAAGGTTGTTTACAGTGCTAACAAGCAACACATCGATGTGGTTTACCATGTTGCTGACACTGGTCTTGCCGATGTATTAGCAGTCACTGGTTTGCCAACGGATGATTCAGGCATTTTAACTGGTTCACTTGAAGGTCAAACTGACATGGCGTACACGGATGAAACGTCAGGTGACTTTAACTACAAGCTAGTGAAGGCTGTGCCAGGTTATACGTATACCATCACAGATGCAGCTGGACATGTGGTTAAGGATGCAACGGGTAAGTTGTTGTTCATGCGTGAAGCAGACTTTGATTTGAGCACATTGCCAGGTACGTTTGCAGTTGATGCAACGACCGGTGCGTTGATTCAAAATCAATACACAATTACGTATCAAGCAGATAAGCAACAACAACAAATTACCTTTGAAAATCCAACTGATCCAGCAACTGGTAAAGCACCAGTGACGGATCCAATTACGCAAACAGCTGATTCAAACCAAAAGTTTGCCGAAGTTGATTTGGGTAAGGGTTACAACATTCCGGGTTATACGATGCACATCGACGGTGAGGCTGGCACAGTGTTGGCGTCACAAAAGGCGGACAACACGGATGTCGCTTACACGTTTGATAACGATGCAACAGATGAGGCACTTGCCCAATCTGTGGCTGCAACTGATGGCACTGTGCAAAAGCACGTCGTGACTTATGTTGCGAACACAGATCAAAAGGCAAGTTTGACAATTGTGAATAAGCCGGTTTCTGCTGGTGATTTGCCAGTCGTTGCGCCGATTACAGATGGTAGAACTGATGCCAAGGTTGATTTTGGTATTACGCAAAGTCAACTTTATGTACCGGGTTATACATTTGTCGTGACTTTGGTTGGGGATGACACGAAGACGCCGGTTAATATCGATGATTTGCGCTTTACGCGTGATGAAGCAGATGACCAAGCGTACGAAGTGACGTACACGCCAATTTCTCAAACGGTGAATGTTAATTACAAGACAGATGGTTTGACGACGGCACAACAAGCTAATGTGCCTGGTTCGGCTGCTGACTTTACGTTGACTGGTAACACGGATACGAACTATGCATCAGCTGCAGTAAGTGGTGCGGCAAATGCTGTGATTTCAGGTCGACCTGGTTACACATTTACGGTAAGTGAAGTGCATGGCGCTGGCTCAGATGCAACATCATCAGCCGTTTCGGCAGCGACTAACTTGGGCAGTCAGGCAACGTTCGACTTGGCTGACGCAGCAAACGGCTATACTTTCGCAGTGAGCGGAACTGGTAATGAATCAGGACTTGCTGTTGCTGGATCAGAACAATTAAAGACACCTGAGATCGATGTTGCTTTCACGGCGTTGCCACAACACATGCAGGTGACATACGCAGTTGCCGGTACGCCAACGACGGCCCAACAAGCTCGCGTGGATGCGGGTGCGAAGGATAATCCAACGACGGTAACGGCAACAACTGATGCATTATTGTCAGTTGCGACAGCTGCCACGACGATGATTATTCATTCAGTTGATGGCTATACGTTCATGATTTACAAGAAGAAGGCTGACGGTTCTCGTGGTGATTTGGTTACAACCGACCCACAGACAACGGACTTCGATTTGACGAAGAATGCGTTGACGAAGGATCAATTATTTGCAGTTGATGCTGACGGTAACTTGGTCATGCCGGGTTATGATGTCGTTTATACGGCGGATAAGCAGACGGTTCATGTCAACTTTGAAGATGCAACGACGAAGACGGCAGTTGCTGACCAAGATGCGGTGACAATTTCTGGATTGTCAGACGGTACGATTGACTTTACTTCTGCCCAAACGGTAGTTGATGCCCTTATTGCTAAGGGATACCAAGTTGTTACTGGATTGCCAACGGATGCAACTTTGTACGACAACAACGATGCAAATGACCAAACGTTTACGGTGACAGTTCGTCATGGTGTGTCAGATGAACATGAAACGCTTGAAGCGACGTCGACGGTGGCGTACGAGGGTGCAAACCCAGCGCCAGAAACAAACGTTGTTTCGGTGGCTGTGACTCACACATACCAAACAGATGATGTGACTGGTAATCGTATCCAAGCGGGCGATAAGGCTAATTATGGTACGTACTATAAGGCAGATACGTATGTAATTGCTGAAGCTGATGCTTCTAAGGCAACGGTTGATGGCACGACGGGAGATATCACGTTCACAACGGTGAAGACACCTGTTGTGGATGGATATACGCCAGATGCGGAAACGAAGCAAAATACTACCGCTGCGATTGTCGATGCAGAGACTGGTGCGGTAAGTTATGCACCAGTTGCGTCAACGGTGACGTATACCGCAGATGCGCAAAAGGTTGTTGTGACATTTAAGGATTTGACGACTGGTAAAGCAGTTTCAGGTCAAGAACCGGTGACGATTACCGGTGTGACTGATGGCACGATTGACTTTACGACAGCGCAAGATGTTGTAAAGGCTCTGGAAGAAGCTGGTTATTATGTTGTGACTGGATTGCCAAAGACAGATGTGTCATATGACAACGATGATGCAAAGAATCAAACTTATGAAGTAACGCTGCGTCACAGCGTTACGCCACAAAGTGAAGATTTGTCGGCAACGTCAACGGTGACATACGAGGGCGCTAACCCAGCGCCCGCAACGAACGTGGTCACGGTAACAGTGAACCACACGTATCAGACGGATAAGGTAACTGGCGCACGTATTCAAGCAACAGCGAAGGATGCGTACGTTACGGATTACCAGCCAGATACGTACACGGTTGCGGCAGCTGATGCGGCAAAGGTAACTGTTGATAAGACGACGGGTGCATTGACGTACACGACGATTGAAACACCAGATGTAGCTGGATACACACCAGATAAGACGTCAGTATCGAATACGGCCGAAGCAGTATTGAATACCGAGACTGGTGAGTACAGTTATGGACCAGTTGCAACGAAGGTCGTTTACACAATTGATGCTGTGCAAAAAGCGTCATTGCATTTTGTAAATGATCCAAGTAACCGCGATGATAAGTTGATTTCAGACGGTGAGGCATATGAGCCGATTAACTTTGGGACGACGACAGCTGATTTGCATGTGCCAGGTTATAGCTATGTGATTAAGGACGTGGCCGGAAAGACCTACGAGTCAATTGATGACTTTGTTTACACGGCCACGGAAACTGATTCACAGGACTACACGGTAACGTATACGGCATTGCCAGTCGAAGTTGCGGTGCACTATGACACAACTGAGTTAACAGCTGAGCAGAAGACAACAGTTAACGTAAAGGATGGCAAGATTACTGGTGTAACTGACGCCAAGTATGCAACGGCTAATGGGGCGACAACGGTACCCACTGTGCCGGGTTATACGTTTACGGTGACTGACGCGACCGGAAATAAGGTTGTTTCAGATAGCAAGGACGCGTACGATTTGAAGAACGCAACGGGTACATTTGCGGTTGATGGCGATGGCCAGCCAATAAACAACGAATTTACGGTTGTTTACACGCCAGTTGATCAAACGGTTACGGTGAACTACAACACGACCGAGTTGAATGACACACAGAAGTCACAAGTGAAGGCGCCAGCCACGGCAACGATCACAGGTAAGACTGATGCGTTGAACGAGACGGCCGATGGTGACACGACAATTAAGGCTGTGCCAGGTTACACGTTCACAGTAACAAATAAGGCTGGCGATGTCCTTGTTAAGGATGCTGAAAAGGACTTTGACTTGAAGAAGGTTCCGGGCCAATTTGCGGTTGATGAATCAGGCGAACTATAGAACCCAAGTTACACGGTTGTTTACACGCCTGAATTGCAACAGCAAACAGTCAACGTGACGTTCCCTGCATCAGCGGGAAAGCCAAACGTAACTGGCGATGTCGTGAAGGAATCAGTAACTGGTATCGACTTTACGGATACTGACCTAGCAGCGAAGTACAGTGTCGACGGTTATACGATGTATGTTGACGGCGTGAAAACGACCACGATTGCGTCGGAGCCAACTGACACAACGGCTAACGGCTTGAGTGAAACTGATGGGACACCACAGAATCACAAGGTGACGTATGTGGCTAACACGGATCAAAAGGCGACGTTGACGTTTAAGAACGATCCAAAGCACCGGACGACAATCGTTGAATCAGAAGGAACGTCAGACGAGACGATTAACTTCGGTACGACGACGGCTGATTTGACGGTGCCGGGTTACGATTATGTCATTGAGGATGTTGTCGGTAACAAGTACACGTCAATTGACGACTTTGTTTACACGGCGAAGGAAGCTGATTCACAAGACTACACTGTCACCTATACAGCTAAGCCAGTGGAAGTTGCCGTACATTATGACACTGAGAATTTGACTGCTGGTCAAAAGACGACAGTCAATGCAACTGATGGTGTCATCACGGGTAAGACGGATGCTGGTTATGCGACAGCCGATGGTGCGACTACTGTAAAGGCAGTACCAGGCTACACGTTTACAGTGACGAATAATTTTGGTGACGTTGTAAAGGATTCTGAAAAGGACTTTGACTTAAAGAAGGTTCCTGGTCAATTTGCGGTTAACTCAGATGGTACGTTAAAGAACCCAAGTTACACGGTTGTTTACACGCCTGAATTGCAACAGCAGACAGTTAACGTGACATTCCCTGCATCAGCGGGTAAGCCAAACGTAACTGGCGAGGTCGTGAATAAGTCTGTGACTGGCGATAACTTTACGGTCACTGACCTATCAAGTTATAACGTTGATGGTTACACGATGTTAGTTGATGGTAAGCCAGCAACCAGCATTGCGGCAGAAGCGACTGACACAACGGCTAACGGTTTGAACAAGACAGATAGCGAGCCGCAGCTTCACGAAGTCACATTCGAGGCGAAGGCGGATCAAAAGGCGACGTTGACGTTTAAGAACGATCCAAAGCACCGCGATATGATTTCTAAGGATAATGGTGTGTCAGACACAACGATTGACTTTGGGACGACGACGGCTAAGTTGCATGTGCCAGGTTACAGTTATGTGATTACCGATGTGGCCGGCAAGACATATGAGTCAATTGACGACTTTGTCTACACGGCCAAGGAGGCTGATTCACAGGACTACACAGTTACGTACACGACATTGCCAGTGGAAGTTGCTGTGCACTATGACAAAAACAACTTAACTGACGGTCAAAAGGCGACCGTTAAGACAACTGATGGCAAGATTACTGGTGTAACGGACGCAAAGTATGCAACGGCGAATGGTGCGACAACGGTACCAGCTGTGCCAGGTTACACGTTTACGGTGACCAATGCGTCAGATAAGCCGGTTGTTCAAGACGCGACGAAGCCATTTGATTTGACAACGTTGACGGGTACGTTTGAAGTTAATGAAGCTGGTCAGCCAATTAATGATCACTTTACAGTCGTATACACACCAGTTGCCCAAAAGGTAGCGGTGGATTACGACACGTCTAACCTAACCCCTGCACAACGGGCAACGGTTGATGTGCAGGATGGCCAACTTGATGGCGTAACGGATGCGACCTATAACACAGCAACTGGCGATAAGGTCGTCAAGGCTGTGCCGGGATACACGTTTACTATTACAGATGCATCAGGTGAGACGGTTGTCAGTGATGCGACGAAGTCATTTGATTTGACGACAGCAGACGGGGCCTTTGCATTGAAGCCTGCCGGCAATCTGGTTAACGATCACTTTACGGTGGTTTACACGCCAGTTAAGCAAACGGTAGCGGTGAACTACGAAACGTCTAACTTGAACGAGACGCAAACGTCACAAGTAAAGGCACCAACTACGGCGACAATCACCGGTAAGACGGATGCGTTGAATGCAACGGCTGACGGTGACACAACCGTTAAGGCCGTGCCGGGTTACACATTTACGGTAACGGATGCGTCAGGTAAGCCGGTTGTTGAAAATTCAGAGAAGAACTTTGATTTGACTAAGGTGCCAGGTCAATTTGCAGTTAATGCAAATGGATCGTTAAAGAACCCAAGTTACAGCGTGGTATACACACCTGAATTGCAACAACAAACGGTCAACGTGACGTTCCCTGCGTCGGCAAACCGTGCTAACGAGACAGGCACAGTTGTTAATAAGTCTGTGACGGGACAGGACTTCACGGTCACTGACCTATCAAGTTACAACGTCGATGGATACACAATGTTAGTTGACGGTACGCCAGCAACTAGCATTGCAGTAGAAGCGACTGACGCAACTGCTAATGGTTTGAGTAAGACTGATCGCAAGCCACAATTGCACACGGTGACGTTTGTCGCGAAAACCGATCAAAAGGCACGTCTGACGTTTGTTGATGATCCTAAGCGTCGCGATCAAATTACCAAGAATGATGGTGAGTCAGATACGACGATTAACTTTGGGACGACGACGGCTGATTTGGCAGTGCCGGGTTACAGCTACGTTATTACGGATGTGGCTGGTAACACGTACAAGTCAATTGATGATTTCGTTTACACAGCGAAGGAAGTTGACTTGCAAGATTACACTGTCACGTATACTGCTGAGCCAGTGAAGGTTGCGGTTCACTTTGATACGACAACGTTGACGAAGGAACAACAAGCAACGGTTAACGCCGTGGATGGTGAAATTAGTGGTAAGACAGATGCAGATTATACGACGGCGCAAGGACAGACGACGGTGCCAGCTGTACCAGGCTACACGTTCACGGTGACGAATGCAGCTGGGAAGGTTGTGGCGCAAGATGCAACGTCAGACTTTGATTTGACGATTGTGTCAGGCGCATTTACGGTCAACCCGGATGGCACACCAAAGAATGACCACTTCACGGTTGTTTACACACCAGTTGAACAGGTTGTGACGGTTAACACCGACACGACAGGGTTGAATGCGACGCAAAAGGCGCAAGTGAATGTACCCGCAACGGCGACAATCACGGGTAAGACGGATGCGTTAAATACAACTGCTACAGGTGCGACGGCAGTGACGGCGGTACCAGGTTACACGTTCACGGTGACGGATGCGGCGGGTCATAAGATGGTTGAAAATTCAGAGGCCAACTTTGATTTGACAACTGTCCCTGGCCAATTCGCGGTTAACCCTGACGGTACGCTGCAGAACCCAAGTTACACAGTGGTGTACACGCCTGAAGTACAACAACAAACAGTTAACGTGACATTCCCTATGTCAGCAAACCGAGCTAACGAGACTGGCACAGTGGTGAACACGACTGTTACTGGTCAAGATTTCACGGCGACTGACCTATCGAACTACAACGTTGACGGTTACACAATGTTGGTTGATGGTGTGAAGACAACGACGATTATGCCTGAGGCAACGGATACCACGGCCAATGGCACGTCAACAACTGATGGTGTACCACAAGTTCACAACGTGACATTTGTGGCTAACACGGATCAGAAGGCGACGCTAACATTTGTTAATGATCCTAAGCATCGTCAGACGATTGTTGAGACGACGGGGACATCAGATACAGCAATCAGTTTTGGTACGAAGACTGCGGATTTGGCTGTGCCGGGTTATAGTTATGTGATTACTGACGCTGCTGGTAAGACATACACGTCAATTGACGAGTTTGTTTACACTGCGAAGGAAACTGATTCGCAAGACTATACGGTGACTTACACGCCAGCCGTGCAACAACAAACGGTGACGGTTACGTTCCCTAAGTTGGCTGGCCGACCAAATATTGTGGGTCAGGTGACCCAAACGTCAACAACGGGTGTTGATTTTGCAACGGTTGATTTGACGAAGTATGCGGTGCCTGGTTACACGATGTTAGTCGATGGGCGACCAGCGACAAGCATTGCACCGGAAGCAACGGATACCACGCCAAATGGTTTGGCGACTGTTGATAATGCACCGCAAGGACACCACGTAACTTTTGTGGCGAATGCTGCGAAAGCACAAATTGTCGTGATTGATGATACGACTGGTGCAGCCTTACGCGTCGATGATGTGCGAGGCGTGACGGATGGTGAGATTGTTTACAACAGTCCAGCAACCATTAAGCGTTATGAAGCAATGGGTTATGTATTGGTATCAGACGGCTTTGTTGTTGGTACCCATTATGATGCGATTGCTGATGCAACACGTGATTCGCAAGTATTTGAGATTCACTTGAAGCACGATACTGTTGATGGTACGGGTAAGACGCGCACAATTGTTCGCCACACGACGATTAAAACGCCGGATGGCAAGGTAGTAACGGTCGAACAAATCGTTACGGTGACACCTCACTTTAGTGTTGATCGGGTGACGGGTGAACGCGTGCCAGATGCTGCAGTAACAGACAAGACCAAGTACGCCCATGCTGAAACGCCTTGGCTGGAAACGCACGACCGAACTGCGCGAACTGTTGTGAGTGAAATTACGATCAATGGTCAAACGGGCGAAACAGACTTTGGTGATGTGCAGGTTGCCAATGTGCCAGGTTACAAGTTAGTTCGGACTGACGAACCAAACGGTGATCAGGTGGTAACCTTTGTTGCGATGGCGAAGGCCCCAGCCGCACCACACGAGTCTGTAAAAGCACCAATGACGACTGAACCAACACCAACTGTTGTGACTGTTTTGCAGCCAACACCAAGTGTGCCAGTGGTAACATCAGTTGCACCGGTGCTGGCTAGTCAGGCACCTGCGAGTCAGGCGATTATCACGTCGGCGAGCGCGGTGAATGTGACGCCAATAACGCCAGTAGCACCACTGGCACCGATTACAGAACCAGATGTTGCGGTTATTCACGATACAGTTGTTGATGGTGATGAAGGCTTGTGGATTCACGAAATCCCAGACGATAAGGATGGCGATGTCGGTGATTTGCAAAACTTACATGACACCAATGTTATGACGAACGACCCATACTTTGTGGCGCTATTGTTTGCAACATTAGTTGCCGCCGGTATGTTCGGCGTTCTCATGGCTTTCTATCGTCGACGCGAAGCGACTGAGCGTAAGCTAGCTGCACGCCGAGATGCTGGTGACCAGAATTAAAAAATAACGAAGAAACCTCTTCGCTCCTGCTAGCCACTGACGCTTTGCGTTAGTGGCTTAAGGGGGTGAAGGGGTTTTTCGTTTTAAGAAGAGGAATGGTTATGAAAAAAATTGGGTTAGCATTGGCATTCGTTGCGGCACTGCTTGGCGTACAAAGTCAGGTGCACGCGGATGTCGCGGACTATGAAGTCCATGCATTAATTCCGGCAACGCAGATTAAAGGAAATCACACGGAAGCGTTTGATATGGTGCTGGCGCCAAATCAAACCCAGAACATGTCATTTGTAATTACAAATCACACGGACAAAGATATCGTGTTTGATATTGCCAAAGGAACGGCTAAAACCAAGGTAAACGGGAACATCAACTACACGGCGAACGATACGACATTTGATGCATCGTTGCCCGAACCAATCGGTGAGGACATGCAGATTCCGGCAACTGTGACTGCCAAGGCGGCTACAAATACAGGGTTTAATGTCACGCTTAAAACGCCTAAAACGGCTTGGCAAGGGTTACTAGCTGGTGGCATTAAAATTACCCCGCGTGGTGAAGCGGCAACTAAAAAATCGCAAAGTAGTGACGATCAAGGCATCACGACGATTCCAAAAACGATTGGCGTCTTTGTCCGTAATAAAGACGACCTGCCCGTGGCAAAACCGGTATTCGATTCAGCAGCGGTTAAGCGCATTAAAGGAAAACCAGCACTGGGGATTTTAGTTCGAAACCCGCACGGTAATTTCGTCAATAAATTCCGAGTTACAGCGCAGGTGGTGGATAAGCACGGCAAGATTGTCTTGCAACGCGAACAGGCAGGCATGACAATGGCCCCATATTCAAAAATGACATGGCCGATTAATTTAAAAAAGACGGGCTTGCCGTCGGGTGACTATACCGTTCGTTTGGCTGCTCGTTGGGTGCGCGACAGTGTTACCGGTGATTATGTGGACAACATTAGTGATAAAAAAGAGTTCGTGAAGCATTGGGAAACCACGGTTAACGTCACGGCCGATGAATTCACAACGCGTCACGTCAATACTTGGTCGTGGTTAGATACCGTGATGGTGATGATATTGCTTGTGTTGGTTGTGGCCATCGTCACTGTGATGATTAAAATTCGGGGGCTCCACAAGCGTTATTAAGAGATGAATCCCAAGACAACAGTGCGTCGGGGCGTGTCACGTGATACAATAAAAAAGAATAAATTTGGTGAAAGGCCGTAAAAGGGCTCAGAGATGAAAGATAGTCGACTACCTCGGGAAGGCGACTTTATTACGATTAAGAGCTACAAGCACGACGGCAGTTTACACCGAACTTGGCGTGATACGATGGTCCTTAAAACCAGTGAAAATGCAATTATTGGGTTGAACGATCACACATTGGTGACCGAAGATGACGGGCGTCGATGGGTGACACGTGAGCCTGCTATTGTGTATTTTCACCGTAAGTATTGGTTTAACATCGTCGCGATGATACGAGATAATGGGGTGTCATATTACTGCAACCTCGCTTCACCATTTGTTTTGGATAAAGAAGCCCTAAAATACGTAGACTACGACTTAGACGTGAAGGTTTTCCCAGACGGCGAGAAGCGTCTGCTGGATACGGATGAGTACGAGCTACACAAAGCGCAGTGGCAATACCCGGCGGATATTGATTTTATCGTAAAGGAGCACGTGAAAATTCTCGTGGATTGGATCAATAAGCACCAGGGCCCATTCTCTGATGAGTACATCGACTTGTGGTACCGACGCTACTTGGAAATCAAGCGTCGTAATAATCGTTAGTCGCAATATGATTTTGTAAAGGCAACCAGAATGTTAGCGCATTTTGGCTGCTTTTACTTTATAATCAAAAACGGAAATGTTTTAAGGGGATAAACAATATGAAAAAGTTTGGGTTAGTCTTATTGCTAATTATCGCGTTTGTTGGTGGTATTATCGGGTACCGCCACGTCACCAGCAATCAAGGGTATGAGGCGACGATGACAAATGCGCACAATGCATTAAACAAGCAGAATTGGTCAGATGCCAAGTTCTACTACCAAGAAGCACAAAAGGAAAAGAAGTCAGTTGAAGCGCGAACAGCGTTGGATCAACTGGTGTATGCTATCCGGGCAGATAAAAGTGCCAATAAGGGTGATTGGCAAGATGCCCTGGATTGGTACCACACTGCGAAAGTTGTTGACGGTGCGGTGGACTTAGTGAACGAGAACATTGATGTGGCTGTTCGTAAGGTCAAGACGAGCCGGGCGTCTTCTGAAGCCAAGGTGTCATCAAGCAAGGCGGCGTCTCTTGCGTCCTCTAAGGCAGCTTCTGCAAGTATTGCCGCCTCGCAGAGCAAGGCAGCAAGTGAAGCAGCATCCTCATCACGAAAAGCAGCGGAGTTATCATCATCCGTTGCAGCGTCTGTTAGTCGTTCATCGGCTGCACAATCAATTAGTGAGGCGTTCAAGTCAAGTAAGGCAGCTAGTGACAGTACAACTGAGAGCTCTGTTAGTGGTTCATCAGACACGACGTCTTCAGATGCAAGTTCAGTTCCGGCCGATTCATCATCAGAACGACAAATGGATTCAGCCGATGTCGCAGCAGCACGAGCAGAGTTGATCGCTAAGGGATACAATGTGCAAGACTTGCCAGCCTCGGAATTGCAAGCCGCGATGAACCAAGTGATTGACTCACATGGCGGGATGACGCTCGAAGATATTGCCAAGCAACACAAGTGGTAAGCGCTTTTCGGACAACTAAATACGTCAAAAACGGAACGGTCGTGGTGTTGAATCACGGCCGTTTTTTCGGTATACTGAATTGTTAAGATTTTTCAAAAAATCGGTAAATAAAGTAAAGAAATTAAGGGCGATAAAAATGGCATCATTACAAGAGGAATTGCAAACGCGCCGCACGTTTGCCATCATTTCCCACCCTGACGCCGGTAAAACGACCATCACGGAGCAACTATTGAAGCTCGGTGGTGTTGTGCGTGAAGCTGGAACTGTTAAGGGCCGTAAGGGAAATTTCGCAAAATCTGACTGGATGGAAATTGAGCAAAAGCGTGGTATCTCAGTTACCTCATCAGTTTTGCAGTTTGATTTTGACGGTAAGCGTATCAACATTTTGGATACGCCAGGACACGAAGACTTTTCTGAAGACACGTACCGTACGTTGATGGCGGTTGACTCAGTTATCATGGTGGTCGACTCAGCCAAGGGTATCGAGCCACAAACGAAGAAGTTGTTCGAAATCGTTAGTGAACGACACATTCCAATTTTCACATTCTTCAACAAGTTGGACCGTGATGGTCGTGATGCGTTGGACTTGGTGGATGAGTTGGAATCAACGTTGGGAATTAATGCTTACCCAATGAACTGGCCAATTGGATCAGGTCAAATTTTGGCGGGCTTGTTTGACTTGTATCACAACAATGTCGAGGTCTTCCGTCCAGAGTCTGAAGCAGAGCGTTTCTTGCCCTTGAACGCTGCAGGCACGGACTTAGCTGAACCTAACAAGTTGCAAGAGAATTCATTGTGGGCGGAAACGCGCGATGAAATCGAAATGTTGAAGGATGCCGGTAACCAGTTCAATGAGCAAGCCGTGATGAACGGAGAATTGACACCAGTCTTCTTCGGTTCTGCCTTGCAAGGGTTTGGTATTGAGACATTCTTGCAAACATACATGCAATTTGCGCCAGCACCTTCTGCTAAGAAGACGGTGAGTGGGGATGAAGTTGAACCAGCGACAGCCCAATTCTCTGGCTTTGTGTTTAAGATTCAAGCCAACATGAACCCAAATCACCGTGACCGTATTGCCTTTGTGCGTATTGTATCTGGTGAATTTGAACGTGGTATGGATGTCACTTTGGCCCGAACCAACAAGAAGTTGCGTTTGTCGAACGTGACCCAATTCATGGCAGACACTCGTGAAAACGTTGAAAATGCTTATCCAGGTGATATTATCGGTGTTTATGATACGGGTAATTTCCAAATTGGTGACACGATTTACGCCGGTAAGAAGGCTGTTGAATTTGAAGAGCTACCAACGTTTACGCCAGAATTGTTCATGCGGGTGCACGCAAAGAATGTCTTGAAGCAAAAGTCATTCCACAAGGGTGTGACCCAATTGGTGCAAGAAGGAACAATCCAAATGTACACGGCATGGGATTCAGGTGATTACATTTTGGGTGCCGTGGGTGCGTTGCAATTTGAAGTGTTCCAATTCCGTATGGAAAATGAATACAATACCGAAGTCTCATTGGAGCCAATGGGATCAAAGATTGCCCGTTGGATTAACCCTGAACAATTGGATCCACGTATGGCTTCGTCACGTAACTTGTTGGTACGTGATCGGGCTGAGCAACCGGTCTTCTTGTTTGAAAACCAATTCGCAGAACGCTGGTTTAAAGACAAGTATCCAGATGTTGATTTGGAGGAAAAGCTATGATTCTTTTGATGCCAATGGCACCAAATACATGGCTAATGGGGTTGGAAATTTTCGCCTTAATTATGGTGGCACCAACGGTTTTGTACTTCGTTGGGCACCGCATTTTGCGTGCATTTCCAGTACTGTTTAATGCGCTTCACTGGGTATTCGGTGCATATATGACATACGTCTTCGTTGCGGGGATTTCAACGTTGATGTTCAGTTAAAGAAAAAACGGTCAGTGATGACCGTTTTTTTGCGTTTTAGTGTACCGAAAACGGGATATAGAACATGTGTAAAATGCATGTGTTTTGTAAGGTTCGGGGGTATAATAATTTTTGTTCTTAAAGCCCGTGGCTTTTACCCAATTTCCCACGAGCTACTAGTGTCAAAACTAGTTGAACCCCTATATGAAGTCGTTTGGTGTTTTTCCCAAATTTCACACCAAGCCTGAGTCGTATCAGGTAGGCTTCGAAATGATTCTTCTTTAGATAGAAGATTGAGTGAGACGGAATTTCCGTCTCTTTTTTTGTGCCGTCATTATGGTAAACTTAGGGGTGAAACTACTATGAAAATGAAAGTTGAGGACCCGCCTATGTCAGATATGGATCCACATATGCAAGCAGCCGTTTACGGCACACCACAAATTAACCCGGATGAACGTAACCACTATTTGGGCACGTTTAGAGAGCGAGTTTATGCGGCGCAAACACGTGACACATTTGGTCAGGCGGCCTACATGCCAACCTGGGAGGCCCAATTTAAGGCGCATCCAGATGGCACGTTGTTCTTAAATGGCCATTTAGAATTAGATGATTTATCCCCATATATGCAATTAGCCTCGAAGTATAGCATTGGGTTTACGCTGAAGTCAGACGATGTGTTTGATCGTTCAGATATCGTTGCGGTGTTCGCAGCAAAAGAGGCTGTCAATATCGATCAAATTGATATTGTGAAGTTAACTGAGGCACCAACGGTGGAAGGAGAGAGCCAACCGGCGGGGAAAAAGCCTTGGTATAAGCGATTGTTTGGTTAAATAGTCGCTTAAAGGGAGAGAGAAAATGAGACCATATGGTGAAGTGCTGAATGATATTCGAGCTGATAAAAACGTGAGTATCAGTGCGATTGAACAGTTTGGCATCAGTAAGTCACGCTGGTATCGCTTTGTTGCTGGCGAGGCAGAGTTATCGTTAAAAGAATTAATTGATGTATTAACATTGTTAACCATGACCTTTTCAGAATTGGCAATGGCAGTCAAGGTCCCATTATTTCGGCCGTTTAGCACGGTTTCGATGTTTGCGATGTCACTTGACCAGTTGAAAACCGATGTGATTGAGACTGAAAAGACTGTAGCAGCGGCGGGGCCTGACGATTATGGCCATCAAGTGGCTCAGATGGTCCTGTATATTCGTGAAAACGGTGGGTATAATCCGACGTTATTTGCGTCGTTAAAAAAGTTATTGATGGCAACTGATAGTTACACCATCTTCGAGTTGAATGTAGCTGGTTTGTTGGCGTATGGCTTGACGCCTGAAGAGTTTATGGTTGTGTACCAACGGTTTGCCCGTTCTATCACGATGTTTAACACGTTCTTGCCAATTGATGTCTGGGGAATTGCCATGCAGATGCACGTGCAAGCCATCAAAAAGTTTTTGATTGATCCTAAGAATCGTAATCGCGAAAATACGCGGTTTATTCTAGAAGCGATTATTAATCAACCAGCCACGGATGATACGGTTGAACTAAAAATTTTGCGACGGTTGGCGATGCTGGTGCGTGATGACGAGATGATGTTAAATCCCGCTTTGGATGATTTAGTTGCTTCGTTTTTGGCAGCAGCCGAACGCGAACAGGCGAGTGTCATTGGCATTGCACCAAGTGATTTAAACCTGGCATTAATCTGGCAAACCTATCGCGCCGAACGTGAGAGTTTCTGGCAACCAGCTGAAACACCAAATCATTTTCCCGTTTATGCAGCCGGAACCGAAGTGCCATACTTTGAACATTTTGGTAAGCTGTTTCAATGGGTAGTGCAAGGGAAGCATATTACGACAGGAACAATTGATCGCGCTGGCGTGTCGACTTATAAGTTGTACCGTGCTTACAAGGATCCGGACCTATTACGGGCTGATGATATGACGGTTTTGATGCGGGTCCTGCGCTTATTGCCGGCCGATTTAGATGCAGTGGTATACAGTCAATACATTGATACCACGCATACAACTTGGGTGCAGTATGTGCCAGAATTGACCGATCCCAGTATGTACCATGTGATGGCCGAGGTTGCCCTGAAGAATTACGAACGACTAGGTACGCGGCGTGATTTAGAAGCTTCCTTTGACTATCGCGCACTAGATGGTATGGCCCGTTATCCTGGCTGGTTATCAAGTCCGGTGGCCAATCAGTTAGGTCGGGAAATCATGGATGAGCTAATGAGTATTGATGTGTGGCATGATCACGAAGTACGCTTGGTGAAGTTTGGTTTGTTGGCCATTGATTCACTGGATATGATTGATATTTGGGCCAAACAGATGCGACGCGTCTATGAAAAATCCTATGAACCTTATCGCTTGATTGAAAACATTTTAGAGGCGCTTGACTTAGCAACATTTAGAGCAGCGTTACTAGGCAATCGTGAATTGGTTGCCTATTACACACTCCTGGCACGTGACTTAGGTCGGGAACAAGTCCGCGATGGCAGTTTGTGGTTGCAGTGGCGCTGGGCAATGTTAGATTACTATGAATGGTTCTTTGATGATCCGACAGCATTAGTCTCAATGTTGAGTAATTTTGTCATCGACTATCAAACGTTAACAGGTAATTTTGCTATGATGATGCGTTATCGCTCAATTTTACAAGCACTTGGTAAGTAGCCCAAAATAAAGTAAGAAAGAAGGCGGTTGACATGCAACAACCTTTAGCATTTAGAATGCGCCCTCGGACGATTGAGGAAGTTGTTGGTCAGCAGCACTTAGTCGGTGAAGGAAAAATTATTCATCGCATGGTCACGGCGAAAATGTTGTCGTCGATGATTTTATATGGACCGCCCGGTACGGGTAAGACAAGTATTGCGAGTGCCATTGCCGGTTCAACGAAATATGCCTTTCGCATTTTAAACGCCGCCACGGATAGTAAAAAAGACCTACAAATTGTGGCAGAAGAAGCTAAAATGTCAGGCACTGTCGTTTTGTTGCTTGATGAGATTCATCGGTTAGACAAAACGAAACAGGACTTTTTGTTGCCGCATTTGGAGAGTGGTCGCATCGTTTTGATTGGTGCCACGACGGAAAATCCGTATCTCTCAATTTTGCCAGCTATTCGATCACGGTCACAAATTTTTGAAGTGCAGCCATTGTCAGAGGATGACATGAAGATTGCCATTCAACGTGCGTTAACCGATAAGGACCGCGGGCTTGGTAATTTTGATGCGGTACTTGATGAAGATGCAGAACGGCAATTGGTTTACGCAACAAATGGTGATTTACGTTCGGCTTTGAATGGGCTCGAACTTGCCGTTAAATCAACGTTACCAAGTGAAGATGGCCAGATTCATATTACGTTGCCTATTATTGAGGAAACTGTCCAACGCAAGGCGTTAACAGCGGACAAAGATGGGGATGGCCACTATGATGTTATCTCGGCGCTTCAAAAGTCGATTCGTGGTAGTGATACTGATGCGGCGTTGCATTACTTGGCGCGCTTGATTGAAGCGGGTGATTTGCCAATTATTTCACGGCGCCTGCGGGTAATCGCGTATGAAGATATTGGCCTGGCCAATCCAGCAGTAGCAGCTCGAGCGATTACGGCAATCGATACAGCTGAAAAGCTGGGCTTTCCGGAAGCACGGATTCCGTTGGCGAATGCCGTGATTGAATTGGCATTGTCGCCAAAGTCGAATTCAGCGTACACAGCAATCGATGCGGCACTGGCAGATGTGCGCAAGGGTGGCACGGGTGATGTGCCAGACCACTTGAAGGATGCACACTATAAAGGCGCCGAAAAACTGGGTCACGGGGTGGATTATGTTTATCCACACGGGTATCCTGGCGATTGGGTACCGCAACAATACTTGCCTGATAAATTAGTTGGCAAACACTACTTTGATCCAGCGGGAAACTCAAAGGTCGAAGTGGCGTATAAAGATCAATATCAAAAATTGTCTGACGCCCAACGTAAAGGATTAAAAAAGTAGCCTGTCAAGACTGTTTATTTTATGTGGCAGGCGTATAATATGGTTATGCGAATTCCTTGGACGTACGCGTGATTCCTACTATATGTAGTTGCTTTACAACCATATTGCTCGGGGATGTCGGGAAGCCGGCGAGGCAAGCTGTTTCACTCAGTAGCCGCGAACGCTGACTTATTCACCCACTTACCTATAATCTGGAGCCAACTCATTGTGAATCATTAACGGCGCCAATCAAGTGTTCGTGCACTACTACGGTTCGCCCTGGTAGTGCTTTTTTTATTTGAAGCGAAAAAGAGAGAAATTTTTATCATGATGATTATGATCACCTTTGTTGTCTTTGCCTTGCTCATCGGGGCAATGGGAATTTATTTATTGCGACACCGAACTGGCTTTATGGGCATCGATGCAGCCCAAGCCAAAATGCCAGCGACAGTCTTTGGTTGGTTTTTCACGGTCGATGCTGTTTTGTTGCTCGTTAGCGTGGCGATTTATCGAGACGCACCACTACCAGCCGGCATTTTTGTTATCCTCGCGACAATTATGACAACGGCATTAGCGCTAACTGTCGTGCGTCGTTTGTTTAAGTGATTTGCGCAATAATGAAATCTTCATACCTCTCGCATGGTTTGTTTGACGTTTATTAATGAAATCGTTTTCAAATAGCGTATAATAAACATATAGGGAAAGAGCCTATTAGAGGAGGACTTATCATGGCAGATGTAAACGTAAACTACAAGAACATTTTGGTACCAGTCGATGGCTCAAAGGAAGCGGAAGCCGCTTTGGGCAAGGCAATTCAAGTGGCAATCCGTAATGGGGAGGATGCCAACTTGCACATTTTGCACGTTATTGATACACGCGCTTTCCAAAATGTGACTGACTTTAAGACGACAATGGTTGAACAAGTTGCTGAAACGGCAAAGAAGACGTTGGATGCATACTTGCAACAAGCTAAGGATGCTGGTGTCCAAAACGTGGACTATACAATTGAGTATGGTTCACCAAAGGACATCATTGCTCACCAAGCACCAGAGAAGTTGAACGCTGATTTGATTATGATCGGGGCAACTGGTTTGAACGCGATTGAGCGTTTGCTCATCGGGTCAGTAACGGAATACGTAACGCGTACGGCCAATGTCGATACATTGATTGTTCGTGCAAAGTAATCACAAGTTAGCTTAGGCTGTCGAGAAATCGATGGCCTTTTTTGATGTGTTTTTCTGATAAATTTGGCACGTGGCACGACAAAAAGTCATTATCTGGGAAAATTCGTTTTGGGGTCACTTTATTTAGTATGATGGGAACATGGTTTTTAAGAGAGGAGTGAGGTGGCATGCGACGAATTGATGTGGTTAATTCACTGTTACTGATGAGTTTGCTGGCCATTGCGATTCTAAGCTTGTTGCAAAGTGTCTCATTGCAACATAGCATCGTGGTAGATGGCTTGTTGTTGCTGCTGATTTCCGTTGCCGTAGCGCTCGACGCGGTTGATTGGATGGCAGAGTATATCCACTGCCGGTCGATTCGTTTGGCTACGCGACGCCACTATCTGATTGTCGTGCTCCTGGTGCTTTGGATAGTTGAGGCCATTTCATTTAGTTATCATTGTCTTTAAATTTTAGTCCCTGGCATACCAATACGGTGTGTCAGGGCTTTTTTTCGGACGTGTTCACAATTTCTTCACAATTTGCGCGAAAATAATTACTTACTTTAACTTATTATTTTTAACAAGGGTCAAACCTGAGAAGAAAGAGTGAAGTGGATTTGAGAGGTCCACGAAGAGGGACGGAATGATGAAAGTAATGACATTGACGGCAACCCTATTGGTAGCAGGGTCTGTCTTAGCAACGGCTGGAGTTGCATCAGCGGATACATCAACTGGTAAGGCCAGTGTGGCCGTTACCGGGGACAATGGTATTTTGCAAATTGATAAGGCGCCTGGTGCGGATGAAAAGGATACAGCTGGTAACACGACCGCGAAGGGTGCATCAATTGATTTTGGTAAGGTAACGTTGACACAATTGGCAGAAAAGGCCCAAACATTGCCAGCAAAGCTTGCGGCCAAGACATTCCAAGTGACGGATACGCAAGATTCTGCTAAATGGCAATTGACGGGTGCGGTGACTGATTTCACGGTAGCCGGCACGAACAAGAAGTTTGACGGTACGTTGACAATTAACAGCGTGCCGTTGTCAACTGACACTTCAGCAACGCAAGGAGCTAAGTTGTTTGATGCGGAGTCTGATGGAATTTGGAATACTTCACACACAACTTGGAATAATAACGATGTAAATGCATCAATCCTTGTGCCACAAACTGCCAAGGTTGGTCAATATGAAGCAACGATTACGTACAACTTGACGTCAGGTGTGCCAGCTGATGCAGCTTCAGCAACGCCAGCAGGCAAGTAATCTATCACATGCAACATACTCGCAAACGGTCTGGTTTTCGCCAGACTTTTTGTGTTTAAAAAAGTAGTAAATAAGAGAAGAGATTGAGTAATGACGAAGTGGGCAAAATGGGCTTTCGCAGCGGCGGTCGTGGCACCGTTGTTCGTAACAACGTCAGCATTTGCGGCTGATGACTATTCGGTACAACCAGTGCAACCAGACAATCAGCGCACTGAATCAGCGGATGCTGGTTATATTGATGTGAAGGCGACGCCAGGTAGCCACCAAACCTTGCAATTTAAGTTGCGGAATACATCGCAAAAGAATATTACGGTTCGCATGGTTGCTGGTATGGCTGGGACAACTGACAATGGTGCAGTTGATTACACGACGACGGACTGGTCAGCCCAACGCTTTGTGGGCATGACGAATCAAATGCAACGCTATTTGAAGCCAGATCAGACAGAATGGCAACTCAAAGCTGGTCAAACAGTGGTTGCTACGGAGACGTTACAAGTACCGGCGCAAGCATTTACGGGCCGCATGGCGGGTGGCGTTAGTTTCATTGAAGACAACCAAAACCGTTCAAAACAAACTGGCGATGGCTTGAAAGTTAATGCCACGTTCAAATACTCTGTGGCGGTGCTGTTGTCTAACAATCAGGAAATTCCAGAGGGGATGCTGACGCTGGGTGATACGAAGGCATCTCAAGTAAATAAGCACACGGTGTTTGCGGTTAATGTTAAAAATCAAACCCCTAGCTTTATTAATGCGTTGGGAATGAAGACGACGGTGACGGGGCCGAATGGGTTGAAGTTCACACGTACGCAGGCCAATATGCAAATGGCACCGAATACTCAGTTTAATTGGGGTGTCTATACGAATGGTGCCCGTTTGCGTACCGGTGACTACCGCGTTGTGACGGATACGTACTGGTCAAAGGATGGTAAACGTCAATATAGCTTTAGCGGCGACAAGTATACGTATCACACGCACAGTGTTAAGACCGTCCATGTGACGGCTGACCAAGCAGATAAGTTGAACAAGTCTGACTACGACCTGCAAATGAAGTCAAAAATGCCTGTTGCATACAAAGTGTTTATTGGTATTTTGGTGGTGATTGCAGCAGCAATTCTTTGGTTCGTATTGTTGAAGAAGCGCCAAGTCACAATTCAAGTGATCGATATGACGACGAACACGGTCATGTTTAAAGAACGGGCTCGTGCGGGACGAATGAGTAAGATTGCGGTGACACTGCCACAGGCTGCGCGGGTTGTTCCGAATACGGCAGTGACGGTTATCGATGAGACACATCTCCAAATTGCAGCTAAGCAAACGTACATTGAAATTGAAGTGACCACACTAACGCAAGAAGGTTAGGCAAATGAAAAGAATTGGCGTAACTATTTTAATAGGCTTGCTGGCATTGGCAGTACCGGTTACGGCGTCTGCAACGACAGGTAAAGCGGGTGTCACGGTTGAACCGGGTACGCGAACGTTTGATCGTGGCGTCACGTCGATTAATTTTGGCAAGGTGCCCTGGCATCAGGTGACCCTGCCCGCAACATTGTCGGCGACATTACCAGCTGGTGCGTTTGTGATTAATGACTATTCTGGTGCAACTGCTGGTTGGACGTTGTCGATGGCGGTGGAACCATTTACGAATGGTGATCGGTCGTTTGACGGATCGTTAACAATTAACGACGTTACGATGCGTGCCGACCCGACGCAACATGGTTCAGCCACGCTGTTCCGCAGTAAAGCGAGTGGTTATTGGCGTTCACCAGCAGTGACGGCGATGATTACGGTGCCAGTTAACTCAAACGATGATTATGCGGCAAATGTCTTATACACCCTTAATAACGGGGTTGCCCAATAGTTATTCCCCCGCTCAGGTGCGGGGATACATATATCAAGAAAGTGGAGAGGGAGTGTTGTTATGAAACAACGAATGACCTTGTTTATAGCAACGGTAGCAAGTATCACCTTATTACAAGTAGACGGCCAAGCAGCAACGGTCGAACACGATGATTACAGTGTGACCTACCAAGAATCAGCCACGCAACGACCAACAGCGCGCGATACGGGGTATGCGGATGTCATTGCGGCACCGGGGTCAACACAAACGTTGACGTTCAAAATTGCCAACTTAAGTGATAAGACGATTAAGGTTGATGTGACAAAGGGAACGGCCGGTACGAGTGAGAACGGAAACGTTGTTTATACGAGTGAAAATTGGCCGAATGCGGACTTTATTAATTTGCCAACGCGGATGGAGAATCATTTAACGGTCTCGGATCCCGTTGTCACGTTAGCGCCAAAGGAAACAAAACAAGTGACCGCAACCTTGACGATGCCTGACTCACCGATCGATGGCACAATTGCTGGTGGAGTTGGGTTTAAAGAAGAAAATCAACAACGCACTTCTGGTGCCGGGTTCCGATTGAATGCAACCGTTAAGTATGATATTGCAGTTTTGGCCCAGAATGCTGAACCGAAACAATATGCAAAGCAACCGACGGTGACATCTGAAGGCGCCAAAACAGTGGCTGGTAAAAGCGCATTCGTCTTCCATTTTCAAAATCCATACCCAGCCTTTATTAACCGGGTTAAGATGGATGTAAAAGTGACCGCACCTAGTGGTAAAACATACCGACGCGCTCAAAAAATGATGCAGTTTGCACCAAATTCACAGTTGAATTGGATGGTTTGGTTAAATGGGGACAAGGTTGAAGCGGGTGCTTACAAGGTTGAAATGACCGGTTCAGCAGCTGGATCGACCACGTTGACACCGGGGGCTGTGGCAAATTCATCTAGTACTGATGCTAGTGATTCGGTGTCGAATGCTCAGCGGCCAGATAACAGTGGTACTCACAAGGCCGCCAGCCTTAGCCAACAACAAGATAGTAGTTCGGTGGCCCCTGATAATGAGTTGACGGTACCGGCCGACACGACACAGTCGGTAACTAGTCAGGCAACAGTTGCCAAAGCGAATACCAAAAATGATGGCGCAACGAAGCGGCTATCCGTTGATATGACGGTACCGATTTCGACGGCTGAAGCACGTAAGCTAAATGCGGCTGACCGCAACGTCAGCGGCGCGTCGATTAATCCGACTGTTGCTAAGTTGGCATTGCTGGCTGGTACAGCGTTGGGTGGCTTCGGTGTTTGGTTTGTGATGTTTAAGCGTCAGAAGCGGACGGTTGCCTTTTATACAGCCGACTATACGTTGGTGGCCCAACACGATGTGTACCTCAGTCGCTTGTTGGCTCGTCAAGGTGTCGTGGTGCCCGAGGGTATTTGGCAATTGATCAAAATAGTTACGGTGAAGATTTGCACGATGCACAGGGGCAACCAGTGCTAGTCAGCGAAGTTGAGGTTTACCTCCGCCGTGATCAGAACGTGTACACAGTTGTGCCTGTCTAGAAGGGAGTTGACGGGGATGTTTATGAACAAGAAAATGACGTTGCTTGTGGCATCGATCACGCTAATGAGCAGTGTTGATATGGTGGCCAGCGCGGAAACCGTTGGCGAAACGACTTCGAGTGTCAACATTCAAGGGGGCGACTTAACCCTTGAAAAATGGCCCCAGACGTTAGCTTTTAAGACGGTGACGCTGAGTGACTTATCACAGGGACCAGTGACACGAACAGTGACATTGCCAGCTGGTAGTTTTGTGGTGAACAATTTAACAGGAGCGGATCAAACCTGGTCATTGGCGGCCGGGGTGACAAAGTTTTCAGATGGCACAAATCAGTTTGATGGTAGCTTGGCATTAGGTGATGAACAAAACAAATTGGTGGCAACACCAGATTTGTCAGGGATGAAGGCGATTACGACGCAAACGACGCCGACCACGCCAACTGGCCACGTTTGGGAATCGAAGGCGATGGACGCGTACTTAACGGTACCCGCAACGGCTGGATTAGGCCATTATCAAGCGACCGTTCGTTACCAATTACAGCAAGGTGTTGGACAGGGTGAATAATGATGCGACGTCTGTTAGGAATTGTGATTGGCTTACTGATGTTGGGCACGGTCACAGCAACGGCTCATGCTGATAATGCACTGACGGTCAAGCTGACCACCCCAACTGCGCAAAGACAAGAGTCAGCCAACAAAGGGTACGCGGATTTGTTAACGGAAAAGGGTGATACTACTAAGTTGACTTTTACGTTACAAAATTCGTCTGACGCGCCAATTAATGTTGATGTCACGCCAGGCACGGCGGGGACGTCTGATAATGGTGCCGTGGTCTATGGCACACAAAATTGGGGTGAGAACCATTTTGTGAATTTGCCGGCGCGGATGGAGCAATTGATCACACCGGAAGCTAAAACGGTCACTGTACCAGCCAAGGGATCGGCAACGACCTCGGTATCAGTAAAAACGCCGGATAATGGCATCTCAGGTGTGTTAGCTGGTGGTGTGTCCTTCGTACAGCAACAACAAACGAATACGACTGATTCAAAAAACATGTTTCAATCGGAGGTTGGTTATACCGTGGCGGTCTTGAACCGGACCACGAATGCAATTCTGGTGCCGAATCTTAGTATTGGGGATGTTGACGCCACACTAGTTAATAATCAGGCCACAGTTGGCATTCAAATGCTAAATAACACCCAAACATTCTTAAACGGGCTCTATGTGATGGCGACAATTACGGGTCCCCAGGGTGTTTATTTGCAGCGAAATGCCAGCAATATGCAAATGGCCCCGAATTCGCAGATGCAATTTAATGTCTGGTCGAATGGTCAACAGTTGGTGGCTGGTGATTATGATGTGCAAGTTGATGCTTATTACGGTTTGAAGGACAATTTACGGTTTGATGCGCCAAACGGCAAGCGCTACACGTATCACACGCGTGGGCAAACAAAGCTTCACGTTTCCACGAAACAGTCTAAGACACTGACGGCGGATGATGCGTTGCTGCAACAGCGTTTTGCGATGCCGTGGTGGGGCTGGTTGTTGCTAGCAATTATTGTTGGTGGTCTAATTGGTGGAATTCTGTACGCTGTATTGCGCCGTCGCACAGTCAACTACCTCTTTGTATTAGCTGATGGTCAAATTATTGATCGTGGTAGTGTACGGATGCGCCGCTTTGAGAAGCGTAGCGTGGCGTTACCGAGCGGCTTTGTAACTCAGATAACCGCGAAAACGGGGGTTGTATTAGCAGCAAATCAGGTCGAAAATACGTTTGTTTTAACTGAAAATTCAAATTTGTCGGCAAATGTGAACAAATTGTGAACAGTTTGAACACAAGTGGTGAATTCCGTATACACGGAAAGTAAGTAGTCCTATAATAAGTTTTGTTCTTGAGGAGAGACTTGAACAAATAGAGAACTTATAGAGAAGAAAAGAGAAAAGAGTTATGAAGAAGATTATTTTGGCTTCATTGTTGTCAGTTTCATTGTTGGGAGCTTCAACGGCTGCATTTGCATCTGGAGAAACGAACGTAAACACGGTAGATAACACAGCAACTACTAAGGGATCAGTTACTTTGGCCCCAGGTAATTTGACGTTGGATGACGTAACGTCTACTGTAGAGTTTGGTTCACTTTCAATGCAAGATGTTCTGGCTGGTAAGACAACGGCTGTTGCTGCAAAGGACGGTATTACAGCTCACGTCACTGACTTGTCAGGTTCAGGTAAGGGGTGGCACTTGATGGCCAATTATTCAGGTATGTCAACATCAGATGCTGACGCTAAGCCATTGGGTGACAAGTTGTCACTTGGTACGACTGAGTTGAAGGCTGGTGATCAATCAATTTACTCAGCAACACCCGAACAAGTTGCTGATGCAAAGGGTACTGCAATTGAAAAGACGACTGCTGCAAGTGATGTAACGTTGAACGTGCCATCAACTGCAACGACTGGTTCATACACAGGAATGATCAACTGGAAGTTGGTTGCTGGTCCAGCTAACTAATTGTGGACATAGAATAATCTATCGACATGCAAACGAAAAGGTGACGCGACCACTATGGGACACGTCACTTTTTTCTACTATTAAGACAGATTTTACAGAAAGCATAGGTTTATATAGGTCATGAATATTAAGCGAGTGGCATTGGCAGGGGCGGCTCTGTTGATGGGTATTTTGCCATTCTCAACAGCGCACGCAGCTGGGTCAGATTTTTCAGTGCAAGCGGTGGTGCCGGCGACACAAATTGACAAATCAAATACAAGTTATTTTGATTTGAAATTGAACCCCGGTCAGCAAGAAAAGTTAACGTTTAATTTGCAAAACACGTCTAATAAGGACATTACCATCGATGTGACAGCTGGAACGGCTGGTACGTCTAATGCAGGAGCGGTCGATTATACGTCTAATGGGCCGTTCGATGCATCTTTGCCTGATCAGTTGGGCAAGTATATGCAGGCGCCTGAAAAGGTGACGATTCCAGCCAAGCAAACGCAAGCTGTCGACGTGCAATTGACTATGCCTAACAAAGCAGTGACAGGTGTGATGGCCGGTGGTGTTCACTTTTTGGAAGAAGGTCAGAACGCACAAAAGGCCGGATCGGGTATGAACATTAATTCCGTGTTGTCATACACGGTTGCCGTGTTAGCTCGTAATACGACGGATAACAATGACGTTGCCGATACGTTGAATACGGGTCGTGTCGCACCTGTTTCAAAGAATGGTCACACAACAATTAATGCTGAAGTGGCGAATCCAAAGCAAGCACTCTTGAATCGTTTGGAGATTACCGGTAAGGTACGTGATGCTGAGGGCAAGGTTGCTTATAAGGGTTCACAAAAGATGATGCAAATGGCACCGAACTCAAAGTTTGATTTCACAATAGATTCAAATGGACAACGTTTGGCAGCCGGTAAGTATACCGCAACGTATACCGCATTCTGGAGCGAAAATGTCAATGGTAAGTATGCTGATGCGGCCGGCACACGTTTTGACTACCGTAAGGATTGGACAGAAACGTTTACGGTAACTGCCGACCAAGCGAAGAAGTTTAACGATAACGACGCCATGATTAAGGCAAAGGGTAGCCTACCAGTCATCATGTGGGTAATCATTGGTGTTGTTGTCTTGCTTGTTTTGGTTATCGTAGGTTTGATTTGGTTCATCTTGGCTAAGCGCCGTAAGGAAGAACGCGAAGAAAACATGGATAAGTTGAAGTAATCAACACACATATAAAAAAACAGCGGTCGCAATGGCCGCATACATATTTATTTTTAAATATTAAATACTTAACTAGAGGGATCATTTTTGTGAGGTAGCACGAAATGAAAAGAGAGAGTAAAACAACGATGAACCGGGTTGTCACTCGGTTTGCATCAATCACGTTGCTAAGTACGTTGACGATGTCGACGGCGATGCAGACGTTTCCAGTTATTCAACAATGGAATTTAACCCGGCAAGCCACAGCATTTGCGGCTGGTACCACCTTGCAATCAGACGGTGTGCCACAAGCAATTATTGAGGCAGTTTTGAAGAGTCCGGCTGGTGGTGGAAAGTCATTGGCTGTTAAAGATGGTGTTAATGTCAACACAGTCACATATGATAACTTAGCTGATTTGACGGCGCTGGATTTGTCAGCCGCCGCCAATCCTGGTTTGGCGGCCATTACGAGTCAAACAAACTTCTGGAAAAATGGCTGGAGCCTTGGAGCTGGTGCGGCTAAATTGCAAAAAGTTATGGTTGCGGCCACAAGCATTAAGTCGCTGAATATTGCTGGTATGTTTTCAACCTTTGATACAAAGGGGAATAACGGACCAAGCTCATTGGGACAATATCTGGGAACCTACTTTTTTGCTGCTAGCGGGGCTAATGGAGACGTAACGGCAATCTGGAAGTCACTGACCAGTTTGGATATTTCGTTCAATCCATTTATGTCAAACGGTGACTTTAACATGTGGGGCCAGAATATGTCTTTCGCCTCAAAGCTGTCGGCAGTTTATGTTGGTGGTATTGAAGCGGATTGGTTGCCAAGCTATGTAACCGGTCTAATGGCAAAGGCGGAAACTGAAAACGATACGTCTGTGCCACCATCAATTGCCTACAACGATAATGACGATACGTTGCTATCCGTTAAGAAGGATATCTTGGGTGTCGATACGACGGTTAAGACGGATACACCGGTTGTGACCGTCGTGACGGACGAAAAGACAGGTGATGCGGTTGTTAACATCACAGCTGATGAAAAGACATTGGCAACTTCTAAGAATGAAGCGATTACGAATGCGGCGACTGACAGTTCAGATTCAAGTACTGGGACCACAACTGGATCAAAGACGATTACGATTCCATCAAACAATATCAAGTTTGATTCGGATAGTGGTAAGCTTCAAGTTTCAACTGGTCCAACTGTTGATATGACAGCGGTCAATGAAGCATTGAAGAATGCCCAAGATACAGCGGCAGCGGCGCAAGCAAAGGTCGATGCCGCATCTAAAAATTTGACAACGGCTGGTTCAGCCACGACTTATGCTGATGCTAATGCGGCCGTTCAATCAGCCAAGTCAGCCTTGGATGATGCGAATGACACCTTGAAGGCAATTGATGCCTATATTGATGCAACAAAGGCTGATGCGACATCGAATACAGCGGCTAGTGCTGCGAAGGCACAAGTTGTAGCAGCTATCAATGCCGCTAATGAAAGCTTAACGGCAGCGAATGCCGCCATTACAACGAAGACAAAAGAAGCGCAAACGGCCATTGATGCAGCGGTTGCGAACGCTACGGTTGCCTTGAATCAATTAACGGCGGCGAAGAATTCATTTACGAGTTTATATGCTAGCAAGTCAGAGATGTTGACAGCGTCTGATACGGAATTGGGCGCTGCAGCGACGGTCGTTAAGAACTTGTCAGATGCCTACGAAACAATTCAAAAGAATTATCAAGATGCGATTACTGCCCAGAAAACGATTTCAGACAATGCAAACTGGGCTGATGCGACGGCTAGTTTAACGACCATCAACACGCAAATTGATACGATTCAAAAAGAACTTGATAGTTTAACGACCCAATTGAATGACGCCAAGCAAGCTGTTTCACAGAAGGCGAAGGATAATATCACGATTGGGGCTGAAAATAGCTCAACTGATTCTGGGGCGCCATCAAACGGGTCATCAAGTAGTAGCACACCATCAAATAGTAGTGCTGCAAGTTCGTCAAATGCGACGGCTCCTAGCACAAATCCATCGTCAAGTGCCGATTCAGCCAAGACAGGCATCATCAAGACGACATATTCTGATGCCGTTGCGTCTGCTTACAAGTCAGCAGCTGATGCAGAATCAAATGCTGTTAAGGCATTTGGCTCAAATCAAACAGACCTGACTTCGTATGATGCGATTGCACAAGCTGCCTTGTCAGCTGCAAAGTCGGCGAGTCAAGGTGCTGATTCAGTTGCATCGCTAATTGAAGGTGATAAAGGCGCTGCTGTTGAAACGGCTTTGAAGACTATTGCCTCACAAACCACGCAGACGACATCGCTAGCAGCAGCAACAAGTAATGCTTTGGTGATTGTGAATAGCTATATGGCGGTATCAAGTGCGCTAAGCGTGGCTTCGTCAATGAACGCCAAGGCGTCAGCTGAACCAGTGACGCACGTGGATAGTATCGCTAGCTATGCCAAAGCGGCTGGATCAGCATATAATGTGGCATCATCGGCGTTGGCAGCCACATCGAGTCGTATTGATAAGATGGGTGATACGCAAGGTGACATTGTTAAGCAGAATTTCTCAGCGATGAATTCAATGGCGACGCAAGCAAGTAACTTTGCCAGTGCAGCCAGTGGCAATATTGACAGCCAGGCGATGTATCAAGATGACATCGTGAATGGCTTTAATTTATCTGTCGCAACAGCTTTGTCAGCGGCGACGGATGCAGCCAGTGCGGCAGCAATTACTAATGATAGTAACAACATGAAGTCATACGTTGCCAAGACGTCGTCAGCAGCAATATTGACGTCTTCCTTGTATGACTTAGCCCAATCTGAAGCTGGTCAATTGGATGATAAGCACAACACGAGTGCAGTTAAGAGTGCGTTGACGGCAATGAAGCAAGCTGCTACCTCAGCTGCTTCATTTGCGACAGTCACGAGTAATGCAGCCGTGGTGGCACCATATTCATTGAGTGCTTTGGCGGCTTATCGTGAAGCCTCAGCATTGGTTTCAGATTATGCGACGGCTTCAGCGGCCGGTAAGATTTTGCAAATGGCAAGTATTGCTTCATTGATGGCGCAAGATGCATCGATCATCGCAAGCAATAATGATGCTGCCCAGTCAGCTGTCACGGGTATCGATGGTGATATGGGGACGATTGCCTCAAACGCCTTGGCTAATTTAAAGAGTCAATTAGCTTACACGAGTTCAGTTGCAACGTCGGCTGGTGATGATCCAGCTTTGGATCCCAATACAGTCTACACGACGCAAATCAAGTCACAATTGGCTGTGACGGCCTCAAATACGGTGAAGTCATTGGCAGCGGCAGATAGCCGGATGTCAGTTGCTTTGGGCGGATCGTCAGCCATTGTGTTGGATAATATTCAATCGTACGTCGATGCTGCTTCTAGCATGATGGCAGTATTGACGTCGACTAACAGTGCAGCTGCTTCGCTATCAGCGTTGATTTCAGGTTCTGTTAACAAGGCAACCTCTGAAGCGTTGTCGACAATTGCGAGTGCCTCAATGGCTGGTAGCAGCATGCTCCAGGCGATGAGCCAAGGTAATGTGTTGGCATCTAACTTGTTTACGGCATCAGTTGCGTACAAGCAAGTGTCAAACGTAGCCTCTGCTTTGTCAGCGATGGGTACAAGTGCGAATGCCATTTCAATTGCATCAAGTGCAAGTATTGCGTCATCTGCAGCGAAGAAGCTATCAAATGCAAATGCAGCGATGAAGTCAGCCGCTGCCAGCTTTGATCCACTTGGTGATATTGCGCAAACTGAATTGTCAATCATCGCCGACCAAACGGTCAAGGCAAGCAGTATTGCCACGAGCACGGCTTCATTAATTGATAATCAAGCCTTGTACAAGGCGCAAGTTGTTGGTACGTATTCAAACGTGGCATCATCAGCGTTGAGTGTTGCCAAGTCGTTGACGACGAAAGCAACGGCATCTGGCTTGTCAAATGTTGATACAGCATCATCATTGGCTAGTCAGATTGCAAGTGCAGCAATGAAGGCCTCATCAGCGTACAGTACGGCTAGTTCGATTGCGGCGTTGATCACGGATTCAAATGCCTCAGTGAGTGCCGCTTTGAGCTACGAAGCAAGTGCTGCCAATCAAGCTGGCGTCTTTACTTCGCAAGCACAATCAGTGATGAATTCATTGTATGCCGCGACGGCGGGTGAAGAAGCTGGTAATGACTCAGCATTGGCTCTGAATTTGGGTATCATGAATACCTATTCAGCATCAGCCAGTGCTTACTACGCCGCATTGTCAAACGCCAATGTGTTGACGAAAAATACGAAGTCGCTTACAGCTACTAGTGCGTCGTACTATGCAAGTAGTGCAAGCACGGCTTTCTCATATTTGACAAAGTTGTCTTCACAGGCTTCATCAATGTATGCTGCATTGGGAAGTAACCCAACGGCAACGGCGACCCGCATTAGTTCGGCGATTGCCAGCGAATTTGCAAATGGCCAAACGCTGTTGAGTGCAACTCAGTCAATGGCATCGTCTATTATGAATAGCAGTTCAGTGGTGTCTTGGTCATCTGGTGGATTGACTGGTAGTGCTGCAACTTCTTCTGCGGCCGATTTGGCGTCTTCATTGGCTGAATCAATGAAGGCCAATGGGCAAGCTGGAACTGGGGACGTTGATACGCGTTTGTCGACACCATTGAAGGTGGCAGCGGGTGATAACAAGCAATTGTTGCCAAACGGTGTTTCGCCAAAGATGACGTTGAAGGAATGGGGCTTGCCCGAACAATTCATTCACGCCATTGTTTACTACTCAATGACCTTCGATGGAAATTCACTGGCTGCCCACGGTATCACGGATGATAATGTGACGTGGGGTGATTTGATGAACATCTCAAAGTTGGACTTGTCAGACCAAATCGTTAAGGCAACGACCTACGATGGGACGCCAGATCCACTGTATGATGCGAAAAAGAATCCCTACGATGCCAATACTAACCCAGAAGGTTCAAAGGACATCAAGCAAGCCCAACGTAACGGGATTGGTGATTACTTTAATAGTGTTCAGACGTGGCAACTTGCCATCTATGATGCGAACACGTGGAAGAGTGCGAATAAGTTTAACTGGAACAATGGTCAACAATTGTTCGCCAGTTTTGATGCCATCATCATGGGTGCCACGACGATGACATCATTGGATATGTCAAATTGGAAAGCTAGCGCTGAAAATCCAGCCAACGCTTCAACGCAAGAAGATCCATCATGGTCATACTCTTTCGGGTTCTTGAATTTGGAGAGTTTGTCGAATTTGAAGCAGTTGTCATTGGCTTACGATAACTTGGGTAACCAGTTGTTCAGTGGTCAAGACTTCCGTATTTTCAATAACAAGACATTGACGACGTTGGATATTTCTGGAAACATCATGACAAACTTGGGTGGTTCGTCAGGAAGCTCACGTGTCGTAACGGGTTATCCAAAGTTGGTTAACTTGAACATGTCAAACATGGCGGCAATGACCACCTTCCCACCTGAATTGAATAACGCTAATAACGATTTCGCTAAGCGTATTCAATCTTTGCAAATCGACAATGACAACTTTACGTCATTGCCAGCTTGGATTACGGTCGCTGCTCAAAACGGGTTGATCATTTTGACAGCCACTGGAAACAAGTTGACATCGGCCGACCAATCACTTTTGCAGAAGCCATCATCTCTGGAATTCTTGGACTTGACGGAACAAGCAGGTGACACGACCGGTAACGGTTTGTTGGATTCTTTCTTCCTGGATAACTCAGGTACGCAAGCAATTCAGCAATACAACAAAATTATGAACGACCCTGACATGCAAATTTGGTTGGCCAACGATCCGAATGGTGAATTGGCCCAGCAAGTGGCGGCACTGCGTCAGCAAATTGCGGATCGTGCCGAATACCAAGCCACGTTGAACGACTATACTGATTTTCTATCACGTGCCGAATTGAATCCGGGCGAGCAATCGGTTTCGGTTACGATTACGGTTACGACGTCAGTGGTTGTTAACGGCCAATCATATACGGTTAAGTTGCCATATGATCCGGAAAATCCGGTTGATATGAACGACCCAGCACAAATGGCTAAGCTACAAGCATTGGCCTTGTCTAAGTTGCAAGCTAGCCACCCTGAATTGGCTGACTTGTCAACGGATGACTTGGATATCGCATCAGTTAAGACCCCGTTGACACAATCTGACTTGCTTGATTATGTTGAAAAGCACGCGGATGAAAAGTCAGTCATGGCGAAGTACTATGAAGTCGACGCCAATGGTAATGCGGTTCGTGATGCGGACGGTAATCCAGTGCCAACGGATGCGTTGAAGGATTTGCAGACGAAGGTTGAAACGGACCCGAAGGCGGTGGCCAGTTATGGTGATTTGCCGGTTGCCCCAAAGCCTAACGATTACACGAAGGCTGATGGAACACCGGTACCGTCATACTACGACACGCAAGGTGCGTTGTTGAGTACGGTTAAGCAAGCAGCGATTACCGATGCCAACATTACAATCGCGAAGATTCAGCAAGTTCAAGACACATTGTTAGCTGCCGGAGATACGGCTGGTGCGGCTGCTTTGCAAGATCAGATTGATAAAGTGCAAAACGTGTTGAACCAAGTGCCTGTTGTGGCGCCGGCTGATACGGATTCTGACTTCTTCTACATTCGTTCTTTGACGAAGCAGATTGAAACCACAACGACCGAAACCACAACGACTGCCACTGAAAAGACGGTTACACAGTTGGCTAACGAAGATACGAAGGCGGCTTTGTCAAATGCCGTGACGACTGGTAAGGTTGCGTCTGATGCAGCCCAACAGTTGATTACAGCTGGATCAAACACGCCATACGAGTTGGCGAAGGACGTTATTAAGACCGCGGTTGATGGCGGAACGATTTCGTCATCAATGGGTGATACGTTGTTGCAGGACACGTCAACGGTTGCTGATATCCGTAACAATGTGAATGAGCAGATGAACACCAAGGACAGTTCAGGTCGTGGTAATTTGGATACGACGACCGGAAACAATTTGTTGAACGCGATTGATTCGGCCGTTGGTAAGGCTGCCGATGACTTTACATTGAACAAGTCAGCTGCCGTTGGTGCGGCCGTTGCGAGTTCGGTTGCGAGTTCGGTTGCCAGTGAAATCGCGAGCTCGGTTGCGTCAGCTGTTGGTGGACTAGATAGTGCTGCGATGTCATCATTGGCATCTAGCGTGGCCAAGAGTATGGCGTCAAGCATGGCGTCACACGTCGTTACGGATGCGAGCCAGGTTGCTTCCGCTTTGGCAAGTAACTCGGCCGCCGTGTTGAATTCCGATGGAACGGTTAACTCATCCGTTGCAATTACGGACACCGTTTCGAAGGCGCAAAGTGCTATCGCTGATAGTACGGCATCGGTTGCACCGAGTGCTTCAGATGATGCTGATAGTGAAGCGACGGATGATCATGATGATGAAACCGGAACGGTTGCCATTGCAGCGGTGACGCCGCCATCAAATCCATTCGACATTTACACGTCACCAAACATGTTTAATAGTTTGGTTCACACCAGTTCAAGTGATTTGGTACAAAATGACAATCAAAACATGCAGGTGATTTTGTCTGATACACGTAAGTACAAGACGAATATCAATATCACAGCCCAATTGGCACCTAATTTCCGTTCGAATACGGGTGAATTGGAAAACGCCCAACTCTTTATGAGTAAGACGACGTTGCCAACAGCGAGTGACGATGCGTTGACGCAAGTTGCGAGCTCGGGTTCAACGGTATTAGGTTCAGGATTGTATATGCGTAATGCCATTGCAATTGGGGCTGATCCAGTGACGATTGCATCTGGTATGATGACGAAAACGACGACATTGACGTACAATAACGTTTACTTGAATATTCCGCAACCAACGTCTGGCGATAAGCCAATTGGTACAGGTGATTACAAGGGAACGATTGTTTGGACAGTTAATGCTGTGCAAGGTAACACGCTCGGCGATACAAAGTAGGAGGCAAAATGATGAAGCAGACAAGTAAATACTGGCTTTTGACGATTGCTGCCGTACTGGGTTTGGCCGGCGGGGTGGTCCATGCCGATGATGATGACGGGGTACAACAAGACAGCACCACGACAGATATGACGGCTACCGTTAAATCTGGTGGGTTGCAGCTGTTAAATGTTGATACTGCGGTTGATTTTTCGCGGGTTAGTTTGACACAATTGTTTAACAACAATAGTGCGCTAACAGCCAATAATTCGACGGCGTTAACTGATACGGATGGGTATCAAGTAGCAGGTGCTGCCATTACTGGTAATATCGAAAATTACACATCAAATGGTAATTGGCAACTAATGGCGACGTTTACCGGCTTTCGTAAAGCAACTACTGACGCCAAAGGTAATGCAGTCTTTGACCCAAATGGTGCAGCGCTGAAAACACAGATGCAATTGTTTGGGGTGACGCTGCCAGAAAATACGCCGACGACGCTAATTGAAGGTGGTAAGACGTATGGGATGGCGAATAAGTCAGATAGTGTGATGCGTGTGACAGCAAATGCTTTCGGCGAGACTAAGCTGGCTGATTTGAACGTTGTACCAATCGTCACGGTGTATCGGCAAATGCCCGCGTTAGGAACTTATATGGGCCAAATTAATTATGAATTGACGCAAGACGCCGGTTCGGCGGTTACTGGTGAATAGGAGTGCTAGAAATGAAACGACTGAAATTATTAATGGCACTTCTTGTGACAGCATTTGTGTCATTGGCTAGTCAAACGGTCTCAGCGGATAATTCGATGAATTATGTGGTGTCACCACAGATGCCGGATAATCAAATTGATAAAACCCTTGGTTTTTACAATTTGAAGGCGGAACCAGGCGCTAGTCAAACCTTGTATGTCACGGTGCAAAACGTGGCTTCAAAGGATATCAAGATTCATATCGACACTGGTTCGGCTGGTACAACGGCGACGGGATCGGTTGATAATGTAATGGCGGCCGATAAGGTCAAAGAGTTGCCTGTAAAAATGGGTGACTTGCTGTCTGTCGAGCATCCTGATATCACGATTAAGGCCAAGACCTCGGTTGATGTCCCAGTTAAATTTACGATGACTAAGCAAAAGGTGACGGGGTTGATTGCTGGTGGTTTGCGCTTTTCAGAAGTTGACGATACGTCAAGTGTGACAAACAACAATGCGATTCAAACGAAGTTAGCCTATGCCTTAGCGGTCATGGCGCGTCAAAGTGATGACTTGCCAAAACCCAAGCTTGGTTTTGGGGGTGCCAAAGCCAGTCAGGTGGATGGCCAAAATGTTGTGAAGTTAACATTTAATAATGTGACGAGTACCTTTGTTAATCGCTTGGCTGTCACGGCTAAGGTAACGGATAACAAAGGTAAGACGGTTAAAAAGTTTGCTCAATCAATGATGCAAATGGCGCCTAATTCAACCATGAATTGGGCTATGCAATTACAGGGTAAAGCGTTTAAGGCGGGAACGTACCACGTTGCGACGGTTGCTTACTATTCACAGAATACCAACGGTAAATATAAAGCTGCTGATGGGACGAAGTACAATTACAAGCAGACGTTTAAATCAACGTTTACCTTGAGTGCCAACCAAGCGCAAAAGTTAAATCAATCGGATGTTGTGCAAAATGCGGCTAATCACTTACCGCTGTGGGCTTGGATTATTATTGTGCTCCTAGTGATTGTGTTTGGTCTCGTTGCCTTTATCATCTTGTGGTTCTTAAAGATGCGTAAGCCTAACTTGGCAATCTTTGTGTTACCAGCAAAATGGTGGCGCAAGATGACGCATAAGGCTGAAAAATAAAATAAATCAAAACGCTCTGAAGCAATTGCGCTTCGGAGCGTTTTTTGTTTATCAGCGAAACCTCGACCAATGATCGATGAATCGACTGGCATACGAGCATTTGGGAATGCTGGTAACGCTTACAAATGACGATGAATTAGGCATTATGTTGGGTTGCGAGGGAATGGGAATAAGTGAAATGTTTGGGGAGTTCTATTACATAATGTAAGCAGGTTAAAAGAATTTTTTGACCAATGAGAAGTTATCAAGCCAAATGATGGGAAATCAAGTTGATAATGAACTTTTGAAGTAGAGAAATGGTGGGACTTGAGGAGAGACTTGTCTCATTAGAGAGAAAAGAGGAAAACGAACATGATGTTTAAGAAGACTTTGGCATCTGCTGTACTTGGAGCGGCTGTTTTGGCTGCACCAGTTGCTGCATTTGCTGCTAACACAACGGCCGCTTCAGATACAGCTGATGTTACGTCAGCAACGACAACTGGATCAGTTAAGTTCGAAGCTGGTCACTTGTCACTATACAACGTTAACGATGCCGTTGACTTTGGTAGTGCAAACGCGGCTACGGTTTATGCAAAGGGATACGATAAGACAGCGGATGACGAATCAGTTAACGTTGATGATTTCTTGGCTGATAACGGTCAATGGACGTTGAACGTTAAGCAAGGTGGCTGGGTTAAGGGTACTGATGGTACCACGGCCGGTGAAACTGCATTGAACAACAACGCCACGTTGAAGATTGGTGAAAAGACAATCACGACCGATGGTACCGCTGTCGCTACGGGTAACGCAGCTAACAACGGTAAGGCAATTGATTTGGGTGCGTACGCCTTGAACGTCGCAGCGGGAACGAACGTTAACGCTGGTACGTACACGAACACGTTGACTTGGTCATTGTCAAACGTTGCTGGTGACACAACAAAGTAATATTTTTTTAAACCATCTTTGATTTCCCATCATTTGGCTTGGTAAAGAGAGAGTATTTCGTGTAAGAGGTTATATACATAATGAATAAAATGACATGGTTGGCATTTGCTGTCGGGGTCGGGGCGGTGACATTGTCCGGTACGACCGTGCACGCGGCTCAGGCTGATTTGAACGTGACACCCGTCCAGGCGGCAAGCCAACGTGATAAGAGCGAAAGCTTCTTTGATTTGGTCTTGCAACCGAACCAGACTGAAAACTTGGCCGTTAAGTTACAAAACACGACCAAGAAGGATATGGTGGTGGACGCTCAGGCAGCACCTGCATCAACCAGTAATAGCGGTATCGTCCAGTACGATAACCATGCCAAATTGGATCCGTCGTTGGTGTATAACGTGAACAAGTTGGTGCAAGCACCGGACAAAGTGACGATTCCGGCCGGACAAACGGTGACATATACGGCTAAGCTCACGATGCCTGGCGCAACGTTACCCGGTATGGTTTCTGGGGCGTTGATTTTTGAGCCCGAAACGGGTGAAAAATCAACCGCCGGTCAAGGAAGTATGGGAATTGTCAATAAATTCCAATACACTGTTGGCATTTTGGCACGTAATGAAAATCGGACATGGGAACCTGATTTGACGTTTGCAGGGGTAGCAACGAAGAATGAGACCGGTACGACGAACATTGCCAT
Organism: Weissella sp. MSCH1; assembly: GCF_045799135.1. Classification (NCBI taxonomy): domain Bacteria; kingdom Bacillati; phylum Bacillota; class Bacilli; order Lactobacillales; family Lactobacillaceae; genus Weissella; species Weissella sp. MSCH1. The sequence continues at coordinate 91,105 of NZ_JBJMBA010000044.1, read as the reverse complement.
TAACGTGCGCAATACGACGAGTACGTATTTAAACCAGCTCGCAGTTGAAGCGACAGTTACGAAGAATGGTAAGTCATACACACGCAAGCAACGTGATATGCAAATGGCACCAAATTCGAACTTTAGCTATCTGGTACCGTTGAAGGACGATGCAACAGCCGGTAAGTACACGGTTAAGGCAACGGCCTACTACGTTAAGGATAGTGCTGGTCAATATCAGGATGGTACAGGTCAACGTTATCGTTACAAGAAGACGTTGACAAATTCCGTCACACTGTCTGACCAGCAAGCCAAAAAGTTGAACGCTGATATTAAGCAAGCAGCTGGTGGGGTACCAACGAGTATTATTGCTGGCATTTCAGCAATTGTCGTACTGGTGGCGGCCGTACTTGGCATGATTTTCTTGATGATGAAACGTCGCAAGCGGGCGGATAGTCGCATGGCTGACTTGGAAGCTGAATTGGCTAAATTAAAGGCCAACCAAAAATAATTAGAGGGAAAGGGGGCAACTGACATGATTAATCGTAAGCAACAAACACGGTTACGGGCAGTTGTCGCCTTTTTGTCGTTGGCAATGCTGGGATCGGCTGGTGCAATGGGCTATGAAATCGTGACAAACCAACCAGCTCAGCTTATTCAAGCCGATGCGACCACCAAAACAGTGCTGAGTTTGGGCATCCCCAAGGCTGTTATTCAGACCATGCTAGATAACAGTTTGATGAGCGATGGCAAAACGCCAACAGCAGCTGGTAAAACGGTGACCAACTTTACGGTTGGTGACATCCAAAAGCTGAAGACGTTGTCGTTGGCAACACGTGTGAAAAATGCTGACGGTACCTATACGTCAAAAACGAATGCAGCCGTCGCAGACTGGCTGGGTGGGTTGGATTATGGGTCAACTAACGGTGGTGGCTCACCCGTTGTGACGGCGGATGTCGTGCTGGGGGCCGATTATTTGTCAACTGGCCAAACTACTGCAAGTAGTATTTTAGACAATGGGGTTCCTAAGTGGAGTGGTGGTGATCAATATTACTCACCAACGCCAATTTTAAATGTATTGATGGCAGTCATTAATTCAGCCACCAGTGCAACAACCCTTGATTTGACGGGAATGCTGTCAAAGGTGCCGGCACAAAGTAATTACAATACGGTCCACATGGCCACGTTGGCATTGGTCCAGACGAATAAATTAACAGCCCTCAAGACATTGAACCTTGGTGGCAATCAATTAGGTGTCGACAAGCAAGGTTCAGCTGCAGTTGATGGCTCGGCCTACTATCTATTCCGTTCGAATACCCTGACATCAGGATCGGTAACTGATTTGGACTTATCAAATAATGATTTTACAACGTTGGATGGTAATATCTTGTCAGGGATTGGTTCACAAATTTCATCCTTAAACTTGGGTGGTAACAACATTACCTCAATCGACTATAACAACGGATCAGTCTTTTCGAATGCGTCAAAGTCTGATGGCGGTAGCGTTAACTTAGCGGGTAGTGAAAACCTGGACGTTTCGGGTAACACGGCCTACGTTATTGCGTCGGCTTTGAATTCCGGCGGTGCCTCTTTGACGTTGGACGATAAGACAGCGAACGACTTGGCAGCGAACCAAATAGCGAACCAAAGCGCTTGGCCGGGGGTTAGTTCATCCGGATTCCAATCAATTGCGCCGCAGCTAACGGGTGACACGGTTTCTAACATTGTTGATAAGAATGCTACGGCTGTGACGTCAAATGTGTTGGAAACGTTGGCGACAACAAATGCGGATGCCATCAATGCGAATACGTTGACTAGTTTGGCTGATAAAAACGCGAATGCGATTACATCTGATGCGTTATCATCAATCGCAGCTAACAATGCGGATGCGATTGATGACAAGGTGGTGTCATCAGTGCTGGCTAAGAAGCCAGAAGCCATTACGTCCGATTCACTGTCAGCAATTGCACAAAATAGTAGTGGGGCGTTGAATAGTGATGTGGTGTCATCGATTTTGGAGAAGCAACCAGCAGCAATCACCTCAGATTCCTTGACGGCGATTGCCTCAAATAGTGGGGATGCCTTGAGTTCAGCTGTTGTTGCGCAAGTGATTGCCTCAAATCCATCAGCAATCACCTCGGACTCTTTGACGGCGATTGCCAAGGGCAATGGCGATGCGTTGACTGGGGATGTCTTGAAACAGGTGGCTGAAAAGAATCCGGATGCGATTACGTCCGATTCTTTGGCTGTGGTGGCAGCTAATAATGCGGGCGCGCTTGATTCAGAAACCCTCGCAAATATTGCTAAAACGAATCCGGATGCGGTCGACGCGAAGGTTTTAGCAACGGTTGCGTCACAGGATGCTTCCGTTTTGACACCGGATTTAGTTAAGCAGTTGGCTGATTCTGGTGCTTTGGACGCAGATGCATTGAAGACGATTGCGGTTCACAACCCGGACGCACTGACAAACTTGTCAGATGATGATAAGCAAAAAGTTGTTGAGGCGGCCGGTGGGGCGGACAAGGTCGGCGACATTGTGGCAGATCCAACTTCTGTACCAAAATCAGAAGCAACGAAACCGGCAACGCAGGAAGAAACGGACACACCTGATCATGCATCACAAGCAGGATCGGTTGCAGTATCTGGTGGCAATATTGATTTTGGTCATGCAAACCTTGGCACGACCAAAACTTTAACCTCACCAACGGCAATCGAGGTGTCGGGTACAGTACCAAAATCTTGGTCTTTGGCCGTGTCGGCAATGCCTTGGCAAACAGCGGATGGTCAACATAAATTTGAACCAACGTTGACATTTGATACCGTGCAAGATAAAACCAATAACAAAGCGTTAGAGGCAATTAAATTATCAACGGACGGCCGTGCAAAAGTGTTGGTTAGTAATGCATCTGACGCGCAAGCCTTTGATGTGCAAATGGGATCGATTAAAATGACAGATTTTGAACAAGCTTTGGCTGGTCAAGCATATACGGGTACCATCAATTGGCAGCTCAGCAATACGCAAAGTGCCACACAACAATAATCACAAAAGAGGACGTGGCAGTTTAATAATCTGCCCGGTACGACAACAAGTTAAGAACGTTCCTTTTTTAGGGATTTTTCGTTTGCGTTGGTGGAAAAGGGTATAATTAGAGGTACGTAAAGAACAGTTTATCTTTTTAGCCATCTAACCAATGGTCTGTTCCTTTACCTCATATAACCATACAGACCTGCTAGGGTAATCTCTTACTAGTAGGTCAGCGAAACCATGGGTGCTGCCCATGGTTTTTCTGTTACAATAGAAGGTAAAGATAAACAGTTAAAGAGATGAGGATCTCATAATGAGTGAAACAAAAGTAAATTTAGTTGCTTCAACTTTGACAAATAGCCTAGGGACGACGGTCATTGGACACGTTGGGGTACCGGCAGCTGTGATCAATGTGAAGTATCCAAATGGTAAATATGATACGGTTGTTTCAGACAACCAAGGTGATTTTGTGACCAAGGCGCCAGCTGGCGTCATTGATGGTGAAATTTTGGTGGAGGCTCAGTTGCCTGGCGATGTCGCGTCAAAGGAAGCGGTCACGTTAACGATTGATATTCCAGCACCAGTTGTGACGGCAATTATTTCAACCCAAGATAATCAACGCTTGTTGGAAGGACGGGTTAATCAGCCAGATGTCGATGTGACCGTTAAACTGAATGAAGAAGATGACCCTGTCTTTTTATTAGTTGATAATAGCCACGAATTTGAGCTGGTACTACCTGAAAATACGACGCCAGCGCAAGTTGAAGTGATTGCTAAGAGCCGTATTACTGGCAAGACGGCGACCACCAAAGTTGGGCTAGGCGTTACGACTAAGACGCTTGTCATGCCAGCATTAACAGATGACATGATTGCCGAATACGTCGCTAAGGAAAAGGAACAGCAGGCTGTGGCCCAGCAGACAACGGCCGAACAGACGCCACGTCCGTTTGAACCGGCAGCGGAAACAGCGCCAGTTGATATTCCAGAAGAAGTTGTTGATGAGGCGCCTGCCACGCGTCAACAAGAGAAGCCAACCGGTCTTCGTGGTTTTTTCTCAAAGCTATTTGGTAAGTAATCAAAAACAAAAACGACATTCAGAGCATGTGCTCTAAATGTCGTTTTTCTAATTGACGGTTTATACCCCCTCAGGGATTCGAACCCTGGACCCGCGGATTAAAAGTCCGTTGCTCTAACCAGCTGAGCTAAGGAGGCGTCAATACAGTTATTATTATGCACAAGCCAGCAAAATTGTGCAAGAGGTTATGTTAGAATAATAAAGATAAGTTTAAGAGAAGACGAGGATAACCGTATGTTTAAGGATAAACGAGTGCTTGTTGCGGCCATTATGATTTTGGCGGCAATTGCAGTCGTATTTGCGATTGTCACGAATGGCACAAAAAGCAATGAATCAAACCGTGCGAAGGAGACTTCTAAAACAGTGAAGAAGTCGGCGAAGTCATCATCTGAAAAGTCGGCAAGTGTTGCCAAGTCGGCGAAGACTTCAAGCAAGCAAGACCAGGAAAAGTCACCAAGCGGTTCTAACAAGGATTCGAGTTCATCGTCAAGTTCAGCGAGTGCTAGTTCATCAAGTAGCGCTACCGACAAATTTGATGTGACGGCAGCCTTGAAGGGTGTTGACGGCGCACCTGCAGTATTGTCAACGAATATTGGGGCGACATCAGCACAAGTCGTCCTGGCTGACAATGCTAGTCAGGATTTTGATGCCTACACGGGAGCTTATGCGAAGTCAGCTGTTGCGATTTTGAAGGCGGCAGCCAAGACTGGCAAGATGACGGATATTTATGTGGCACGCCAAGTTAAGTTGGAAGACGGGACTGAGTTCGCGATTGCCGGTTATTGGACAGGTGATCAATTGAAGAATGCCGGAAACTTGGCAGACAATACATCGATGAAGGATTTGTTGCTCAATGCAAGTCGTTACTATATCGGTGGATCGGTCTGGGGGACGTTCTCACAACAACAAAAGAATGATTACACGAATCACCAACAAGGTGGTCAAATTGGTGATAATCAAGACTTTACCAAGTGGGTCACGTCAGGTACGACGAAACAATAATATTAAAAGTCTGTGGATTTAGTCTGCAGGCTTTTTAATTTGGCGCACGAAAAACACCCCAACTACCATGTTTCGTGATTGTTGGGGTGTTTTAAAAAATTGACTACGCTATTAAAACAACATGCTGAAGATTGAGATGTACATTAAGGCGGCACCGCCGAGGACGAATAGGTGCCAGTAGACGTGACTCATTGGCAACTTTGGAATTAAGTATACGCCGGCACCTAATGTGTAGGTAATACCACCCGCTAATAGCAGGTTAAATGCAAATGGTGTTAACGAATGGTGTAATGATGGAAAGGCTAAGATGATTAGCCAGCCCATGACAACGTAAATGAGGACTGACACCCAAGGCCAGCGACCGACAAAGAATAGGTCGTAGATGATGCCAGCGATTGTTAGTCCAAGAATTGTGCCCCAAATTGGCCAGCCAACATTATGTGGTAAAAACAACCAAGTGTAAGGCGTGTAACTTCCTAAAATCACCAGGTAGATACCAGAGTGATCTAAGAATTGAAATACCTTACCAGCTTTGGTAAAGACCAACGCATGAAAGAGGGTTGAAGCGAGCAGGAAAGTGATGATTGAAAGCGCGTAAATCCAAAGGGCGGCCATCGTAAAGCCGTCAAAGTCAGCGTGCATGCTTTCCCAAAGTAGCAATGTAGCACCAACAACGGCAGCTAATACGCCAAGTCCATGGGTGACGGCGTTTAATGTTTCATAGGTAATTAAGTAACGGCGATTCTCATTTGTTAAGACAGGCATGATGCACACCTCCGTGTTTTCGTTTTTTATTGTTGTAACTATCATAACGCCAACATCTAGTGTTGTAAACTAGATGAACTGAATTTTGACTTCAAATGGTTACTGACGGTCATTTTCTGTATACTGTATCGGTAGTGAAAATGTTGGGGTGAAAAATAATGATGACCTTGTTGAAAGGCATGATGATTGGGTTTGCATTCGTTGCACCAATTGGTATGCAAAATTTGTATGTGTTTAATAACGCGATGAACAACCGCTTGCGGCGGGCGTTTTTGTACGTCTTGTTTGTGTGGATTGCCGATTCAGCGTTTTCGATGGCCGCGTTCTTCGGGATGGGAGCGTTGATTAGTTCTCATGATACGCTCAAACTAATTGTGATGCTGTTGGGAGGCTTGTTAGTGATGTGGATTGGTTACGGCATCCTACGAGGGGCCAATTCGGTGCAACTGAATACGCAACAGAACGCCATGTCACTGAAAAAAGCATTGGTAACAGCGGTGATTGTGTCGTGGGCTAATCCACAGGCGTTAATCGACGGTAGTTTGATGCTTGGTGCACTACGGGGAACTTTGGCGGATTCACAAGTGTGGCCGTTTATTATCGGTGTTATTATGGCGACATTTATTTGGTTTAATGGCATCACGATTACGATGAATTTGCTAAAAGATCGCTTACCAAAACGAGTATTGGTTTGGGTCAATATCCTTTCTGCAGTCATTGTACTGGGATACGGCGTATACTTATTGGTGGAAGCGATTAGCATGTTAATTTAAGAAATGAGGCGAAGAAATGCCATTACTACGATTTGATTTATATAAGGCAGGTTGGGAAGATAAGTCACGCGTGAAGCAATTGTTGGACTTGTCATATGAAGTGATGCGTGAAACGTTCGGTGCGCCTGAAGGGGATCGTTACCAAATCGTAAGCTACCACGAGCCAGAAGATTTCATTATGGCAGACACGGGGCTTGGCTTTACGCGAACGAATCAATTTATTTCTTTGTCAGTTCGCACGCGTCCACGCACAACGGAACAGAAGGAAAACTTCTACCGTGAGTTGGTGGCGCGCATTCATAGTGAGCTGGGAATTGATCCACAGGATGTGATGATTAATCTGGTCTCAAACACGGATGAGGATTGGAGCTTTGGGTTAGGTAAGGCACAATTCTTGACGGGCGACTTATAGAATTACATTGTGACTAAAAGTTATTTCTGTTATAATGAACATATTAACGAAAGAGGTATCTGGCAATCGCCAGGTACCTCTTTCCTGCTTTAAGGGGATATAACGATACCGTTAACAATTAACAGGGGGAGGGCATTATGGCAGAGACAAAAGAACGCTACGTGACATATGAAGAATTCAATGACTTCAAGCATCACGACTTTCAGGAAGTGAAAGATGATTTGAAGGAATTACGCGAAGATGTCACCGAAATGCGAGCTGACTTGCGTGTTATGGATACTCGTCTGACAAACGTGGAGAAGACGCTCGAAACGTTTGCGACTAAGGATGAGATGCAATTGATGCTACGAGACGTTGTGCAGTCGTTCCAGGATAACAGCCAGAAGTTGCGGCAGGACGCTCGAAAAGAAATGTATCAAGCACTGGGACTTGTGACGGCTGTGCTTGGTGTATTGATGGGATTCTTGCAATATTTCAATTGATTGGATTATGAGGGGCGCAATGACGGTGACAAAACAGTGCGAGGTGACGTGCGAAAGGTGTGATAAGTTCGATCGTCATGTTATTCACGAAATGAAGCAAGATTTCAGGGAAATGCGTAGGGATGTTGCGAAAATTCGAGTTGACTTGACAGAGATTCGAGCTGACTTGCGTATTTTGGATAACCGCATGGCAAATGTGGAGAAGACACTTGAAACGTTTGCGACTAAGGATGAGATAGAGTTGATGCTACAGGAACATTCGTTAGAAAGTCGCAAGATAATGTATCGAGCGTTAGGTGTAATGATACTCGTATTAGGAGTCCTAATGTGCATTTTGCAGTCTTTGAATTAACTAGGAAAAAGGAGTGATACTATTGTGGTAAAGCCGAAGGAACGATACGTGACATATGAAGAGTTTAACGACTTCAAGCATCATGATTTCCAGGAAGTGAAGGACGATATTAAGGAATTGCGAGGAGAAGTGAAAGAAATCCACGGTGACATGAAAGTGTTAACACAGCGAGTTGATGGCATCGTCACATCGCTAAATTGGTACAAGTATGTCTTTGTACTAGTAGTTTTAGCACCGTTTATCGAGCGCTTGGTGTCACGCTTCATATGAGCGGTATGCCTTGCTTTTCTAACTAAATAAACGTAAAATATCGTTTATAGCAATTCACTAAAAAGTAAGTTAAACAGCGATTGTCCAGCGAGTGCACAGGTGATGAGAAGTGCATCAATCAGTTTAAGTGAAAGTAGTTAGTGGGCCGCACCGGTGAACGTGAGTAGTCGATGCCGTGAGAAACGCGTTAAGTTCTAACGAGATAGCGGGAGTAGTCCCGTTAAATCAGGTGGTACCGCGATTAAGTCGCCCTGATCATACAATATCGTATGGTTAGGGCGTTTTTTATTTGCGACCATCCGTTATATAAGATAGCTATTATTCATAAGGAGAATTTCACATGCGCGAAATTGATATGCCTGGAAAGTATGACGCGACTGCTGTTGAAGCTGGCCGTTATGACAAGTGGGTACAAGAAAACCGCTTTAAGCCATCAGGAAACGATAAGGCTCGTCCTTACTCAATTGTTATCCCACCACCAAACGTTACAGGTAAGTTGCACTTGGGACACGCTTGGGACACGACGTTGCAAGATATGATTATCCGTCAAAAGCGTATGCAAGGCTTTGACACATTGTGGTTGCCAGGAATGGACCACGCCGGTATCGCAACGCAAGCTAAGGTTGAACAACGTTTGGCTGAACAAGGTGTGTCACGTTACGACTTGGGTCGCGAAAAGTTCGTTGACCAAGTTTGGGACTGGAAGAACGAATATGCTGCAACCATCAAGTCACAATGGGGTAAGATGGGACTTTCTTTGGATTACTCACGTGAGCGTTTCACGTTGGATGAAGGATTGTCAGAAGCTGTTCGCAAGGTCTTTGTGACGTTGTACGAAAAGGGCTTGATCTACCGTGGTGAGTACATCATCAACTGGGATCCTAAGGCGCGTACGGCTTTGTCAGATATCGAAGTTATCCACCAAGACGACGAAGGGGCTTTCTACCACGTTAAGTATCCATTCGTTGAAGAAGGAGTAACTTACGATGGTAAGGACTACATCGAAATTGCTACGACGCGTCCTGAAACGATGTTTGGTGACGTTGCTGTTGCCGTTCACCCATCAGATGAGCGTTACAAGGACTTGGTTGGTAAGATGGTGCGCGTACCACTTGTTGGTCGCGAGATTCCTATCATCGCCGATGAATACGTTGACCCAGAATTTGGTTCAGGAATGGTGAAGATTACACCAGCCCACGACCCTAACGACTTTGGTGTTGGTAACCGTCACGATTTGGAGCGTATCAACACGATGAACGAAGACGCGTCAATGAACGAGCGTGCCGGCAAGTATGTTGGGATGGATCGCTTTGACGCACGTAAGGCGATCGTTGCAGACTTGCAAGCTGAAGGCTGGATGCTTGAAATTGAGCCAATCGTGCACTCAGTTGGTCACTCAGAGCGTACTGGTGTGCCGGTTGAGTCACGTTTGTCAACGCAATGGTTCGTTAAGATGCAACCATTGGCTGAGCAAGCTTTGGACATGCAAAAGTCAGACGACCGTGTTGACTTCTACCCACCACGTTTCGAAGATACCTTCACACGTTGGATGGATAACATTCACGACTGGGTTATCTCACGTCAACTTTGGTGGGGACACCAAATCCCAGCTTGGTACCACAAGCAAACGGGTGAGATGTACGTTGGTATGGAAGCACCTGAAGATATCGAAAACTGGGAGCAAGACTCTGACGTTTTGGATACGTGGTTCTCATCAGCTTTGTGGCCATTCTCAACGATGGGGTGGCCTGATGAAGACGCTGCAGACTTCAAGCGTTACTTCCCAACGAACACGTTGGTTACGGGATACGACATCATCTTCTTCTGGGTTGCTCGTATGATGTTCCAATCAAAGGAATTCACCGGGCGTCGTCCATTTAAGAACGTTTTGATTCACGGTTTGATTCGTGACGAACAAGGACGCAAGATGTCAAAGTCATTGGGTAACGGAATTGACCCAATGGATGTCATCGAGAAGTACGGTGCCGATGCATTGCGCTGGTTCTTGGCAACTGGTTCAACGCCAGGTTTGGACGTTCGTTTCTCATACACGAAGATGGACTCAGCTTGGAACTTCATCAACAAGATCTGGAACGCTTCACGTTACGTTATCATGAACTTGGATGACGAGACGAAGGCTGAATTGCCTGCTGACTTGTCAGTTTTGACGTTGGCCGACAAGTGGATTTTGTCACGTTTGAACGAAACGATTGCTTCAGTAACGAAGAACTTTGATAAGTTCGAGTTCGGAGAAGCTGGTCGCTCATTATACAACTTCATCTGGAACGACTTCGCTGACTGGTACATCGAAATGACCAAGGAAACGTTGAACGGAAACGATGAAGCTGCCAAGAAGAACGTGCAAGCTGTTTTGGCTTACGTTTTGGACAACACGTTGCGTTTGCTACACCCAATCATGCCATTTGTAACGGAAGCTATCTGGCAAGAGATGCCACACGACGGTGAGTCAATCGTGGTTGCTGCTTACCCAGAAGAGAAGGCTGAGTTGGATAACCCAACGGCTGAAGCTGACTTCCAAAGCTTGACTGACTTGATCAAGGCTGTTCGTACAATTCGTACGGAAGCAAATGCGCCAATGTCAACTGAAATCGACGTTTTGATCAAGACGTCAGATGAAAACTTGGCACGCATTTTTGATGAAAACTCAGACTACATCAACCGCTTCGTAAAGCCAAAGTCACTTGAAATTTCTGCTGATGTGGCTGCACCAAAGTTGGCGATGACGCAAATTATTTCTGGTGCCGAAGTTTATGTGCCTTTGGAAGAGTTGATTGACTTGGATGAAGAAATTGCCCGTTTGCAAGGTGATGTTAAGAAGTTTGCTGGTGAAGTAAAGCGTGCAGAAGGTAAGTTGGGTAACGAAAAGTTCGTGAACAACGCACCTGAAGCTGTGGTTGCGGAAGAACGTGAGAAGCTAGCTGACTGGCAAGCAAAGTTGGCAGCAACTGAGTCTCGTTTGGCCGAATTGCAGGCTGCGAAGTAAGACTAGAGCATGGGGCAACGTTTTTTGGCTGAAAGTCAAAAATCAGGTGTCCGGAGATAAGTGAAGAAATTCTTGGTGCGCTATCAGCGTGCCAAAATTTATTTGCTTATCGGAGTGGTGCCTGAAGTTGCGCCAGGCGTTTAAACAGAGCATAGAGTGTTGGTTTTCTTGCGGAGCAAGAAAATCGGTTATCCGGAATTAAGACGAAAATTTCTCGGTGCGCCACAGGCGTGCTGAAAATTTTTGACTTAATGCAGTGGTGACCGAAAACACGCCAGGCGTTTAAACAGAGTATAGAGCTCAGTTGCGTCAGTCGCCCTGAAATGAGATTGTTACTTCTAAAGGCTTGCAGGTCGTCGGTTTTTAGAGTATTATCTTATATATTGTTAATAACGAATTTAAGCTGTTCGTCGTTACAATGTTAGTAAATTACACCTGTAAAAGCGCTGTTCGCATTTGTGAATGGCGCTTTTACTATTTCTGGGCGGTTTTGCAACAGTCAAATCATAAATTGTCCGTGCAAACGGAAGCGATAACCGATATACTTACATTATGTCGGTTTATCGAACAGTGAAAGTGTAAGAGAGAGTGAGAACTATGTGGCGACGTAGCAAAAGAATGGGCCAATGGGTGATGGCCAGCCTAATAATACTGCTCGCCGTGGGCACAATAAATGATGTATCGGCTGCTGGGGCACCAGCCGGTCGGTTTAGTGTTTCGGGAAATGCTAAAATGCCTGATAAGGTCAGACAGGCCGTTTTTGAGGCAACTCAAGAATGGCAAACTGTTTTAAATGATGATGATTTGTTTGATGCTGCGGAAGCGACGCGGACGAATGTAACGGTTGTTTGGGATACAATGCACGACGCCAGAACTGCGAAAGATGATGCTGTGGCGGTGACGAAAAAGACGGGGACCCCAACGAAACCAGCCTTTGAGATTGTGTTGTATAAGCGGGATATCAATCGGGCGTTTAAGCAAGATGGCTTTGCCACGCAGGAACAACAACTGCGGACGATTATGGTGCACGAATTAGGCCATACGATGGGCTTGGCGCATAGTGCGAACGCACATGATGTGATGTATCCAATGGCACTGGGACCAACGCAACACATCACTGCCGAGGATGTTCGCCAGTTGCCGTTTGCTGTTCGCAATGGTGTGCAGCAGGAATTAGCGAAGCAAGATCGTGCCTGGTTTGCGCCCCGTCGTTGGTTAACAATGCTGACAGAATTGGTTGTGAAAACGTTTAAGCGACCACATAGTTTAGAAATTGCGGCGTTGAGTTTTGGTGGCGCACTTGTGCTCACTGTGGTTGGCACGATGATTTATAATCGGCGGGCCCGCTGATTGAAAACAGTAAAACGAGTATGACGAGGCATCTAACCCTAGGTGCCTCGTTTTTTGCACCAAAAAATCGCTACAAGATATACGGTGTGTTAGGATTGAAAAGATGAAAAAGGAGGTCCGTTCAGATGATTACAATTGAAACGGCAGCTGACGCCATTGCCTATATTCACGGACGTCACAAGTGGAAGAAAACACCTAGTTTTGCCAGAATTGAAGCACTTCTTGATCGATTAGGTCATCCAGAACGGGCTTCTAAGTTTATTCATATTACTGGGACGAATGGCAAAGGCTCGACTAGTAAGATGATTGCCCAATTATTGCGTCAAACGGGCTTGACGGTGGGGATGTTTACATCGCCTTTTATTATGACGTTCAATGAACGTGTTCAAGGAAATGATGGTAACATTCCGGATGCGGATTTATTGGCGATTATGCAGCGCATTGCACCAATTACGGAAGCGTTGGACCAAGAATTGCCTGACGGCGGTCCAACTGAGTTTGAAACGTTAACAGCTATGATGTTTGTGTACTTTGCAGAGCATCCAGTTGATGTGGTCGTGCTAGAAGTTGGTGTCGGGGGAACCTGGGACACGACCGAGGTAATTCCTGATAAACTGCTATCGGTAATTACAACGGTTGGGTTAGATCACATGCAGGTGCTAGGTAATTCATTAGCTGAAATTGCCACACAAAAGGCAGGCATTATTCAACGTCAACGTCCGGTCGTGACAGGACGTTTACCAGAAGAAGCGCGTCGAGTCGTAACGACGGTTGCCAAGGCCGCAGGTGCTCCGCTTTATGAGCTCGGTCATGAATTTGAGGTTGCCATGGTGCCTGGTGATAGTGAATGGGGTGAACACTTTAATTTGTCCGGTACCGTAACGCAGCAAAACGTTTTCGTGGATTTGATGGGTGATTACCAAATAGAAAATGCTGCCGTGGCCATTCAAACAGCCACGCTAGCTGCACAGTTGCTTGGTCGTGAACTGACACCTGAGATGATTGAGACGGCCTTGGCAATTGTTACTTGGCCGGTTCGGTTTGAACGCGTATCAAACACGCCGTTAACTGTCTTGGATGGCGCGCATAATCAGCACGGTGTAGATGCATTAGCTACAACATTGGCGCGGCGGTTTAAGCAACGAACTGTCCATATCTTATTCGGGGCGTTGGCGGATAAAGCTTATCCGGAAATGCTCCACACACTGGCTGACTTGCCTAATGTGGACCTTCACGTCGTTGGTTTTCAAAACCCAGGCAGTCGGACAGTTCTAGATCCGAGTGAGGCAGCCGCTCAAGTGACTGGACACACGGTCACCGTTCACCAGGATTGGCAAACAGCCTATCAGGCCGTTAAAGCACTCGCGAAGCAAAATGATATGATTTTGTTCACAGGGTCATTATATTTTGTGTCAGAAGTTCGTGCTAATCTATAAAAATGCACACGCGCTTGCACTAATCTGCAGGCGTTTTTTGGTATACTTAAATTAAGACAGTAGCGATTGATGATGATGTTTCAAAAGGATGAGCTGCTTTAGTAAATTGGATAAGAAGAGGGAAGTGCGATGAATTTTTTCGTCAATGAGGGACTTGCCGCGCAGGGCTCAGGGATTGAACACGCCCAAGTGCAACGTGGTAAGTTATTCCGCAAGAATGGTCAGTCATTTAAAATCGTGACCCGGGTTTACAACGCCAATGGTCATCGAGATTTGCTGGCCTGGCAACTAAACGATGCTGAAGTGATTAATATGTATGATTACTATGCAGGGACAGAATATGTGCCCGATCGCATCGTGACGGCCGAAGATGTTGAATGGGGTGGTCGACCAGTTGCAGTGGTGGAGCCAATGGCTGATAAGCCTGAGACGTTTATGGCGTTTGAAGATATTGAACGAACACGTTTTTTGGGGCGGATTCACGTAGACTTAGAGCACGAAAATCGGGTCACGATGGTGGAAGTGTTTGAACACTTTGGCAATTTGTTCCGGGTTGATACGTATGATTCACGTGGCTTTATTAGCCGCCAACAATATATCGACCCAGATGGTACCCCTAATACAAATGTGTTTGTGGACCGTCAAGGCCGCCCGGTGATTGAAGAGTTTTTGCGTCGTAAAGGGCCTCGGATGTCTGAAACGATGCTGATGAACCGTCAACACATTGATGCGCAAAATCAATTGGCCGATAATGCGCGCATGTCAGGCCAACCGTTTGAAGCTAAGCCGTTTGAGGCACCGCAATTTGTTAATTTTATGGCGGGCTATCGTTTGATTAAGCGCAACGGAATGACGTATATTTTTGATTCATTTGATGAATTGACGGCTGAGTTCGTGAATGATTTAAATAATGATTTTTATTCAGAGGATCACCCAAATGTCTTCATTATGGATCGAACGACGGCGGCTGATGAAGTGTTGTTGCACATGGATCGACCAGCTTATATCGGGTTCCATTTGCACAACTTGCATGCGTCGGATACCCGTGATGTCATGACGACAGATGAAAATAACAACTATGAGTTTGATTTCATGCACATGAATGACTATCATGCGATTATTTCAGCGATGCCACGTCAAACGGCTGACGTGGTGGCACGTTATGCGCCAAAAGCAACGCCGTTTACCATTCCAGTGGGGGTTGTCCCAGCTGAAATTCGTGAAGCAAACCGTGTACCGATGGCTGAGCGTGAACCAAATTCAGTCTTGATGATTGTGCGTCGAGCACCAGACAAGCGTCCCGCTGCGGTAGCAGAAGCTCTGATGATTGCGAACCAAAAGCAACCGGGATTGAATGCGCACTTAGATGTTTATGGGTACTTTGATAACACTGGTAACAATAAGACCAACAAGGACTTGATTAACTTGTTCGATAAGTATGGACTCCCAAAGCCAACGATGCTGAATGAAAAGGGCGAAGAGACAACTGATATTAATGAAGTCCGCCGTTTGGATTCACCAGTTGTGACCTTGCATGACTACGTTACGGATCGTGACGAGCTGTACGCTATTCACCGTTCACACCAAGTATATGGTCTGGCTTCAATGATGGAAGGGTTCAACATTTCAATGATGGAAGCCATGTCAAATGGGTTGCCAGGTGTATCGACGAATGTGAATTACGGACCTAATGATCTGATTATCGATGGTGAGAATGGCTATTTGACAGCCTGGGCACCAGAAGGTCAAGAAGATGAATTTGTTTCTGAAATGGCCGATCGCTTCCTTGAATTATTCAATGATCCACAAAAGTTACAAGCCTTCTCAGATGCGGCTTATGATCACAGTGACCGTTATTACGAGGAAAACGTGTGGCAAGCTTGGCAAGGATTGCTAGATGATGCCAACAAGCGCTGGCCAGCGATGGCAGCTCAGGCTCCGGCGCTATCAAATGTTGGGGTTGGTGAAGGCGGTACAACGATGACGGCTTACACCCTCGGGCAACGATCGGATGAAGTGACAATTAATGGTGTTGCAGGTGTCACTTACTTTGCAGCGAATTAAGGAGAGCAGTGATGAACTTATATATTGATAATTCAGATTTGCCAACGCTTGATGTTAACGTGGCTGCACGTGTAAAAGAGGATCGTGCAGCGGGCAATGATGCAAAAATTGTTGTACGTGGGTATTACCCAGATCAACATATGCACTTGGTTAATCACGGTTTAACGGATCAAGATTTGTTGAATATGTATGATGTGTTTCAAAAGGCAACTGATGTGGACCCTAAGATGGTTCACTACCGACACAATCCGCAAATCGATAAGACGCGTTACCACTTGGATGGGATTGATTGGGGAATGGCGCAAGCCCGTCGTTTTGGCACAACTTACGGTCGCAATGTAATTGATGTGGAGTTGTTTGCCGGCAATCCAGGCGGTCGTTCATCAATGTTGCATTACATTGACCGACTAGACAATGTTGCTGTGACGGATATTTGGGACTGGCGTGGCTTTAAGTCAGCGACTCGTTATTACCAAACGAACGGGAATATCTCAAACATTATTTTCTATACGCCAACAGGGGATGTTGCTGCACGAGCATCATTTATGTGGCAGCACATTGAAGGTAAGCCGAATAATGAATGGCCACTTGTCCAAACATCATTGGAAGTTATGGACTACGATGGTCAACATCTCTGGTTTGAGAGTGAAATGCATGCTTGGGAGTACTTTATTCAGCACGAAAAGCAGAAGCAAGGTGTCGTTTTCCAGTAATCTACTCTTTTTAGCGTAATATGGTATACACTTTCAATGAGATTAACATGGGTAAGTTAGTCGAACAGAGAAAGGGGTTAGAATATCATGAAGCGCTTTATAGTGGTTGCGTTGATTGTATTCGGTTTTAGTTTGGTAGGTGGCACAGCGTTTGGTGATGAAACGGCGGTTAGTCGGGTGACGGCAAGTCAGTCGACTGCTGATGGTGCGAAGGTCGCCAGTGCGCAACTGGATGATGGCGCAGCGGTCCAATACCAAACGCACGATGAAGTGCAAGCGATGAAGGCCGGTAATCAAACCAATCATACGTTGGCGGGTTACACATGGCTTGGTCTGGTGATGGTTGCCGTCACAACGATTGGTGGATTAGTCTGGCAATCATTCCGACGGGAGATCAGACAGGCAGACTAAAATAGCAAGGATAATTCCGGGGTAGTCTTTTGACTATCGCGGAATTTTTTGCGTTTTCTGTTACACTAGATAAAGAGATTTAGGCAATGCCCTGGATGCGGGGTGTTGAGACGGAGATATATAATCATGATTATTTTACAAGCAAGTAACGTTGCTCGCCGTTTTAGCGGGGTAACGTTCTTTGAAAACATATCAATGCAGATTCAAGATAAAGGTCGGGTTGGCTTGGTCGGGCGTAATGGTGCTGGTAAGTCAACGCTTTTGAAGATGCTAATTGGTGAAACACAACCTGATGAGGGAACTGTTTCAATGAAAAAAGGCATCAAGCTTGCCTATTTAGCACAGAATTCAGGTTTGGACTCTGATTTGTCTGTTTACAATGAGATGTTAACGGCATTTGACCGGGTTATTTCGTTGGAAAAGAAGATGCGTGATATGGAAGCTAAAATCGCATCAGCAACAGATTACGAAAGTGATGAGTACACGAGTTTGTTGTCGGCGTATGATCAAGCACAACACGATTTCAATGAAATGAATGGTTACGGGTATGAAGCAACTATTCGATCGGTATTGCATGGATTTGGCTTTGACGAATCATTCTATGATCAAAAAATTTCATCGCTATCTGGTGGTCAGCGCACGCGTTTGGCGATTGCGAAGCAGTTGCTGGAGACGCCTGATTTGCTAATCTTGGACGAGCCAACGAACCACTTGGATATGCAAACGTTGTCGTGGTTGGAGCAATATCTGCAAAACTACCAGGGGGCATTGTTGATCGTTTCCCACGACCGTTACTTCTTGGATCGCGTCGTGAACGAGATATATGACATGCACTCAGGGGTATTGGACCACTATACGGGTAATTACTCGCGCTTTATGGAACTAAAGGCCGCCAAGGTGCTGCAAGAACAGAAGGCGTTTGATAAGCAACAAGAAGAGATTGCCAAGCTGGAAGACTTCGTGAACCGTAACATTGTCCGCGCGTCAACGACGAAGCGAGCCCAGTCACGACGTAAGCAGTTGGAACGCATGGAACGCTTAGAAGCACCTAAGAACGAAACGGGTGTTGCTCATATCCAATTTTCAGCTGACGAAGAGTCTGGTAATGAAGTAATGCGCGTCAACGAAGTGAAGTTAGGATATGACTTAACGAATATCTTGGCTGAGCACGTTAATATTGATGTGGACAAGCAACATGCAGTGGCGTTGGTTGGACCAAACGGAATCGGTAAGTCAACGTTGATTAAGACGATTTTGGGGAAGCTACCCTTGATTGCAGGCACAATCAAAATGGGTGCGAATGTTGAGGTTGGTTATTATGACCAAGAGCAGCAAACTTTGGACCCAAAGAAGTCCGTTTTGAATACGATTTGGGATGAACACCCAACAATGCCAGAACGCGATGTGCGCTCAATTTTGGGTTCATTTATGTTCTCGGGTGAATCGGTGGATAAGATTGTGTCAGCACTTTCGGGTGGTGAACGCGCGCGTTTGTTGCTAACGAAGTTGTCATTGCAACATGCAAACTTTTTGATTCTTGACGAGCCAACTAATCACTTGGATATTGATTCGCGCGAAGTGCTTGAGACAGCGTTAAATGAGTTTAACGGCACGATTTTCTTTGTTTCGCACGACCGTTACTTCATTAACGCTGTGGCGACCGAGGTGGTTGAATTATCACCAAACGGTACGCGTTTCTTTGATGGTGATTACGATTACTACTTGGAGAAGACGGCTGGCGAACAAGCGGAATCGCACCGGGCTAAGGCCAGTTTTGAAACGACGGAAGAGTTCAAAGAAGCGTCAGCAGCGCCGATTGAGAACTTGAGTCGTGAAGAACGCAAGGAGCGTCAGAAAGAACAGCGCAAACTTGAACGGGCAGTGTCAGCAGCTGAAGAAGAAATGGAAACGTTGAATACCAAGCGAGATGCACTGAACGCAGAGTTAAATGATCCAGCCAATGGTGCTGACTTGGGTAAGTTGACGGACTTGTCTAAGGAGATCGCTGCGTTGGATGCACAATTAGCAACAGTCGAGGAACAATGGACTGAAGCAAGCATGGCACTGGAAGAATTTAATGATTAAGACAAAAAGTCTCGGCGGGAATCGTCGAGACTTTTTGTCTTGTCCGGGTAAATAATTGCACAAAATTTGTTGCAAAAATATCTCAGTGTGCTATTATTAGTTATGTTGATTAGCACTTAACAAAAGAGAGTGCTAAAAATTATAATTGCCTATGGAGGTCATATAACATGTTGAAGCCTTTGGGAGATCGTGTTGTTTTGCAAGTTGAAGAAGCACCTGAGCAATCAGTTGGTGGCATTTTGCTTGCGTCAAACGCTCAAGAAAAGTCAGTTACCGGAACGGTTGTTGCTGTTTCAACGCAATCAGTTGGTGACTTGACGGCCCCAGCTGCAGTGAAGGAAGGTGATCAAGTCATCTTTGATAAGTATGCTGGCTCAGAAGTGACGGTTGACGGTGTCGACTACTTGGTCGTACACGAGAAGGATATCGTTGCGGTTCTTTAATTTACAAAACACAGATAATTAAACTATTAAAATAGAGGGTGAATAAATCATGGCTAAGGACATTAAGTTTGCTGAAGATGCACGCGCTAAGATGCAAGCCGGCGTTGATAAGCTTGCAAATACAGTTAAGACGACGATTGGTCCTAAGGGACGTAACGTTGTGATTGAACAAAGCTACGGCGCACCAACTATTACGAATGATGGTGTGACAATCGCTAAGTCAATCGAATTGGAAGATCACTTTGAAGACATGGGTGCAAAGTTGGTTGCTGAGGTTGCTTCAAAGACCAATGACATCGCTGGTGATGGTACGACGACGGCCACTGTTTTGACACAAGCTATCATTAACGAAGGTTTGAAGAATGTGACAGCCGGTGCTAACCCAGTTGGTGTGCGTCGCGGAATTGAATTGGCAACGGATGCGGCTGTTAAGTCATTGCACGACATGTCAAAGACGGTGTCAACGAAGGAAGAAATTGCGCAAATCGCATCAATTTCAGCTGCTAACCCAGAAGTGGGTGAGTTGATTGCCGAGGCAATGGAGAAGGTTGGTAACGACGGCGTTATCACCATCGAAGAGTCAAAGGGGATTGAGACAACGTTGGATGTTGTTGAAGGGATGCAATTTGACCGCGGTTACATGTCACAATACATGGTAACGGACACGGACAAGATGGAAGCCGCTTTGGACAACCCATACATTTTGATTACGGACAAGAAGATTGCTAACATTCAAGAAATCTTGCCAATGTTGCAAAGTGTTGTCGAGCAAGGTCGTGCTTTGTTGATCATTGCTGATGATATTACGGGTGAAGCTTTGCCAACGTTGGTCTTGAACAAGATGCGTGGTACGTTTAACGTGGTTGCTGTTAAGGCCCCTGGCTTCGGTGACCGTCGCAAGGCCCAATTGGAAGACATTGCCATCTTGACGGGTGGTACAGTGATTACCGAAGATCTTGGTTTGAACTTGAAGGACGTTACAATTGCCCAACTTGGTCAAGCTGCTAAGGTTACGGTCTCAAAGGATAACACGACGATTGTTGAAGGTGCTGGTAACAAGGATGCCATCGCTGAGCGTGTTAACTTGATTAAGGGTCAAATTGCTGAGACAACGTCAGACTTTGATCGTGAGAAGTTGCAAGAGCGTTTGGCTAAGTTGGCCGGTGGTGTTGCTGTTATCAACGTCGGTGCCGCAACTGAAACTGAGTTGAAGGAGCGCAAGTACCGGATTGAAGACGCCTTGAATGCGACACGTGCCGCTGTTGAAGAAGGATTCGTTGCCGGTGGTGGAACTGCTTTGGTTAACGCAATCCCTGCTGTTGCTGCCTTGTCTGAGGACGGGGATGTGCAAACGGGTATCAACATTGTGCGTCGTGCCTTGGAAGAGCCGGTTCGTCAAATCGCTGAAAATGCTGGTTTGGAAGGCTCAGTGATTGTGAACCAATTGAAGGCCGAAAAGCCTGGTATTGGTTACAATGCTGCGACTGATGAATGGGTTGATATGGTTGCTGCCGGTATCGTTGATCCAACGAAGGTGACGCGTTCAGCTTTGCAAAATGCTGCCTCAGTGTCAGCTTTGTTGTTGACGACTGAAGCTGTTGTTGCTGAGCAACCTAAGGAAGACGCAGCCCCTGCAATGCCTGCTCAAGGTATGCCGGGAATGATGTAATTTAAAACAAACTAAAGAACCACCGTCATGCTTTTGGCGGTGGTTCTTTGTTTGTGAAAAACTATCTAAATATCAATGATAGACAACGCGTGTAAATAGCACTAAAATAAGTCGTTGTAGAAATTTTAAATCGTCTTACAAATTGGCGTAACAGCTAAATCTAATTTAATAGGAGCGAATTAATCATGTGGCGCTTTTTAAAGCGGTTGTTGATTGGAAAGCCATTGAAGACCCTGGAAGAAGGCTCACAACATTTGAGTCGAACCAAGGCGTTGGCATTGTTGTCTTCTGATGCGTTGTCATCAGTTGCCTATGGTACGGAGCAAATTACGACGGCTTTGATTGCTGTTGGTGCTGCGGCCCTCTGGATGCAAATTCCAATCGCAATTCTGGTTTTGGTGCTGTTGGCAGCGATTACGTTGTCATATCGCCAAATCATTCATGCGTACCCATCGGGTGGTGGTGCGTATGTCGTAACGTCAACCAACTGGGGACGTAACGCAGGACTTGTCGCGGGTGGTTCATTGTTGGTTGACTACATGCTGACCGTGGCCGTATCTGTTGCGGCAGGTACAGAAGCCATTACCTCAGCAATTCCAGCCTTACATCCTTATGCAGTTGGGATTGGTGTCGTGATTATCTTGATTTTGATGGGGATCAACTTGCGTGGTGTCCGTGAGTCAGCTGGTTTCTTGATGGTACCGGTTTACTTCTTTATCTTGATGATTACTGGCATGGTGCTATATGGGTTATATAACATCGCCACTGGCCAGGTAGCATTCCATGCTGCGTCGGCTATCGGTACGACGGGCTCGAATATCGGTATCATCTTGTTCTTGAAGGCGTTCTCAAGTGGATCATCTTCGTTGACTGGTGTTGAAGCGATTTCAAATGCCGTACCAAACTTTAAAGAACCAAAGCCTCGTAATGCAGCGGCGACGTTGTCGATCATGGCCTTGATTTTGGCCTTCTTCTTTGCCGGAATTACGTTCTTGTCATACTGGTACGGTATTCGTCCAAATGATCACGTCACGGTTTTGGCTCAAATTGGTCAAGCAACCTTTGGCCATGGCGTACTGTTCTATTTGTTGCAAATTGCCACAGCTTTGATTTTGGCGGTTGCGGCCAACACTGGATTCTCAGCGTTCCCACAATTGGCCTTTAATTTGGCTAAGGATAAGTTCATGCCGCACATCTACATGGACAAGGGTGATCGTCTAGGCTACTCAAACGGTATTATGTCATTGGCCATTGGTGCCATCGTCTTGCTGTTAATCTTTAACGGTTCGACCGAAGCACTGATTCCATTGTATGCTGTAGGTGTATTTATTCCGTTCACGTTGTCACAATCAGGAATGATTATTCACTGGTTCCGTGAACGTGAAGGAATCTGGCTAGGTAAGGCATCAATCAATTTCGTTGGTGCAGCTATCTCATTTGCCTTGGTAGTTATCTTATTCTGGATGCACTTCAAGTCAGTATGGCCTTACTTGATTATCATGCCAGTGCTCATTAAGATGTTCTGGACTGTAAACAAGCACTACCGCGCTGTCGCGAAGCAACTACGTGTTTTGTCTAAGGAGCCGGTCAAGCGTCATCATTACGATGGTGCGACTGTGATTGTGTTGGTCTCGAACTTGACGAAGGCAACGGCCGATGCGATTGACTATGCTCAATCAATGGGTGATCGGGTTTTGGCGATGCACGTTTCGTTTGATTCAAATCCGGAAAAGGAACATCGTTTGGGCGTGGAATTCAAGCGTGAATTCCCGGATGTCCGCTACGTGGATATTCACTCGTCATATCGCTCAATTACAGAGCCGTCATTACGTTTCGTGGATGAAATTGCGAAGGGGGCTAAGGAACGCAATCATTCCTTGACCATCTTGATTCCGCAATTCGTACCACGTCACGGTTGGCAAAATGCGTTGCACAACCAAAACAGTTTGCGTTTGCGCACAGCGTTGGCCTCACGTGATGTCACGGTATCGACGTACTACTTCCACCTCAAGGAATAGTTGTTAAAAACGAATATTTTCATCTGCTATCATCAGGAGGTTGTGTTAACCTATTGATGATAGCTTTTATTTTGAAAGCAAAAAACTTAGAGAAAATAAAGGGATAGAGATAATGGATTATACCGTTGATGAAGTCCGACAAGAATTACAAGCCATCCGTGAACGGGTGCACCATGGCGAATTATTTGATTCGATGGGCGCTGAGATTGGTCGCTTGATTGATCAATTTGATTATGATGCCCCAACAACCGTTACGCAATTAGATGCAGCCACTGCTAGTTCATTGCAAGAAAAACTTTCTGATTGGCAGACGGCGTTAATTGCTGGTGAACCGGTGGTGGTCACAGATCAAGACGTATTGGACATGATGACGGGGTTGCGTCAGACTGATCCTGAATTACGTGATCGCGGTGTGTTTTTCTTTGTCAGTGATGGCTTACAGAATCATATTTTCAGTGATAACCAAGTTGTTATGATGACACGCTACCTCTTGCAGGATTCCGTCTTGTTTTCGCACATTACGGAAACAAACAATGATGGTATTTTCTTCCGATCATTTGCGGTGTTTATTTTATCGATGTTGAACTATGCTAATCGGACGAATGACTTTGATTTGTTTACGGATGATTTGCATGAAATGATGATTGATAACTTAGCGACTTATATTGCGTTGGAACATGACACGCGTGGTTTTGTTGAGGGTAAAGGCTGGGCCCACACATTCTTGCACGTTGGTAATATGTTGGATGATTTATCAAACGATGATGCTGTGACTCGTGCAGACAAGATTTTCTTGTTGACGGTGCTGATTGAACGTATCAAGCGTTTGGAGACACCACTGGTGATGGGAGAAAATCGGCGAATTGATAGTTATATCGTGACGCTGGTGAACATGAACCCGCTGTATCGCGATTACTTCTTGAAGCAATTAAAGCAATGGCGTCAAGAAATGACCCGTCAGATGCAACCGGAAGTTGAGGCTGATTGGCATCGCATGTACAACCAACAACGTTTACTGCAAGGGTTACTATTGCGCGAAAAGTTGCCTAAAGAAATTTATAATTATCTTAACGAAGCGCGAAACTTTCTAGCGTAACTTATCAAGAATTCAGGAACGTGTTATACTGAGGGTTCCAAATAAATCAGTTTGACAGGGAGATAGACATGTCAGAAAAGCTAAACATTGCGATGTTCTTTGGTGGTAATTCATCAGAACACGACGTTTCAAAGCGTTCAGCACGTAACATTTACGATGCAATGGACAAGGAAAAGTACAACGTAACGGTTTTCTTGATTTCTAAGGACGGAATCATGATCAATGCCGCTGATTCAAAGCGCGTATTTGATGGTGAAGACGAAGATACGATTGTGGCAGCAGCAAAGTCAAAGATGGACTTGAAGAACCCGTTGGCACCAATTGCAGTTTTGGGTGAGATGTCAGAAATTGACTTGTTCTACCCCGTAGTGCACGGTAACTTGGGTGAAGATGGTACGTTGCAAGCGTTGTTCCGCTTGTTGCAAAAGCCATACATTGGACCTGGTACTGCAGCTTCAGCAATGTCATTTGACAAGGATTTGACGAAGCGTATCTTGAACCAAGCTGGTATCCGTAACACGAAGTACGTGTTGTTGACGGACCAAAACTTCCAAGACTACACGTACGAGGGACTTGTTAAGGAGCTTGGTACGGAAGTGCTATTCGTTAAGGCTGCTAAGCAAGGGTCATCAGTTGGAATTTCACGCGTCACGAACGCCGCAGAATTCGAAGCTGGTGTTAAGGATGCTTTGCAATATGACTACAAGGTCTTAGTGGAAGCTGCTTTGACCAAGCCACGTGAAGTCTTCATTTCAATTTTGGGTAACGAACAACCACGTGCATCTCGTTTGGGTGGGATTGTTTTGCCTGAACAAGATGTTTGGTACGACTACAACAACAAGTTCGTTGATGCATCAGGAATGGTCTTTGAATTGCCAGTTGAGTTAGGGGATGACCTTGAAAAGGAAATCACTGACATGGCCTTAAACGCTTACAAGGCATTGGGACTTGTTGGGTTGACTCGTATGGACTTCATGATTGACGCTGATGGCACACCATACTTAGGTGAGCCAAATACATTGCCTGGCTTCACGAATATCTCACTATACCCACAAATGTGGGAAGTTTCAGGTATCAGCTACACGAACTTGATTGATGAAATTATCAACTACGGTTTGGCTGAATTCGAACGCAATGCCAAGTTGTCATACGACTTCGTGTCATTGGGTGAAGAGCACGTTGGTGAAAAGAAGTACAACGCCGAGCGCGCTAAGTAATATGGATTTAAAAACAATCAGTAACAGTGTTGTTGCTGGTTGTTTTTTATTTGGTGGCATGTGGCAACACGCGATGCTTAACTAGCTATCGCTACTTTATAAACGCCGTTATTTAGCGTATAATTTATAGTAAGACAATTTGTAGAAAAGGACTTAAAATGACTGAATCATTTACACCAACTTGGATGATTGATGCAATCTACCGTTTGACGCCTGAACAATTAAAGGCGCAAGGAATCAAGGCAGTGCTGACTGACTTGGACAACACGTTGATTGCTTGGAATAACCCAGACGGCACAACGGAATTGCACGACTGGCTTGAACAAATGAACGAGGCAGGAATCCCTGTAATGATCGTTTCAAATAATTCAGCACCCCGTATCGCGCGCGTTGCTGAACCTTTGAAGTTGCCATTTGTCTCACGTGCTTTGAAGCCACTGACCCGTGGTCTAAACGAGGCCACAACAACGCTTGGCTTGGCGAAGCAAGAAGTTGTCATGGTCGGCGATCAATTATTAACTGACGTCTGGTCATCTAATAATTATGGCGTTCGGAGCATTTTGGTTAAGCCGCTAATTGAGACTGACCAGTGGAATACAAAGATTAATCGTTTTTTTGAAAAGGGTGTTAAGAAGCGCATGTTGAATGCCCACCCAGAACTACAATGGAGGACTACTCTTGATTAGTGAAACAGAAGTACAAGGTTACTTGGACGATGGTTTGCGCTGCATTGGTTGTGGCGCTTTGATTCAAACTGAGCGTAAGGGTGAATTGGGTTATGCCCCAATGTCAGCCTTGCTTAAGGGCTTTGAAAATGAAGAAGTATTGTGCCAACGTTGCTTCCGTTTGCGTCACTATAACGAAATTCAACCCGTTGATTTGACGGATGATGATTTCCGTTTGTTGTTGAACGAAATTTCAACGACTGACTCTTTGGTTGTTTACGTGATGGACGTCTTTGACTTCTCAGGGTCATTGATTCCAGGCTTGCACCGCTTTGTTGGTAAGAACCCAGTTTTGTTGGTTGGTAACAAGGTTGATGTTTTGCCAAAGTCTTTGAAGCGTTCAAAGATTAAGGATTGGATGCGTCAACAAGCTAATGTAGCTGGGTTGCGTCCAATTGATGTGATGTTGACTTCAGGTAAGAGCGGTGATGATGTGCCTGAACTGTTGGATATGATTGAAAAGTATCGTGAAGGCCGTTCAGTTTACGTCGTTGGTGTGACGAACGTTGGTAAGTCAACGTTGATCAACCAAATCATTAAGGATGCAACTGGTGATTCAAAGGATGTCATCACAACGTCACGTTTCCCAGGAACGACGTTGGATCGTATTGAAATTCCACTTGATGATGACACATTCATTATTGATACACCAGGAATCATTCACCAAGATCAAATGGCACACTACTTGACGCCAAAGGATTTGAAGTACGTTTCACCACAAAAGGAATTGAAGCCAAAGACGTATCAATTGAACCCAGAACAAACGTTGTTCATGGGGGCCTTGGCCCGTTTTGATTTCATTCAAGGTGAGAAGGCCGGCATTACGGCTTACTTTGAAAATAATTTGATGATTCACCGGACGAAGTTGGAAAAGGCGGATGAGTTCTACAGCAAGCACGCTGGTGAACTATTGATGCCACCAACAACGGAAAACTTAGACATGTTGCCACCATTGCAACGTCACGAGTTTAAGGTGACTGAGAAGACGGATATCGTGATTGATGGATTGGGCTGGATTACAGTTCCTGCCAACACGGTAGTAGCAGGCTGGGCACCCGAGGGTGTTTCAGTATTAACACGAAGGGCAATGATTTAATATGATTTCACTACGCGGTAAGCAAAAGCGTTACCTACGTGCCTCAGCGCACGACATGCGACCACTCTTTAGTATTGGTAAGCAAGGATTGACACAAAACTGGTTGGATCAACTTTCAGATGCAATCAACAAGCGCGAGTTGTTCAAGGTTAATATCTTGGCAAACTCAGATGTTGAAGTTGCTGATTTGAAGGAATTTATCGAAGAGAACACGGATATTCAAGTTGTTCAAACGATTGGACACACGCTAGTATTGTTCGGAGAGTCAGCTGACAAAGAGAACCGTCGCTACTCTGTCGCCGTTCAAAAAATTTAACATCACTCTCGGAACGGGGGTTCGGGCATGATTAATACAATCGAGAAGACAATGACGCAAGCACAAGCTGAGCGTAGTTTTGTCGGTGAGACAAAGAAAATTGGTATTTTAGGTGGCACATTCAATCCACCGCACTTGGGACATTTGGTGATTGGCGAACAAGTCGCTGAACAGCTCGGCTTAGATAAAGTTTACTTTATGCCGAATGCTAAGCCGCCACATGTTGATCCTAAGGGGGCAATCGATCCCTTGCATCGTGCCAAAATGGTGCAAGCGGCCATTGCAGGTAACAGCCATTTTGGTTTGGAACTGCTGGAAGTGCAGCGAGGTGGTAAGAGTTATACGTACAACACCATGTTGCAATTAAAAGTTGAGCACCCTAATTATGAATACTATTTCATTATCGGCGGTGATGAAGTCGCTTATCTGAAAACATGGTATCGCATTGATGACCTGTTGAAGTTAGTGAATTTTGTCGGGGTTAATCGACCAGGACAACCACGAGAATCGGATTATCCCGTGAAATGGGTTGAGGTGCCAAACCTTGAAATCAGTTCAACGGATATTCGAAAGCGAATTGCGACCAAGCAGTCGGTTCGCTACTTGCTACCAGATATGGTGGCAGCCTACATTGTAGAAAACGGGTTATACATGGATGACAAACGAGATGATTTATCGGGGCCGGTACTATAACGGGTCACGAGTAAGTTTAGTCGCAGCTGCACAAGCTGCTATGTCTGATTACCGTTTCCAACACGTCCTACGTGTGGAGGAAATGGCAGTTCGGCTAGCAGACAAGTGGGGCATTGATGCAGAGTTGGCTTCTGTGGCAGCTTTGACGCACGATTACGCCAAGGAACGCTCAGATGCTGACTTCTTGGCGAAGATTGCGGAAAAGCAATTGGATCCGGATTTGGTTAATTGGGGTAATAACGTTTGGCACGGTATCGTTGGCGCAGAAATGGTCAAGGATGAGCTGGGCATTCAAAACGAAGATATCCTAACGGCAATTCGTCAGCACACAACAGGTGCCCCTTATATGACGACGCTGAGCCAAATTATTTATATGGCAGATTATATTGAAGCAGGGCGTGACTTCCCAGGGGTCGAAGAAGTTCGAGCTTTGGCGTTTGATGACCTTGCGGCTAGTGTGGGATGGCAAACGGGCCACACATTAGCGTACCTCATTGAAAAGCGCGTGCCGGTTTATCCGGGAACGCTTTTGACTTACAACGCATGGAGTGTAGAGAAGTAATGGAAAACAAAGTAAACGAAATGTTGGAAGTAGCTGTTAAGGCCGCTGATCAAAAGCGCGCTGAAAACTTGATGGCTTTGGACATTCACGAAATTAGCTTGGTGGCAGATGCCTACCTTATTTTGGATGCCCCAACGCAACGCCAAGTTTTGGCGATTGTTGATGAAATCGAAGACAAGATGGCTGAAGCAGGATTCGAGTTGCAACGCCACGAAGGCCGTCGTGAAGGTGAATGGGTCTTGATGGACTTTGGTGACTTGTTTGTTCACGTCTTCAAGGATGAGATGCGTCAATTCTACAACTTGGAAAAGTTGTGGGGCGCTGCACCTGAAATTGATATTGACCAATGGATTGTTAAGGAAGAGTTCTAATGAATTATCAAACTTTTGCGAAGTTGTATGACGACCTGTTCGATGAGGATGCATACGCTGATTGGTTCCAATACGCTACTAAGTTCATTAAGAACAAAGATGGTAAGTTATTAGAATTAGCGGGTGGTGCAGGTCGATTGGCTATCCAATTAAAGAAGGCTGGGTACGAAGACGTCACGGTCTTTGATTTATCAACTGAAATGTTGGCTTTGGCAGCACAACACGCACAGGAAGCAGATGTGATGTTGCCACTAATTGAAGGTGATATGCGTGAATGGTCAGATTACGAGCAAAAGTTTGCAACCATTACGTCGTTTGCGGATTCTTTCAATTATCTGGCGTCTGAAGAAGAAACGCTGCAAGCCTTTAAGCAAGTTGCAGCTCACTTGGAAGATGATGGTCAATTTTTGTTTGACGTGATTTCGCCATGGCAGACCGACGTGTACTATCCGGGTTATATGTACAATTGGCACGATGATGAGACGGCATTTATGTGGTCTTCATATGGTGTTGAGGAGCAAGCCCACACAGTAGAACACGAGTTAACATTCTTTGTTTACAATGAAGAAATTGATGGCTTCCAACAAATTCAAGAAGTGCACACAGAGCGCACGTACGAGTTAGAAACATATAAGCGCTTGTTGACTGAAGCTGGTTTTACCAACATTGAGGTATTGGCTGACTTTGGTCGCGAAACAGTAACGGCGGAATCGCCACGTTGGTTCTTTAACGCAACGAAAGCTTAAAAAGGAGTGAGCTGGTAATGGAGGCTGTTGGGCTAATAACCGAATATAATCCGTTCCACAATGGACACGCTTACCATGTGGCACAAGCGAAAGCACTAACCGGTGCTGACGTCGTGGTCGCTGTCATGAGTGGTAACTACGTGCAACGTGGGGTGCCAGCTAGCTTTGATAAGTGGCGGCGGGCGGAACTGGCGTTACTAGGTGGGGTTGATTTAGTTTTTGAATTGCCGTTCGCATTTGCGGTACAGCCGGCGCATATTTTTGCGCGTGGTGCAGTGCAATTGCTTGCCGATACGGGTGTGAAAACGATTGTTTTTGGCGCTGAACACGGCGATTTGGACTTTCTAGCGCTAGCACAACAGGCCCATCAACGGTTAATGGCTGACAAACAGTTTTCAACTGACTACAGTCAAACTTATGCCACGGCATTTAATGATGTGCTGGCGGACGTGGTTGGCTTTCGATTAACTGATCCAAATGATATGTTAGGGTTTGCGTATGCGACCGCTGTCATTGAATTAGGCTTAGTAGGGACAATCACGTTGCGACCAATCCAGCGGATTAAAGCGGGCTATCATGAGACGCAGTTGGTTGATGATCATATTGCCAGTGCAACTGCCATCCGAGAATTAATGGACAAACAAGCACCAACGACGTCTTTCTTACCGTACGTTGGACAGCAAGCTGCTGAGTTGTTAGCCCAAGGCGCTCAAACCGCACCTTGGTCAACGACTTGGTACCACGCGTTGCAAACGAAAGTGATGACGACGCCAATTGCTGAACTTGAACAAATTTATCAGTTAACGGATGGTTTAGCGTATCGATTGCAAGAGCAGGTGGCGCAACACTTAGCGACTGATTTTACGTCATTTATGGCAGCATATAAGTCGAAACGATATACACAAGCGCGCCTACAACGCACGTTACTATACACTGTTTTAAATATTACAAGCGCGGAAATGCAAACCGCGATGGCAACGCCTTATTTGCGCATGCTTGGGGCCACGAAACTTGGTCGTCGTTATCTCAAGCAACAGCGTGATGAGTTTTCGTTGCCGGTGATACATAAAGTTGAAAAGGATGATTTAACCGGCATTTTAGCGCTTGATTATCGAGCTGGTCGATTGTATCAACTTTTCTCACAACGACCAGCCGATCTTGCGAAGGCGCAGGACACCGGTCGCATTCCAGTTTTTATAGAAAGAGGATAAGTCATGAAGTGGCAATTTGTGGAACTCCAGAAGTATAAGACAGAAGCACTCCAGTTCAATGAAGTTGTGGATTTGAAGGATGAAATTACAACAACGTTTGGGGATGTCATTTTAGATGTTACCCCGTTAACAGTGACGGGTTTTGCACAAGCAGATCGTGAAGACATCATTGTTCACGCGAATGTGAAGGGACAACTAGTGACACCGTCAACGCGTTCATTGGAACCTGTTGAAATGCCAATTGATTTTGACATTGACGAAGTTTACTTGCAAGATGAAGCGCACGCTGACCGTTATGAAATTGAGGATTCAGTCATCTTAGTTGAAGATGGTGTGATTGATTTCAACCAGGCGTTGGCCGAGTATGTGGCATTGTCAGTGCCATTGCAAGTGTTGACTGAAGAAGAACAGAATCAACCAATGCCTGAAGGAAATGGTTGGGCAGTGATTTCTGAAGATGACTTTGACAAGAAAAAGGAAGAAGAGCCAGTACAAGCGAATACGCCACTGGCTGGTTTGGCTGACTTGTTCAAGGATGAAGATTAGTTAAACAGAAGCGCTTACCGGCGTTGAACCGGTGAGCGTTTTTCCACATTTTAAACGGAAGGAATACTTGCATAATGGCTAAGCCGAAAGAAACGCCGATGATGAAGCAGTACAACGAAATCAAGGCGCAATATCCAGATGCATTTTTGTTTTATCGTCTGGGAGATTTTTATGAACTGTTTAATGACGATGCCGTTTTGGGATCACAACTATTAGAATTAACGTTGACCCAACGGAATAAGAATTCCGCTGAACCAATTCCGATGGCTGGCGTACCACATCACGCCGCCCAGAATTATATCGATATTTTGGTCGATAAGGGATACAAAGTTGCGGTTGTTGAACAGATGGAAAATCCGGCTGAAGCAGAAGGAATGGTTAAGCGCGAGGTTGTCCAATTGGTGACACCTGGTACCCGGATGCGCACAAGTGCTGATGCGGCGAAAGAAAATAACTATCTAGTTAGTCTATCAATCACACCAGCGGGTGGTTTCGGCTTGGCGTATACCGATCTATCAACGGGTGAAGTTAAAGCGACCACGGTGACTGCAACTGGGGGCGTGCTTAATGAAATCAGTCGCCTGGAAACTAAGGAAATTGTCACAAACGCAACGTTGCCAGATGATTTGACGGCCAATTTAACCAGTTTGGGAATTTTGGTGTCACATCAGGATGAAGAAGCGGCTAACGCGGAAACGTCGTATTTGACGCAACAACTGACGGTGCCAGAACAAAAAGAGGCCGCCGATGTGTTATTGGCCTATCTGTTTGCGACACAAAAACGGTCACTTGATCATTTGCAAATGGCGTCATCATACGAAATCGCGCAATATTTGAAGTTAGATCGTAACTCACGCGCTAATTTGGAATTGACGGTTAATTTACGCACCCAACAACGGTCTGGTACCCTCTTATGGTTGCTGGACAATACGAAAACCGCAATGGGTGGTCGTGCCTTAAAGCAATGGTTGGAACAACCATTACTGGATCGGGAAACGATTGAGCAACGCTATGACAAGATTGGTGAGTTACTCAAAGATTTCTTCTCGCGGGCGGCATTGCAGGAAACATTGAAGTCAGTCTACGATTTGGAACGTTTGGCTGGACGCGT
Organism: Weissella sp. MSCH1; assembly: GCF_045799135.1. Lineage (NCBI taxonomy): Bacteria > Bacillati > Bacillota > Bacilli > Lactobacillales > Lactobacillaceae > Weissella > Weissella sp. MSCH1. The sequence goes on along the minus strand of NZ_JBJMBA010000044.1, from coordinate 58,087 downwards.
GGCGTATGGTACAGCAAACGGCCGTGACTTATTGCAGTTGCGTAATTCGTTGCGACAAGTGCCAGATATCATGGTAACGCTGGGAGATTTAGATCCGGCCGTTTTCGGCGATTTGCTCCGTCGAATTGACCCTGTGTCAGACATTGAAAAGTTAATTTCCACGGCTATCGCTGAAGAACCACCAATTTCGGTCACTGATGGTGGCGTGATTCGGGCCGGGTATAACACACGCCTGGATGAATATCGCAGTGTCATGAAGAATGGTAAGCAATGGTTGGCTGAATTAGAGGCGAAGGAACGTAGCGAAACTGGTATTAGTTCGTTGAAAATCGGTTTTAACAAGGTGTTTGGCTACTACATTGAAGTCACTAAAGCGAACATTGATAAACTCGACCCAGACCGTTATACGCGTAAGCAAACATTGGTCAATGCGGAACGTTTTATCACGCCCGAACTAAAGGATCGTGAGCAAATGATTCTGGAAGCCGAAACGAAGTCGAGTGATTTGGAATACCAGTTATTTACGGAAGTGCGTGAGCAAATTAAAAATAACATTACCCGTATTCAAAAGCTCGCGGCCACATTGGCTGAGTTGGATGTGCTACAATCATTGGCAACCGTGGCAGAGGACTACAAGTTTACGCGGCCTGAGTTGACGGATAAGCAACGGTTAGTGATTAAAGACGGTCGCCACCCGGTTGTTGAAAAAGTGTTGGGTCACCAATCTTATGTGGCCAATGATGTGTTTATGGATGAGGATGAGACCATCATGTTGATTACGGGACCGAATATGTCCGGTAAGTCAACCTACATGCGTCAATTAGCGTTGACGGTTGTGATGGCTCAAATCGGTTCGTACGTGCCAGCTAGCGAAGCTGAGTTGCCTATTTTTGATCAAATCTTTACCCGCATTGGGGCGGCGGATGACTTGATTTCAGGTAATTCAACTTTCATGGTGGAAATGTCTGAGGCAAATACAGCCATTCAGAACGCCACAAAGCGATCATTGATTTTGTTTGATGAACTTGGACGTGGAACAGCAACCTATGATGGGATGGCGTTGGCGCAAGCGATTATTGAACACGTGCACAATAACACGAAGGCGAAAACGTTATTCTCAACTCACTATCACGAGTTAACGGCGCTATCTGATGAATTACCTAATTTGCGAAATGTTCACGTTGGTGCAACGGAAGAAAATGGCGAATTAGTCTTCTCACACAAGGTGTTAACGGGTCCAGCTGATCAAAGTTACGGGATTAACGTTGCCAAATTGGCGGGCTTGCCAGATAGTTTGATTGACCGGGCGGCTGATATTTTGGCCAACTTGGAGGCTCAGGATGTGTCATTGGAAGCGACAGCGCCGACACAACCTGCTAAGCTAGCTGAACCAGTTGCCACATATCAGGCGCCGGTGGCTGAGCCGGAACTCGAGGTTACGACGACTGAACCAGCAGATACGCAGTTAGACTTGTTTGCCGTTGGACCAGAAATTGATACAGCCACGCAAGCCGTTTTGGATGAAATTAAAGCAACAAATATTGCAACAATGACGCCATTAGATGCCATGATGAAGTTAAATGAGTGGCAAAAGCAAATGAAGTAAAAGAGGGTTAAGAGATGGCTGAGATTCATGAGCTTTCTGATATTTTAGCGAACCAGATTGCGGCCGGTGAGGTGATTGAGCGGCCTGCGTCAGTGGTTAAAGAGTTGGTTGAAAATGCGATTGATGCTAATTCCCAGCAAATTGATATTTTGGTGGAAGAAGCAGGGGTAAAATCAATTCGGATTATCGATGATGGCGATGGCATCGACGCTGATCAGGTGACGAAGGCATTTTTGCGTCACGCAACGTCAAAGATTACATCACGTAATGATTTGTTCCGCGTACATTCACTTGGGTTCCGTGGTGAAGCGCTCCCATCAATTGCGTCAGTTGCGGATGTTGTGCTGGAAACAGCCACAGCCGGATCGGAACAAGGTAAGCGCGTTCACTACAAGGGTGGCGAATTGCTCGAAGAAATTGGGACTGGTGCACGTAAGGGAACGGACATTACGGTGTCAGATATTTTCTTCAATACGCCTGCCCGCTTGAAGTATTTGAAGTCACAATCAACCGAGCTGGCTCAGATTGTAGATGTCATTAATCGGTTGGCATTGAGTTATCCAGAGATTGGCTTCCGCTTGTCGCACAATGGTAATGAGGTAATGCGAACGGCGGGTAATGGTAATTTGCAACAAGTTATCGCCGCTATTTACGGTGTCCAACAAGCACGTAAGATGCAGGCCATTCAAGCTGAAGATAATGACTTTGAGGTGTCAGGTTACATTTCATTACCAGAATTAACACGTGCAAGTCGTTCATACATCTCAGTGCTGATTAATGGGCGCTATATTAAAAATTACAATCTCACCAAAGCGTTGATTAAAGGCTACGGTTCTAAGTTAATGGTTGGTCGCTTCCCAATTGCGGTGTTACAAATTACAATGGATCCATTGTTGGTCGATGTGAACGTACACCCACAAAAGCATGAGGTCCGTTTGTCAAAAGAAAGCCAGTTGATGGCGTTGATTGAACAAGCTGTGAAGAATCGGTTTGCTAATGAGAATTTGATTCCGAATGCCTATGAGAATTATTTGGGTGAGGAGCAAAACGCGGCTGAAAATGATGCAGCTTTTATTGCCCAACTAAACGATGCGTCACAGCCATACGTTAGTTCATATGCGCCGGAGTCGACACCAGATCATCCGGTACCAATGACACCAGCTGACTATGAAAAGTTGGCGGATAACTTCTCGGTGTCTGATGTGACCCCTGTGGTAGTTCACAATGCCGAGGAACTGCAAGGCACTGCCGTGAGTGAATTTGCGAATAAGTATCAAGATGGTGCGGATATTAACCCCTTTGACGAAGGCGGTACAGCGATGGTGGCTGAGCAAAAGTCACTGGATTTGGCAGATGACAGTATTCAAGCAGTTGATGAACATGGACAAACATTCCCTAAGTTAGACTATATTGGGCAAATGCACGGGACGTTCTTGTTTGCACAATCTGAAGAAGGCCTGTACCTAATTGACCAACACGCAGCTCAGGAACGTGTTAAGTATGAGTATTACCGTGAAGAGATTGGTAAGGTTGGCTTAGAAATGCAAAAGTTGCTAGTGCCAATCGTGTTGAATTACCCCAAAATTGATATTTTGAAGATTCAATCACATGAAGCTGAGTTAGCCCAAGTTGGCCTGCATTTGGAACCGTTCGGGGATGATGCGGTCATTGTTCGCGAGCATCCTGGCTGGTTCGAAAAGGGCCAAGAAGAAGATACGATTCGTGAAATGGTTGACTGGATTCTGCGGGATGGTAGCTTAACGGTTGCACAATTCCGTGAGCGAACGGCAATTATGATGGCATGCAAACGCTCAATTAAGGCTAACTGGTCAATGAACGATTTTGAAGCTAAGGGATTACTTGATCAATTATCACATTCAGAGAACCCTTACAATTGCCCACACGGTCGTCCCGTCTTGGTGACGTTCTCAACGTTGGACATGCAAAAGATGTTCAAGCGTATCCAAGATTCACACGAACCTTGGATTGAGTATGATAATCACCCCTTTTAATTTGAAAGTGGTCTAATTTAGCTATAAACTAAAGTCATCAATTAAGAAATTAAAAACTTTAACAGAGGTAATTTATCATGAAGGCACGTGTATTTTACGCAACTATCACCGGAAACAACGAAGACGTCGCAGATGTAATCATTGATACATTTGAGGCAGAAGGTGTTGAAGTCACTAAGGAAGATATCCAAATGGTTGACCCTCACGACATCTCAGCTGATGAAACCGATATCGTTGTGGTTGTACCATACACGTTCGATAAGGGAACGGTTCCTGACGAGTCTTTGGACTTCTTTGAAGACTTGGAAGATACTGACCTATCAGGTATCGTTTACGGTGTTTCAGGTTCAGGGGATGACTTCTACGGTAAGGACTTTGCGGTTGCTATCGACAAGTTCGAGGCCCAATTCGAAAAGTCAGGTGCTACCAAGGGGGCAGACGGTGTAAAGGTTAACTTGAGCCCAGACGTTGAAGCAACTGAAGAATTACAAGCATTCACGAAGGCTTTGATTGCCAAGGTAAATGCATAATAACTTCTCAAAAAGACAGAAAACCAATCGGCTTTCTGTCTTTTTTTCATGCTATTATTTGCTAAGCTATGTGAATTGTATGTAAATGGCATCGGACTTTCCGATAACAAAAGCTCTGACAAAACGGAAACAATGTCCTATACTATTAAGAAGTGGATAAGATAGAGAAAGAGAAAGTGTGGTCTACTATATGTTATTACGCGAACGCATAAATGAGATCCGGCAGACCAAACACATTCCCATTGAAAGGTTTGTGCGAAACGGTATCTCAAAAAATAAATATTACCGCTTCGTATCAGGCGAAGGATCCGTTAATATCGGAGATTTACAAAAGATAATTGAAATTTTAACGGTTTCATTATCGGAATTGGTAGCCGAATCTGATGAGCGTGATAGTTTAATTTTTAATGAATTTGGTGACTATTGGCAATTGTCACTGCCTGAATTGCGCGAACGTGCCAGTACGTTTGCACACCGTTACATGCAATCTCAAATGAAGGCGCATTATATTGCGTCGACTGTGTATGAATTGTTGGCGGGGCGTAAAGCTGGCGAAGACATTTCTGATTACGTTGATGAATTATATAAAGAGCTAAAGCGCCAACGCTTTTTTACAATTTTTGATTTGCAAGTCTTTCGCATTTTGATGCCACAGCTAAACGTGGCCCGTTTCTTTAAGTTGTATGAAGTGTTTGCGGTTTCGTTGCGTACTTATGAAAACTACAATCCAGCTGACGGAATTGAATTAATGGTTAAAGTGCACGCAACAGCTTTGTCGTATGCAATCAGTTCAACGGCACGTGCTCAGAAATACTTGAGTTTTGTTATCGAACAAATTGAGGCCTTACAGGGTCGCCCATTTACATCAGAATTTGCAATTATGAAACGTTTTGTGTCGATTGTTCGCTTATATCAGAGTGGTAATGTTGATGCTGCTAAACGCGCATTTGATAGTTTTAATGGGGCTGCTAAACGTTTGGACATTCAACGATTATGGGTGTCCCCCAACTTGTTGGATTTTGAAACGTTTTGGAAACGCCTAATTTCGATTGATCCCAGTAAGCTTCAAGAATCTGATACTGCTCTGAAATCCGCTGAAATTGAAACGGTTGATTTTGGCGTTTTTGGGATGGGTGAAGCATTTGCTTTTATCATGAAGCTTAAGAAATTGTCGGTTCATGAATTTGAGCTGGCGGGGATGAGTCACTCTAAAATTTATCGGGTTCGTAAAAACCTAGCTGAATTTGACGTGGAAGATTTGTTTGCAGGAATGCTGGCCGCGCGTTTGGATGTCCGGGATATTGACGTGTATTTAACAGCCAGTTCAGCCGCGATGGGACGTCCACGTTTCGGTATGCGACATCTGACTTTGCCGGAATTACAAGAGGCAATTACTAAGTATGAAGCTTTAGCTGAAGAGACCGGTTTGGATTTGTATACGGAAATGAGTCTTGAATTCCGTGGGGTAGTCCTAAAAAATACCGTTAAGAATTGGTTGACGTCACCAGAATTGCAACAATTATCTGACGATGTCAAAGCCCATTTGGAACATTTTGATGAGTGGCACGAGTCACAGCATCGTCTGGCTTCATGGGCATTTTTGGATGAAAAAACGGATGTCAGCATTGGGCAACGGATGGAAATTTTGTTATCGTTTACCCGGAATGCTCAAGTGTTTAAGTACCCGTACGACCCAATTTTGATTAATTTTGATCCGGTTTTGATGCAGGCAATCTTACGCAAGGATGCTGCCAAGGCGCAAGAAATTTATCAACGCTTGTTTGCGGAATACCAGGCACGACCAGATTTACAACTATACTTCAATTATCGTTGGCATAAATTGTTGAACGAACAATTGTTAAAAGTTGTGCAAGATGGTTTTGTGGTACCCATGACGATTGAAGGTGTTTTGCGTGATGTTGAAACAGTGACTGGTGAACGGCGATTCATCGTGCCTTATTTGGCGATTTTGGACGCGATTCGCGAAGTTTATCCGGCTTACTAATTGCGGAACGAAACGCTTGAAAAAAGTGTGGGGCACTGTATAATCCAATACGGGAAAGAAATTGAGTTGAGATGAGGTTGAAGACGATGCGTGTAACGCAACATGTTTTATTCCGATTCGTGATGAGTTTGCTTGGTGTCTTGCTAGTTGCTGGTCATACAGCGCATGCTGATGCCATTAATCAGGCGCGCTATCGCGTCAATGTGTTATCTGGCACGGCAAGCCAGCAGAAGGCGGTAGTGGCCGCTAAAACGATGTGGACGACAGCGTTGCATGAACCGAGCCTATTTCAGGCAACTGATGTGCAACCAGATGCGACCACAATCACGATTGAATTTAACGATACAAAAGAAATTGCGGGCCATGCGAAAGGTAATCAAGTAGCAGCTGATGTTTTAGGTGAGACATCCTATGTGGCCGGCACGAAAAAGATTGTTATTTTTACAAAAGGTATCGCAACTAACTTTAAATTAACCTCATATCAGACGATAGCTGATTATACAGCGAGTGTTATCGCTCACGAAATGGGGCACGCAATGGGGTTGCGACACACTTTGACAAATAAAAATGATTTGATGTATCCGGTGAATACAGGACCGAATCAGGCAATCACTCGCCTAGACGCCACGAAACTACCATGGCAAGTAGCAACGGCAGCTCTAGATGACTTGGATAAGAATACATCGATGGCAAATAGTCAGTTTGTGACGACACGAATGTCGATGTTTTCAGCGAGAGTGGCCCATTTGCCCACTTTGTTTTGGGTGATGGTTGTTGCGCTGATTGTGGCATCGCTGGCGATTATTATTAGATTAGTTGCTTGGCGTCGAAAAGTTTTGGCCGAGCTGCAAGGCTAATTTGAGAAAAAATAATGGACAATAAAAAAACGTCCCAGATTTGAGCTGAATTCGCATAGAATTCAGCTCTTTTTTTAGGTTACTTGGAAAATCATAGTTATAGAGCTTAATTTGGGGAAGAAACCGAATATAAAGGCTAGGCCGGAGTACACTTATACATGTTAAGAAATGAATTGGCTGGTGGAGCGGTTGACTTTTCTCTCATACCACACCATACCTAATTGAAAAGACGCGATCTTTTTGCAACACTCGATCAGTCAATTCATTTCTTAATAGCTAGTGTGATGTTAGCGATGACCGGTGAATTCGAACGAGTTTGCCCGTTTTTGCGTTAAACACTAACTTTTTTCTCCAGAATAGCGGAGAGTGTTGCTATACTGGGACTTAAAGAGAAGGCAAGGCCATATGCACACAAGTTGCTTTCGGTTAGAATGAAGATACATTCGGAAACTAAGGGAACGCGAAATGGATAATATGGTATCGAAAACAAAGACGGGCGTCTCCGATCAGAAGACGTACCGGAAAACATTAAGAAAGAGAATTAACCAGCGCGGCCAGAATATTATGATAATGATTGGCTTGTACTTCGTCACGAGTGTGTTCGATATGTTTGTACAACCCAACTCACGGTTGTGGATTACGTTGTCATTGGCGGTGTTAACCACAGCAATTTTGGCATCAATTGCGCGTCTGGTTTATACAATTTTCCTTCGGGGAATTGCGAAAGGTTTGTTAGCGAATATTCCGTTGGTGTTCTTGGCAATTGCTTGGGTCTTTAAAGCAGTTGCATTGAGCTACACCATTCATTAGGAATGTTTGTGGGACGAAAGAGGGCGTCAGACATGACATTAAAGAGAGAAAAAATTGTGTTGACGGCACTCGTTGGTTTGGCAGCCACGGGAACATTGCTCGTTCAACAAGAAAAATTGGTTGAAGCTTCACCATATACATCCGGGCAAGAGTCAACAACTAGTAACAATCAGAAGCAGGTTGTTATCAATTTGGTTGATGATGCGGGCAACCCAGTGACTTGGTTCCAGGCGGACGGTACCAATGGTGGTTCAAGTATTGAATATGCCAGTCAAGACGGTAATCTTGAAGGAATGCAGTTGATTGCATTGCCAACCGGTGTTACTGCAACTGGCGTGACATCTTCTGATCAAGGTCAAATTGCAATGGTGCAGGGTGGCCAACTGTATATTACGTTGTCTGCCATTCAAGGCTCAGTTGCTCACTTCACGTTGACGGGGGCTGCATTTGCATCAAGCAACCCAGCATCATCTAGCGCAACGTCAGATGCAAATTCATCTGCAGCAACTGATCCTGGTTCGGTTGCGCCAAGCGCTTCGTCAGTTGCACCGAGTGCGTCATCTGTTCAGGTATCACACAGTGTATCTGCAGTCGTGACAACGCCAAGTGAGGCACCGTCATCGGTGGTCACTTCACAAGCGCCGGCATCATCTTCAACGGTAACGAAGCCTAGCGATGCGACGTCAGAGGTAGCGAGCGAGACGCCGATGGTACCAAACGTCGCTTCACAATCAAGTATCACGGTTGAACCAAACCAATCAGTAGCATCATCTGCTTCGGAGGTAAGTGAATCAGCGACGGGTACGCCATCTAGTGCAAACAGCTCTGTGGCATCAGCACCAGCAAGCATGGCCGCGGTTGCTGATAGTGAAACGGTTGGTCAGACTGAATCAGCCCCGGTTGCGCCACAATCAAATGGTGCAACCCAGGTCATCCTGCCAGCATTGGCAACCCAGCCTGCGGCAATTGTTAACTTACCTAAGATGGCAGCAACGATTACGCCAACTAAGCAAATTGATTGGCAAACGCCAACGTCTGCAAGTGCGGTCATAGACGCAGCTGCGGCGTTGCAACAACCAGCGCAAACGACCCCAGCAAGTGCGACGAGTCCTGCATCAACAAAGTCAACAGCCCAGCCCAACGCTAAGCATGATCAACCAAACGACACAACGGTCGTTAAAAAGGGATCTTTGTTAAGCTCAACGGCCGATGCGCCAAAGCCATCAATGTGGAACGACAAAGCGCGTACATTTTCAGCACTTTCTGTTGGGATGAGCGCGTTGGCAGTGGCCGCTCAAATGCTTTTGTCAAAGCTAGCCATTTTTAAAAACTTATTACAATAAAGAGGCTTAAGCAAGTGGTGTAAAGCCTCTTATCATCAACATTAAAAGAGCGGTAGCATGTTTCGAAAGCGACACATGCTACCGCTCTTTTTTGCTTATTTTTTATACATAACTGCGCTAACCTGGTATAATAGTAAACATGGAATGGTAGTTGGTATGATACACAGAGTTTACGCTTTTTGCGTAGGTGTTTTGTACTGTGGAAATGAGAAAAGGTCACGCGTCTACTAGTAAGATGGGTGGCCTTTTCTGATATCCTCAGGCCAAACGCGAACCGCTTTAAGAAAACAGAGAGGAAGTTTGGGAAATGAGTTTCAAGTCTTTCAAATCATTAGAACCAACACAAAAACATTTTAAAATGTATAAAGACGGCAAGCGTTGGGTTGTGGCTGGAATTTTTGCTGCGGCAGTTGGACTGGGCGGTTTGATGCCAATGAATGTTTCGGCTGATGTGACAACACCAGTCGATAGCACCAGTGCATCAGCCACGGTGACGACCAATCAAACAACCCCGGTCGTTAATAGTGCTTCGGATTTATCAGCAGCGGCTACCCCAGTCGCTAGCTCAGCATCGACATCAACTACGACAGATTCGTCAGCAATCGCAAGTGATCAATCAATTAGTAGTATTAACAATCAGACAAGTCAACCTGTTGCAACATCTGCTGTTACATCAAGTTCTGACGACATCAAGTCATCTGAGAGTACACAAAGTCTTATGCAACAACCGGATTCGGCTAGTCAATCAGTCGAAAGTGCGGTTGATTTGGGCGTTGTAAACGGAGATGATGAAAGTGCAATGGCACAGGTCACGGCGACAGCGAAAAGTTTATCAGCTACCCAGGTGCCGGTATCTTACGCGGCGGTACTGCCAACGGTCGCATCAAGCAACGTCGCAAGCTCGGTTGCACCAGCTAAGAGTGCCACGAGCAACGTTGCATCTGATACGCAAGTTAGTCAAGATAATGTGGCATCGCATTTCACGATGGTGACTTCAGGAGCCACGACGTCACAAGCAGTTGCGACAACATTGACGCCAGCCATGGCAAGTTCATTAGCAACGATGGCGTCTTTGGCAGCTGATTCAGCTAAGACGGTTGCCGGTTACAACTCAGTAGCCAGTGCAACGTATGCCAGCTTAACGGCGACGGCATCCTACTATGCCAGTATTGCGGCGACAAATAAGTCGCGCACAATTTATACGTTAACGACAAATAAAGGGCAACAAGGTGCGTTAACCTTCAACAAACAGGTTGATATGAAGGCTAACTGGACGCTAAATGTTGAATTAGATTTGGCAAATCTGCAAGATATGAACCATGTCTTTGGTGATTTCTTAGGACTTACACTCTTGCCCGTTGATCCTAAGCAAGTGGCCACCGTCGGCAGTAACGGTGGTGGGTTAGGTATTGATGGCGTAACGGGTGCGTTTGCCTGGGGGCTTGATCTGAACCCTAATAATGGGGATGGCATCACGAACCTTGCTAAGACGATTGTTCAGGCTGGGTTCCGTCTTACGGCACCGGCAACCGGCACTGTCATTAAGGCCGGGACACAATTACAGTCAGGCTTTACCGCACCAGATGGCACAGTTTATGCTGCCAATGATGTTGTGAAGACTGATATTTCTTACGCGGCTGGCGCACTTTTGCCAGCGAATATTAACCTCGACGGAACTGTTATGACGAATACCCAGGCGATTACAGATTTGGTGGCCCAGCTTGGTGGCCACACGCTGGGGTATACCAGTTATGGTAATGCTATTTGGACGCAATATGTGGGTTATCACGTTGGGTCAGGATCTGATTTTATGAATCATTCAGTGACGACCAAAACGGGCATGACGGCTGATAATTTTGCGACGGATGTTCAAACAGCTGGCTCTAATGATTTGGGGACAGCAGTGACGCCTAACATCGTTGTGCCGGTTACAATCAGTTATGTAGCAAACGGCGATGGCACTGGTGTGTTAACAGTTCAGGCAGTTGATGGTTCATACAAGCAATCAATGGTTGTTGGTGCAAAGAATGTGGCTACGATGGCGTTGGCAATTAAAGCCATCACTGGTGATTCTAGTTCACAAATGGGTGTGACTTTGGTCGATCAAGGAACGTCACCAGCGTTTACATTGGTGAATCCGACAGTTATTGACAAGGGTGGCGATGTGACAACGCCAAGTACGTTGCCTGCTTCGGCCCCAAGTTCGACAGCATCTGCAAGCGTTTCGTCAGCAGTATCGGAATCATCGTCAGTTGTCTCATCACTTACGCCGTCGAGCGTTAGTGGTGCTTCAGTTGCACCGGTCGTACCACCAGTTCCATCAAATACGCCAACCTCCAGCGTACGACAGGTGTCAGAGGCAGCAAAGCCAGAACAGTCTGCTGAGGCTGGTTCACATCAAGTGCACCACCAGAATCAGACACATACTCAGTTGGCCAAAAAAATCGTCGTCGATCAAAAGCAGCCGTCGATGATTGCTGACCTAGTTAACAAAGTGACGTTACTTGCTGATACAACGACAACCGTACAACGGATGGTTGTACGGAGCGCGGCGGTCCAAAAGTTAGTGGCGCAGTTGGATAATACCACTAGCAAGTCTCACGATGTCTTGCAAGCGGTCAACAAATTGTTGTCACTTAGTTTGCCTCAAAATAGTCAGGTTCGGGTCATTAAATTGGATGACGAGGCGGTCGTCATTGAATGGGCGACACCAAAGAAACATGGTACTGGCGATGCTGTTGCGCGACAAGTAACTACCACGACACCAGTCAGCATGCAAAGTCTGCTAGCTGATGGTATGAAGTGGACGAAAGCTAATCGAACGGATGCGATTGTTGGTGAAATGCCGACACTGGTGGTTGCCATTGCGCAAGCTATCGGCATGGTGGCCTTGACGATTGTGCCATTATCATTTGCTGGTTTCCAGCTTGGAGATATGCAAGCACCAGAGCAATTGCCAGTGGCTGACTTGAAGTCAGTGGCTATGAATTATGCGCCGACAGCCGACCTGTTAGCGCGTGATGCCGATGTGCCAGCTAACTGGGCTGATTGGGGAACAACTTACGCTAGTTTTTTGGATGAAGAGCCAGTTGATCAATTAGTTGCGCCAGCCGGGACAGTTAATATTAATGAAGCAGCGTATGCTGAGCGTTATGCTGACGCCATAGTTGCTGTTGACGAAGCAAAAATGTTGCTACAGGAAGCTATCGATGACAATGCGACAACGCGTGCGTTGGCCGAACATGGACAAGCCGTCAGCCGTGCATTAGCTGCGGTAGTAGCTTTAAATGAAGCGCAACGCTTTATGGTTGCACAGCAAGCGACGCAGGTTGCCGATGGTCGCATGACGTATCAAGCAGACGATGTTTGGTCACAAACATTGGATCATGAGCCTGCTAATATGATTGCTGCGCCAGCTGGATTTGCCAATATTGATGCGGATGATTATGAAGAAGCATACATTGACCATGTCCTATTACTTGAGGATGCTAAGATGGCCCTGCAAGAAGCCATGGATGATGGTGCAACGATTGGCCAGGTCGAACAGGCTGTCAAGCATGTTGAAAACGCGTTGTCGGATATTGTGGCTTTGAATGTTAGTCAGAAGTTCCAGCAATTGCAACAAGCATCGACAATGATGAACGAGATGGATGGTGAAGCGACGATGGAGTACAATCCAATGACGAGCATTGTGGTGCCAGATGGTTTTACGATGCAAAAACAGGAACAGTACGAGATGGCGTATATCGATCAAGTTTTAGTGGTTGACGAAGCTAAGATGGACTTACGTGAGTTGTTGGATGATGAAGCAGAAACGACACATGCACAAGCGGCAGTTGTTGAGGCAGTTGATGCGGTCGCTCGTTTGAATGCGGCGCAAATTATTCAGCCAATTGCCTAATTAAATGTAGATTAAAAACCCCGTTGCGATTCCAATTGAGGAATTGCAACGGGGTTTCTTTATATCTTAATAGACGGGATAAACTTCCTTTAACATCGTTAATAATTCTTGATATGGTTGAATGAAATCGCGCTCCCCAGTAATCACTTCAACATCTTTTAACAAATTATCGATGGTCAGTGGAATGACATAACCTTCACGAAGAACTTTGATAAATTCGGCGTTTAAGAGCATATGCCAGCGATAATTAAAGTAGATGTGCATGTCTGGCCGATGCTGATATTCGGCAAACTGACGTGCATAAATTGCTTCAGCCCGGTCAGCATCTTTGTTCAAGACAGCCTGAATCAGAGGTGAATCATAGTTGATGAGGATCGGGTCGTATGGGTAACGGAATGTCTCCATGTAATGACCGAAATCTAACGTTTGATCCATCCAACGTTTAATCAAATTCGAGTCTGGCTGGTTCAACATTGGCCAAGCAGCCAGACGTTGTTGCGCTTCATGCCATGTATCGAAGCGGCCTCAATGTTCAGCGACGTCTACTGAGAGTTGCTTCAGTTCATCTGACTGTAGCCAATGTGGCACTGTGTGCTTTAAAACGGTACCACGGAACTCTAAGGCAATTTCTTTGTAAATATCAAAGCCAGTCTCAGCATACAAATTTTCGTAATCAGTGATAGCAAGTTGCATTTCATCAACTGATAAGTGGCGCATACCGAAGCGACTGCGTCCATAGGCAGTTGAATTGGTTGTGAGGTAAACATCCACGTCACGAACGTCTAAGCGGGCAGCCATCATGGCGGCAAATAAATCGTTGACGTCAAATTCGGCTAAGTTTTTCCGCACCCGATAAATCTTAGAATGACTCATACCGGCCGTCTCGAATTCATGAACGGACAACTTTTTCAGCTTCATAATATATTCGAAAGCCGCACCCATCGGGACGTCTGCGAACGAGATACCGACCGATTCATCTAGTCCAACAAGGACGGTGTCAGCGTCTGTTGGTTGCAACTTTTCAGGTGCGTGAGAAGTTAATTTCTTCCAATACACGTTGAACGTGTGCATATTTGGTGATACGTAAAGTCGGTCCATATCTAAACGCTTAGCAGCCCCAAAGAAAGAATCGAAGGCGCGTTGGGCAGCATCAACATTGCCCATGACGTAGAGTCGTGAAATGTTTGCGAGTCGTTTCATAATTGCGAATTCACCTGCAAAGGGACGACCACGCATATTAGATACCTGGGTCAAAACAAAGTCCAGATATTTACGTGCGCGAGCTGCCGTGCTGACTGCGTAAGTCATTGCGGTTGCATGAATTTTAATCATTAATTCGATACCGTCAGCTGGATTGTACGCTTCGTATGTCAGTAGTGATGTTGTAAAGATTGGGTACAGCTTGAAAAAACGGGCTACTGATAGATAATGGACTAAAATTCGGAATACCTGCAAGTCAAAAATAGTAAAGAATTTTTGGCGTTTCAAGCTATTGTACAGATCATCGACATAATCTGAGGTAGGTTCATCTTTTTTATGTGCGGCCCCTAATTCATATACTGTTGAAATCGTATAATAGGCCGTCAGCTTTGTCGCCATATAGCGACGAGCGGCATCTTTTGCGCGCCGTTCATATTCGGTGACGTCTAAGGTAAAGTAGTCACCGAATTCATTAAAAATCAGTTGATCACGTTCGCTAGAGTCTGCCACGACTTCTGATAGTGAGACGGTCAGCAATTCGATTAATTTTTGTAGGTCACCAATGCTGAGGGAACCTTCACCTGATACGAAGCGATAATATTTGTTTTTTGAAATACCAGTTTTCGTAATGCGATCAATCGAGACCCGTTTTGCCTGTCTGATTTCATTAATTTTTTCTCTTAATAACATAGTTACAACACTCTCTTCTTTTAAAACCACTGCGTTAATTATACCGGTATTGTGGAGAAAAGATGTGTTATGAGTGCCCAATTTGTCCCACGTATAGAACGATTTAGTGAATTTTTGACCTGGAACCTCTTAAGCGTGCAGATAATGCAAAAAATTGACCCAATTTTAGGCCAAAGCGGATATGAAAGTAACGGGCATTTATACTGACGTCATAGGGGATATAAAAATGGTAGAAAAAAAGCAAACGGTTTTAACAATCTTAATGGACCTGTACGCGCAGGTTGAAGAATCAAATACAAAGTTACGCTATATTGTATTGTCGACTTTTCGTGATGTGGTTGAGAGTCGACGGGATGTTGGTGATATTGTGACACAAATGGTTAATAAGATAACATCAGACGTACCAGAATTAAATAGCTCATTTTATGAGGAAATTATGCGGATTAGCCATAAATAAAACCAGATTTAACGCCAAAGCAGTCATAAACTATGCATATATGACTTGTATGATAAGGCTATCTTAAAAATGGTGGAGAAATATGATGGCAGATTATTCAGCAATGTCAACTGGGGTTGGTCAGTTGAACTATACGTTTGGTACGTCAACGGCGGCGGAATTTGGTGTGAAGATTGAGAATGCGGGGACGCATACGAACGGCTTCCGCCAAACCCAAATTGCCCGGATTCAAGAACGCGTTGCAGCCAAGCCTAATATTACGTTTGCCCGGTTACGAGCAGATTTAAATATGGACACAGCGGACTTACGTCAATTAGCACGCGAAGCTGGCGTTGAATTGCGATAATTACATACTAAAAGTGCGCGATATTCACTCAATTTTGAGACAAAATGATTTTCGTTGCAATAATTTGTGTAAGATGGGTTTGTGCTTGAGATATGTATTCAGGCACAATTATCTCTATCTTAACAACCACTAAAAAAACCACGCAGATATGCGTGGTTTTTTTAGTGATTTGTGACCAAAACGTTTTGCTTGTTTTGCGTGTTCCGCTGGCGGTACAATTGCCGTAATATCATGATGACATTAACACTGTGGGAGGAACAAGATGAATAACTTAAATCGTACAAAGTCGATGTATGATGCTTTGGCAGACGCGGCCCACCGCGCTTTGCAACGGACGTTTGATCAAGTGCCTGACGGGCAAAGCTTGCTGCAAATGACGGCGGAGGCTAAGCTAGCGGATGTCGAAAATAATGGGTGGAATTGTTCAGTCATTCAACCAGCTGAACTCAAAGCCTTCGCCATGGGCGTGATCAAGGGGCTAGAAGATTTAGCGACAACCTGGCACGTTGAGTCACACCCGACCTTTATTACAGCGAAGAAGGAAGTCACAGAAGCGATTATTAATCTGAACGATGCGCGACCTGATTCAGTCAATAAACTGGGTGCCGATTTAACCAACTTGCGTAATTTGATTCGTCATTTGAAGGTTGAACTTAATGAAAATCACCCGGAGATGTTGCGCCGCATTGCTGCCGATTTCTTAACGGCCTACGAACCGGCGCGACAAGACCCTAGTTTGGCAAACGTGTATGACGCCTTAGAAGCTGGTTTCCAAAATAGTGAGACGACTGGAGCTGAACTGCAACAGTTGCTAACGACTTTTTCTGGTTCGTTAACGGCGTTTCAAGAAAGTAGTAATGACTTTATGAACGAGGTTATTGCTAGCATTCATGCGCAGGTTGCACACTTTGGCTTGGATACGTTACCAGAGCTAGTGACGTTCTTCCAAGAAGTTCATTTGGAGTTGGCTGTTGCGACATATCCAGCTGAGTATATTGCGATTAGTCAATTACTTGAAAAGATGGAGCCGGTGTTGACTGATGAAATTATGAAAAAGACAGATTTGACTAAGGTACGTAGCTACGTGACTGAATTGTACCGAAGTGTGAAGTCTGCTCAATTGCCGGTGTCCCATTGTCGGTCGGTGCAACTGAAACACTTAATATTTGTGAAAACAAACTAACGGCGACTGATGCAAATCGTGATGACTACCGTGACGTGATGGACTTGTTACGTGGCGTTCGCTTTGAAGGTTAAACCATAGAAAACACATTAAAAATCCCAGCTATAAGACAGAACGAAAAACCGCTGTCTTATAGCTGGGATTTTTTGGTTTACATGGATTTTTTTGTCCCAGATTTGACCGGTTTTGTGGCCATTTTAACGTGAATTGGTGTGAATTACTTACTTTTAATCCGTTTTTAGCGCAATTTTTGACCGTTTTAAAAAAGAGTGGTCACTGGCGCGTAAACTATCAACAGATAAAAGTTAAAAAATCGGGAGGACTATCATGAATTGGGTACCACAATTATTAGCTGTGGCTAGCAAATATGATGGTGACATTATGAATGCTGAAGTTGCTTCATTAGGGAAACAACTTTGGGATACGTATTCCGAAAGCGGTCCATATGTGATTGATGGGGAACACCGATATTCCAGTGTCGCTGCAATGGCAAAAGATTTACATGTGAGTGTTCATCGTATTCGCAAGGTGATTGAGGAGACGAATTTAACGAAGGCGTACGGGCCTGATCAAGTTCGTTTTGACTATCATACGTTGCGTTACGATTCAGTGGACAATAAGTAAGTGAAACGAGACTTTTTTCAAAGAAAATTCATATTTGGGTCTTAAAATATATAAAGTTATTTCGGGATTTGTGTTAATTTTGGCACTTTCCAGAAAGAATTGATTATTTATCGGATAGTTGTGTTATATCGAACCTGATTTTCAGACTGCACAAGGTTGATTGTAGTGATTTGTTCCGGAAGTAGATTTCAGAAATAAATCACTATAATCAACAGTTTGGAAATTGGCGTTGATATAGATATTTTTCAGGATACAAGAGAGGGAAAGCTTAGTATGAAAAATAACAAGATTTTGAGCGAAGCAGATTACATCGCAAAAGAGCACTACAAAATGTATAAGGCCGGCAAGAAGTGGATGGTTGCAGGAATTACTGCCGTATCTATCTTGGGTGCCGTTGCGATGGCTGAAGGCACAGCCTCTGCTGACCAAGTTGCAAATACGACGTCAGGAACAGATCCAGCCGTCGTTAAGGTTGACCAAGCAGCTGCAACGTCACAATCAGCAACGACGGTGACGTTGTCAGCCTCTGCATCAGTTTCTTCGGTCGCATCTGAAGTACCAGCTGTGACTGAAGTTAGCGCATCATCTGAAGTGGTTTCTTCAGTAGTTGCCAGCGAAGCAGTTAGTTCATCATCAGATGTCGAGAGCTCTGTAGCCCCAGCAAGCGTTTCCGCTTCAGTTGAGGCTTCTTCAAGTGTCTCTGCATCAGTTACGCCAGTTGCCAGCGTTTCACCGTCTGTTGAGAGTTCTTCAGTAGTTGTTGAAAGTACAGTTGCTTCTGTTGACAGTGTTGCATCATCAGTTGCGCCTGTTGTGAATGGTCACGATTCAGTTGCGATGTCATCAATGATGTCTTCAGCTGAGTCTGCTAAGGCAGCTGGTTCAGTTGTGACGATGCGTGCTGTTTTGGCGCAAGCAACGGTCTCAGCATCAACGGCTGGCACAATTGCTAAGGTAGCAGATGCCAATAACAAGGCTGGCAGCTACGGCTCATACGCTGGCACAAATGGTGCGACTAACGACCCACACCACTTGACGGTTACGAGTCAAATCGCTGGTAGTTACTTCACACCATCAGGAAACATGGCAGCAGCTGGTTCGGTTGTTGCAAAGGATGGCACGGTTGCATTGACAAATGCTAACAACCAAACTGGTGCATATGCCTTCCAAAACATGGTCGACATGACTAAGAATTGGAGCATCAATTTTGATATTGATTTGGCTGCGTTGACTCACGATCAAACGATTATGGGTGACTTTATCGGGCTAGGACTTTTGCCAGTTGCGCCGGATAAGGTTGCAACTGCTGGTAAAAACGGTGGAGGCCTTGGAATTGCCGGCGTTTCAAACGCCTTTAATTGGGGAATTGATTTTTGGCCTAATACCGAGTCTGAATTTAAAGATGCGGTCAGCATTTATGCAACCAAGGGCATTGGTGCTGGATTCCTTTCAAGTGGTTGGGAAGCTGACTACAACGTCGTAGGGGTCCGTAATACTGATGCAAATGGAAGCATGGTTGCTGCTGACACAAAGTCAATGGTGGCGTATGGTACTTTATCAAACACTGCAGATTTGGGATCGATTAAAGCGTCGAATGCTGCGGATTTATTTAGTGGTGGAACGTTTAGTACTCCTTCGAAGGGTGAAAAAACAAACAGCCTAGTAAGTAAGTCATACAACTACAAGAACACGGTGACTGCAACCTTTACGGCCAATGGTGATGGTACCGGAACATTGCACGTTGTAATGGGAAAGTATGATAAGTCATTTACTGTCGGAACTAAGGGCATTACATCAATGTCTGTTGCCGTTTTGTCATCAACTGGTGGCGGTGCCATGAACGTCATGGGAACAGCGATTAAGAACTTTGATTTGCAATTGGCGACAACGAATAACAAGATTTCATATGTCGATGCGGCCGGTAACCAATTGATGGATGGAACCTCAATGGTTATTAATGCCGGTAACACGTTAACTTTGTCAGCTGATGGTACAACTGGTATGAGCGATGACGGTAAGTCGTTTAACGGTGTCGTACCTACGTTACAAGGATATAAGTACGCAGGCTATACAGTGACGCAAACGGATTCTAATGGTACGAAGACAGTTACAAAGATTGTACGTGATGGATCGACATATAAGACTATTGTGACAACCACTGATAAATCAGGTAAGTCTGAGACTAATACAACGGATGGCATTCAAGCAGTAACACTTGGAAATGACGCGACAATTGTAATTAATTACATTGCCCAAGCAACTGGTGCTGTGACTGGCGTGACGTCTGATGGTACGAAGCTAACAGATGTGAAGACTGTACAAACTGACGTGAACGGTACGGTAGCTGACGCGGACAGCACTTTAACGTTTGACTCATTGCCAGCTGTTTCAGGTTATTTGCCAGTTCAAAAGAGTTTTGATTTGGCTGAAGCAACGACACTAACCGGTTTGAACCAGGCCGTTAATGTCATCTACATGGTTGATGCAACAAAGGCCGGAGATAACCATGATGTTAACGTTGCGAAGGACAGCGCTGTTGTCAAGGCTGCGGCTACGTTGCAAACAGCCTTGGCAAGTGCAACAACGCAAGATGCAGTCCAAAAGGCCGTGGCGGCTTATGATCAAGCTGTGCAACAAGCAGTTGCAGATCAAACAACAGCTAAGACTGTTGCTGGTAACCTAGCTTCTTACCCAGATAACTTGACTAGCACGGCACTTACGACTGCTAAGCAAGCCATTGCTGATGCAGTTGCAGGTTTGACTGACGGGTCAAAGTCAACGGATGACTTAAATAAGGCATTGACCGATTATGCGACAGCAGTTCAAAAGGCTGTTACCGATGATGCCGCTAAGTTAGCTACGACAACGGAAGCTAGTGATGCAACAGTGAAGGCCGACAAGGCAACCCTTGATTCAAAGGTGGCCGATTTGACTTCAGCATTGAAGTCAGGCGATCAAACAAAGATTAACCAAGCCACACAAGCGGTAACTGACGCTAAGAACGCTTTGGATAAGGCTGTTCAAGCTGCAGCAAACACTAACGCAAATGGCGTTGCTGATTTGAAGGATGCTAATTTGACTGGCTTGCAAACAGCTTTGCAAGACGCTACGAAGGCGGGCACGATTGCTGATATCGCGGCTAAGGAAGCAAGCTTGGTTGACGGCGTAAAGAACACCGCAAACACTTTGTTGGATCAAGTGACTGCCGATCAAGCTGCGGTTACGTCTGCCAATGATGATGCCACAAAGACGGCAGCATCTGATTTGGACGGAGCCAAGGTTGAATTGCAAAACGTTTTGGCAGCGGTTCCGGCGGCTTCAGTTGCTGCAATCGTCACGGCTGTTAAGGCTTTGGATGATAAGAAGCGTGCCTACGAGTCAGCTGTTAAGAACGCAGTGACGTTGAACGATGACACGAAGGCAGTCGCTGGTCTGGCGGCCTCAGACGCAGCCGTGAATACTGCGGTAACTGCGTTGAAGAAGGCTTTGACGGATGGAACTTTGACTGACCTTGCAACGGCTGAAAGTGGTTTGAAGAGCGCTATTAACGCTGCAGCTACTGCTGCTGGTAATACAGCGGATGCTGAACAGGATGTTGTCGCAAAGATGTCAGTAGCAAAGGATGCTGCAGTTACGGCAGCTGGTACGATTTTGGACCAAAAGCAAGCTGAGTTGGCAACGCTTGTTAAGTCAGGCACAGCAACGTCAGATGAGATTGCAGCTGCAGTTACGGCAGTTAATAACGCCAAGAACGACTACGATGCTAAGGTTATCGCAGCTGTTAAGAAGAACGACGTTACTGACGACGTATCTGCTTTGGCAACTCCTGGTTCAGCAATCGAGACAGCTGTTAACGGTTTGAACGATGCTTTGACGTCTGGTGATATGACGAAGATTGCATCAGCTGAGACAGCACTACAAAATGCCGTTTCAGACGCAGCGAAGCAAGCTAATGTTGATGCAGATAACGCGCAAAAGATTGTCGCTAACATGCCATCAGCAAACGATGCCGATGTAACTGCCAAGTCAGGTGCATTGGATCAAGCGCAAACAGAATTGAAGAACTTGTTGGCAGCTGATCCGGCTGCAACGACTGACGCCATTGCAACAGCAGTCGCAAAGGTTAAGTCAGCGCAAAAGGATTACACGGATGCTGTTGTGGCAGCTGTGAAGAAGAACGATTTGACGCCAGATGTTAACGCATTGGCAAAGTCTGATACAACGGTTGCATCAGCAATTTCAGATTTGAACGATGCCATGACATCAGGTGATATGACGAAGATTGCCGATGCTGAGACGAAGTTGAACACGGCAGTTAAGAATGCCGCAACAACTGCTAACGGCGACGCTGACTCAGAGCAAACGCAAATCGCTGATATGACGGCGGCAAAGGATGCGACGGTAAAGGCTAAGAACAGTGCCTTGGATACTGCTCAAGCAGATTTGAAGACGGTCTTGGCTGACAAGACGGCTACAACTGATGATATTGCTAAGGCTGTTAATGCAGTGAACACAGCGAAGTCAGAGTTGGATAATGCTGTTAAGGATGCTATGTCAACGGCTGTTAACTCAGATGCAGTTAATGCCATTGCTAAGGACAACACAGCTGTTAAGGATGCCCAAACTGCATTTAACAACTTGCCTGATACGGCTTCATTGGCTGATATTAAGGCAAAGAGTGATGCCCTAAAGGACACGTTGAAGACTGTGGGTGGTGACACAAACACGACTGTTGACACGGATCAAGCGGCCGTTGCCAACACGACAGTTGCTAAGAATGCTGATGTGGCTAACGCCGGTTCAAAGTTGGATGCCGCACAAAAGAATTTGACGACAATCATGGCTGACACACAATCAACGCCAGAAGATGTTGCTAAGGCTATTCAAGCGGTTGAAGTTGCGAAGAAGTCACTTGACACGGCCGTGAAGTCAGCCGTTAAGAACGATACTGACACGGCAGCCTCATTGATTGATGCTGATTCAGTTAAGAACGCTAAGAGTGATCTTGATGGGTTGTTGGCTGATGGATCAACAGCTTCAATCGCGGATATCGCAGCAGCTGAGAAGAAGTTGACGGATGCCATGAAGGACGTTGCGAAGGATGCAGCTACTAAGGCAACTGATACGACAACATCAAATGTTTCTGACGATGCCAGTGTTAAGGCAGCAGCAAACGTAATCAACAACTTGCCAGCTAACGCAACGCCGCAAGACATTGCGAAGGCATTGACTGATTTGAACACGGCGGTTTCTAAGGCACAAACAGCATTACAAGATGCCAAGGATGCTGAGAAGGCAGCGTTGGCTAAGACGGTGACATCACCATATGACCAAGAGACAGATGTGAAGAATGCCAAGGACGCAATTACCAAGGCGTTGTCTGCCGACGATACGACTACGACGGCTACGCAATTGCAGAACTTGCAACAAGCATTGGAGCAAGCAGTTGCACAAGCTAAGGCAGATCGTGATGTTGCAAATGCAGCAGCGACGACGGCTGAAAATGTGCCAGATTCTGTTAAGTCTGTAGAGGCTGTTAAGAATGCTTTGGCTGCCTTGGATAAGGCTGTTGCGGACGCTGCTAATAATGAGGGCACAACAGCCGCAATTACTACGGCCATTAATGACTTGAAGTCTGCTGAAAAGACAGCTCAAGGGGCTGTTGCTAAGCAGATTCAGGCAGGTACCGATGCAATTAACGGTATTCCAACCAACATCAAGGATGATACTGCAGTTCAGACGAAGTCAGCTGAATTGAATGAACTGTTGACTAGCGGTGATGCAACTGCAGCACAAATTACAGCAAAGATTGCTGAATTGACGGCTGCAGAAGCAATTGCAACAGATGCTATGAACGCCGAGCGAGAAAATGTTACAAAAACTTTGACGTCAGGGACTGTAACTGATTCAGATGGCAAGGCCACTACAACTGTTCCAGACATGATTACTGCAGCTCAAAACACGGTTGCCGATGCAGGTGCAACGGATGATCAAAAGGCAGTTGCGCAAGCCGTTTTGGATGCCCAAACAGCCTTGAATACTTTGATGGATGGATCAGAAAAGTACACGGATGCAGATGGTAACGGATCAACGCGTACAACAGCTACCAAGACGGCTTTGAAGAGCGCGGAAGCGAACTTGCAATCAGCGATTGATTTGATGCGTGATCAACGTCAAAAGTTAATTACGTCTGGTTCTAACCTATCAACTTCATCAAAGACGTTGAATGTTAAGAACGAATCAACAGTTCAAGCTGCACAAAAAGCGTTGGATGATCTATTAGAGAATGCAACGGCCGACAATTCAGATCCAACTAACGGCGCGTTGAATACTGCGATTGCAAACTTGCAAAATACAATCACAACTGCTCAAGCAGCCCGTGACACGGCGGTTAAGAATGCAAATGCTGTGTCAATTCCAGCTAACTTGGCTGATCAAGCGAAGGATGCGAATACTTCCTTAGGTGAGGCGGTTGCTGAATTAGCAAAGCAACTAGCAAATGGCACAACGGCAGATATTGAAACTGCAACGCGTGGTTTGAATGAGGCACTGGCTACTGCTACGACAGATCTTGCAAGTGCCAAGACTGATGTTGTAGCGACAGTACCAACTAACTTGGCGGATAACACTGCTTTGAATACAGCTGCACAAAACTTGCTTGATGCTGCTAACAGCGATTACGCAACAGCTGATGATTTGAAGAATGCTAAGTCAGCTTATGAAAATGCGAAGACGGCAGCTGAAACTGCTTTGCGCACGTCAACGTCTGACGCCAAGACAGCACAAACGAACATTGCAAAGAACTTGGTTTCTGATACAGATGTCATGGCTGCAAATGACAAGTTGCAAAAGTTGTTGGATGCGCCTGAGACGTCAACTAAGACAGCCATCGATGCAGCCGTTAAGGCGTTGACAAACGCTGAGTCAGCCGCCGAAGCGACGTTGGCAGCTGCGAAGGATTCTGCATCTAAGAACATGCCAGCGACTGCACCTGTCTCATCAGAAGCACAAGTTATTGCTGCTAAGAAGGCACTGACGGATGCTATTGCAGATGGCTCAACGGCGTCAACAGCAGATATTAAGAACTTGCAAGATGCATTGACGGGTGCCATTGCATCTGCTGAAAAGGCACGTGATGCTGCAATGGATACGGCGTCAGATGCTTTGGGATCGGTAACACCTGATTTGTCTGATAACGAGGACATTAATGATGCGAAGGCAGCATTACAATCAGCGATTGAAGCAGCCAATGCTGATACGGGCACGACAGCAGCTGTAGCCTCAGCTTCAGCTAAGTTGGCCTCATTGGTAGCCTCAGCTAAGCAATCGTTGGCTGATGTGCAAGATTCTGCTAAGAACGCTTTGGCTAAGGTGCCTGTGAACGTCCAATACGATACGAAGGTGCAACAAGCTGAAGCGGCTTTGCAAAAGGCTTTGGGTACGGATTCAACGTCAACAGCAACAGATATTGCCAAAGCACAAGCTGAATTGGCTGAAGCAGTCGCTAACGCACAAGATGCTCTTGCAACGTCAACGTCAAACGCTTCGATTGCAATGAAGTCAATTCCAGTTGCGGTTGCAACTGAGACGGCCGTGACAGATGCACAATCTGCTTTGGATGCGTTGTTGGAGAAACCAGAAATGTCAACTAAGACGCAAATTGATGCGGCTAAGTCAGCATTGGATTCAGCCGTTGCGGCTGCTGAAAAGAACCGTCAACAAGCAATTGATTTGGCAACGGCTGCGGCCGGTGCAACTGCACCATATGGTATGGAAGCTGCTGGAGACGGCACGATTGCTGATGCGGCCAAGGCGTTGACTGATTTGACCAAGACCGATGCTACGGCAGAACAAATTGCTGATGCTACAAACGCCTTAACGAAGGCAGTAGCCGATGCCTCAGCTGTTCGTGCTAAGTCAGTTAATGACGCCGCACAAATGGTTGTACCAGTTAACTTGAGTGATCAAGCGGCTGATGAGACGTCAGACGTAGCTATCAAGAAGGCTGCTTTGCAAAAGGCATTGGATAAGGCTGCTAACAACGCTGGTACGTCAGCAGATATCGATGCTGCTAACACAGCGTTGGCGACAGCGATTGCGGATGCTAAGACTAAGTTGCAAGCAAATAAGAATGAAGCAAACAAGCTTAGTGTGCCAACGAACATGACCGACAATGACGTGGTTAACGATGCGTTGACAGCGTTGAAGAAGGTTGCGACTGATCCAAACGCAACGCAGACAGCTTTGGGCAAGGCACAAGATGCATACAAGAAGGCAGTTACTGATGAGCAAGCCAAGTTGCAAACAGCCAAGGATACTGCCAATGGATTAGAAGCGCCAACAAACATGACTGACAATACGGTTGTGGCTGGTAAGTTGGCCGACTTGAAGAAGGTTGCAACTAACCCAGATGCGACAGCTACTGAATTGGCAAACGCGCAACAAGCTTACGATGATGCCGTTAAGGCTGAACAAGGCAAGTTGCAAGATGCAAAGGATGCAGCAGCTGATGTGACGGTGCCAAAGAATGTTTCAGACAACAAGAATGTTTCTGATTTGTTAACGGCTTTGCACAACACGGCCGCTGATAAGAATGCAACGGCAAGCGCATTGTCAGATGCACAAAATGCTTACGATACTGCGGTTGCAAAGGCGCAATCAGATTTGGAGACTGCAAAGTCAACAGCTGATAAAACAATGATTGACACGAACATTTCTGATGACACAGCAACTGCGGACGCGCTTGCTAACTTGAAGAAGGTTGCTGAAGATAAGAATGCGACGGCAAGTGACTTGAAGGATGCGCAAAATGCTTACAACACAGCAATGGGCAAGGCACAAGAAGTTTTGAACACTGCTAAGTCAGCTGCACAAGAGGTTGTTACTAATTTGGAGAATCCTGAAATGAAGGGAACTGCTGAAGACCCTTCAGTTGCAGCGGCTAAGCAAGCACTTGAGGATAAGTTGGCTGATAAGGACGCAACGGCTTCACAAATCGATGCTGCTAAGAAGGCGGTCAATGATGCGGTTGACATCGCTAATAAGGCAATTGACGATGCCAAGAAGGCATTGGCTGCAACCCCAGTTGATACGACGACGGTCAAGAATGAAGCTTCAGTTGCTGAAGCCCAAGCGGCTTTGGATAAGTTGTTGGATCCAGCTAACAAGTTGGTTTCTTTGGCACAATTGAATGCAGCTCAAGAAACGTTGCAAAACGCGGTTGATGCAGCGACGGCAAAGCGTGCCGTTGCTAATAACGGTGCTAACGATGCCATTGCGAATGTGCCAGCCAATGTTGCGGGTGATGCAACTGTTAAGGCAGCGCAAGCGAACTTGCAAGCGCTTGTTGATGCAGCGGCCAAGGACGGCCAAGTTGCTGATAAGAATGCATTGACGGCTGATATCTTGAAGGCGACGACTGCTTTGCAATCAGCTGTTACGGCGGCCAACTCAACTTTGAGTGAGTCAACGGATGCAGCTAAGTCAGCTTTGAACAAGGTACCAACCAACGTGCAAGATGATGCGGATGTGCAAAAGCAAGAAGCGGCTTTGAACGATGTGTTGAGCAGCCCTGATTCTTCTAAGGAAGCGATTGATAAGGCGAAGTCTGATTTGGATCAAGCTGTAAAGGGTGCTCAATCATTGTTGGCTGACACTAAGGATCAAGCTAAGCAAGAAGTTAAGACAGCTAACGATAACAAGGCCTGGCAAGATAATGCAGCGGTTGCGAACGCAACGGATGCTTTGCAAAACTTGATTGATTCAGAGACGGCTACTAAGACTGACATTGATAACGCCATTGCGTCATTGAAGTCAGCTGAGCAAGCGGCTGATAACAAGTTGGCCGATGTGACGGCAACTGCCAAGTCTGCCTTGGGTAAGACGGCGCCAGTTTCTGGTGAAAAGGCCGTTGTCGATGCTGCTAAGGACTTGCAGACGTTGCTTGATTCAGGTACAGCAACGGCAACGCAAATCGCGGATGCTACGAAGAAGTTGACGGATACAGTGTCAGCTGAGACGACGACGCGTGGCAAGGCTGTGAATGATGCCACTAGCGATGTTGTGCCTGCCAATGTACAAGATGTTAAGACGGTCCAAGATTTGCAAGATAAGTTGCAAGACGCCTTGGCTAATGCAGCAGCTGATAAGGGCACAACGCAAGCCATCAAGGACGCGCAAAAGGCGCTTGACGATGCAATTAAGCAAGCCCAATCAGACTTGGCTGATGTGAAGAACACGGCGATGTCTGATATGACGAATGTGCCAGTAAACTTGCTGGATGATAAGAACGTGACAGATGCGAAGGCAGCCTTGAATGACGCGATTAATTCAGCAACTGCTACGGCAACTGACGTTAAGGCTGCACAACAGGCCCTTGATGACGCTGTTACGGCAGCCAAGTCAGCGCAAGAAGGTGCGGCAGCAGCGGCTAACAAGGCTGTAACTGATGTACCAGCGTCTGTTAAGGATTCTGATGCAGTCAAGGATGCGATTGCTAAGGTACAAGGTTTGACCAAGGACTTGACGGCTGATGCTGCGACAAAGTCTGCCATCGACCAAGCCAAGCAAGACTTGGCGGCTGCTGTCGCTGAACAGCAAGGTGTTCGTTCTGATGCAGTTACGGCAGCAAAGTCAGCACTTGATGCAACGGCCCCTGTTTCAGGTGAAGTTGCTGATCAAATTGCGGCTTTGCAAAAGAAGCTTGGTGATAGTAGCGCCACTGCTTCAGATATCAAGACGGCAATGAACGATTTGAACAAGGCTGTTGCTGATGCTAAGCAAGCTCGTCAAACGGCAGTGTCAACGGCAACGGAGACGCAAGTGCCAGCTGGTTTGTTGGACAACAACAAGGTTGCTGACTTGCAAGCTAAGATGCAACAGGCTTTGAAGGATGCGTCAAATGATCAAGGATCAACGGATGCGATTAACAAGGCTCAAACTGCTTTGCAAACAGCAATTGATGATGCAGCCGCAACGTTGCAAAAGAACAAGGACGACGTTGATGCATCAGTTCCAACGCAATTGGCTGATGATAAGTCACTGAACGATGCGGCAGCTAAGTTGGCTGAGGTAGCCAAGGATGCGAACAGCACTCAAAGTGACTTGGATAAGGCGCAAAACGCCTACAACACAGCAAAGTCAAATGCTGAAACGGCATTGAAGAATGCCCAAGATTTGGCTAAGCAAGTTGTTGCAAACGTACCTGATAACATGAGCGATAGCCAAGCTGTCGCTGATGCCAAGAAGGCGTTGCAAGATAAGTTGGCTGATGGTTCAACGGCCACGGCTTCAGAAATCAAGGATGCGCAAACTGCCTTGACGCAAGCTGAAAACAAGGCCCAACAAGCTTTGGATACGGCTAAGCAAGAGGCGGCAGCTGATTTGGATGCGGTGAAGAAATCGGATAAGACGTTGCCTAAGGATGTGCAAAACGCAGCTGATAACTTGCAAAAGGTTTTGGACGATCCAAAGTCAAGTAAGGCTGACGTTGAGAACGCTCAAAAGCAATTGGATGTGGTGAACACACCAGTTACCAAGCCAGCGGGTGTTACGGCTGGTGAAGGTGATGATGTTGCTGATTTGGACATTCCATCAGTTGATGGTAAGACACCAGTTGTCTTTATCCACAACGCTGACGGCACGACAGAGAAGGTTTTGCCAAACGCGGTTAAGGGTGAAGATGGTGCTATCCACTACAAGTTGCCAAGCACGAAGGTGAAGGCCGGTGCAACACTTGAAGTTGTGCAGGTGCCAGTTGCTGAAGTGACATCACCAGTTGTAACGGGTGATACGGCAACCGTTAAGGTGACTGATAAGACGGGTTACACGCCAATTATTTCTTACGTGGATCCAAAGACTGGTGACGTTGTCTCAGTGAAGATGGATGATAAGGATACGCAAGGATTGACGGTGGCTAAGAACGCCGATGGTACGTACACGGTAGCTGGTTTGCCAGCTGGTGTTGACGCAGTGGTTTCATTTGATCCAAATGCGGTTAACGCAGCAGCAGCGGTTACGTTGACAGATGCGGCTAAGCAAACGACGGCTGGTAATGCAGCTGCTCGTAAGTTGCCAACCATTGCTTCCGTTGTTGATAACTTGAAGAATGTTATTTCAACAGGTTATACAGGTGCTTCTGTGGTTGTGCCTGATGCAATCGAAGCTGGTTTGAAGGTCGACGGGTACCAATACGAAGTTGTCGGACCTGACAACAAGGTATATGGTACGTTGGCTGAAGCAGTGGCCGCTAACCCAACGTTTACGACAGATGATAACAACTTTGTAGTTGTTTACTCACCAGAGAATGATCAAAAGGTAATTGTGAAGTCTAACTTGTCATCAAACTTGATTGCCCAAACAAACGGGGCTTCTGATACGAACTGGACTGGCAAGACGAAGCTTGGTTCAGTGACGGATGCAAGTTTGAAGAAGGCTGGTTACTCATACACGGTTACGGGACCTGATGGTAAGACGTACGCAACATGGGCAGAGGCTTTGAAGGCTAATAAGTTCTTTGATAACAATGATGTTGCTGGTGGCAGTGCGACGTTCGACGAGCAGGCTGTGATTGCACAAGCGCTTGAAGTACGTGATGGTATTGCCACGATGGCGTCAGCGCTTGGTGAACAAGCACCGGGTCAAGATGCTGAAATCCAACAATTCGTGGTGAACTACACGAAGAACGCGGATGCAGTTGATCAAGACACGAAGGATGCCCAAAGTGATTTGAACAAGGTTTTGGCTAACAAGGATGCATCAGCTGAAGAAGTTGCCAAGGCGGTTTCTGATTACAATAAGGCTGTTGCGAGTGCACAAGCAGATCGTGACCAAGCGGTGAAGGATGCGAATAATGTCGCAACTTCACCAGTCAACGGTGAAACGGCTGTGAAGGATGCCCAAAGCAAGCTTGCTGATGTTTTGAAGAATGCTGAAGCTGGTAAGGCTTCGACACAAGACATCAAGGATGCGATGACAGCCTTGCAAGATGCCGTTAAGTCAGCTAAGTCAGATCGTGATGCCGCTGTATCAACTGCAAAGTCAGTTAATAAGGGTGCGGTTGCTAATGAGTCATCAGTGAAGGACGCACAATCAGCACTAGATAACATCATTGCAAAGGCTGCCAAGGGTGAAGCAACGACGGCGGATGTGCAAGCAGCTGCAAAGTCATTGCAAGAAGCCGTTACAAAGGCAACCGATGCACGCAACCAAGCTGTATCAACTGCAAAGTCAGTTGATAAGGGTGCAGTTGCTAATGAGTCATCAGTGAAGGACGCACAATCAGCACTAGATAACATCATTGCAAAGGCTGCCAAGGGCGAAGCAACGACGGCGGATGTGCAAGCAGCTGCAAAGTCATTGCAAGAAGCCGTTACAAAGGCAACTGATGCGCGTGACAAGGCCATTAAGGCGGCACAGAAGTCAGGTCAAACTGCCGGTGCAAAGAATTTGTCAGACAACAATGCCGTGCAAAAGGCAAAGGATAAGTTAGCACAATTGATTAAGGACGCTGCTGCCGGTAAGGCAACGACGGCTGATATCGAGGCTGCTACGAAGTCGTTGAACGAAACGGTTGCTAAGGCACAAGCTGCGTTGGCAACGGCTAAGAAGACGGCCAAGTCTGAAGCAAAGGTTCCTGCATACTTGTCAGATAGCAAGTCGTTACAAGCGGCAGCTGATAAGCTAGCTGCGTTGGCTGGTGATCCAAATGCAACGGCTACTGATTTGCAAAACGCTTTGACGGCCTACAACAAGGCAAAGGATGCTGCGCAAGCCGCATACGATGCCCAAGTTAAGGACGCCAAGACGGTTGTAAGCACTGGTAAGATGACGCCAGCAAAGCAACACCTAAACGAGTTGCTTGCTAATGGTGCCACAGCTAGTGAAATTGCGGTTGCGATGATTGCCGTAGCGAACGAGAAGGATACTGCAATTGCGACAGCAGCTGCAGCGCCAATCGTTTCTGCTGGTATCATCACAACGATGCACCCAACGTTGGTAGTTCGTGATAACACGGTGCCAACGGTGACTGCAGAAAATAAGTTGCCAGAAACTGGTGTTGATCAACAAGTTTGGTTGACGGTTGCTGGTACGATGGCTTTGTTGGGCTTGTTCTTGGTCGCTGCTAAGCGTCGCAAGAATGATGACAAAGAAGCTTAATTGATAAGAAGGTGTGGACTACTGGAAGGTGGTTCACACCTTTTTGTTATGAAACGGGAATGTCCCAAAACTGAACGATTTTGAGAGCGTGCTGCCATAATCATAATTTCACAAGGCATAATAGGCCCGATATAGCTTGATTTTGGGGCGTTTTTAAATTTTTAAGTTAGCTGCTGTATGATAAGTATATAAAGTAAGCAATCGGTGATAGGAGGACTGGAAAATGGCAGTATTCATGAGTGCAGTAAGTTTGTTAAGTGCAGTAGTTGCAGCTGCTGGGTACATTGCCCAGTTCCGTAACGAAGCCGAAGAAGAAGTTGCTGAAGTCGAATAGTTAATTAGATATGGATGTCTCAGAAATGAGACATCCTTTTTTGTTGGTCGAAAAATAGAGGCACAGAAATAAAGTAAGTGTTCCCGCGGAATGGTATAATATCACTAGTTTTTTGGAATAACATGAGGAATTTGGGATGAGAGTAATAAAGGCATTATCAGTGGGGACGATGCTTGGGTTAGCGGCTACTATTGTTCAAACAACAGCGGTCGCTGCTGATGACTATAGTAACAACAAGCCTGAGTTTTCAGTCGCACTCTCGGCAATCGATGGTCAACAAGACGACGGGTCAACAACCTGGAATATTAAAACGCAACCGGGTAAAAAATTTGGTGGCGTTGTTTATATTCAAAATACATCTGCAGCCGAAGCAACTTTTCATGTGTCAGTTGAACAGGGCTTTACCAATAACAATTTAGTTGTTGGGTATGATAGTGGCCATAATAACGATTCACTCGCTAAAGCGATGGACCTTCGTAAAATTGTGAAAGTCCCACAAGAAAGCGTTACGGTCGGGGCAGGTCAAACAGTTTATGCGCCAATCAACTTTAAGATGGCGGATCAAAGTTTTGATGGCACGGTTGTGGGTGCGGTGGTCGTGACGAAGGATGTCCCCGGGAAAGCAGTTAAGAAGTCAGGATTTACCAATCAATTTACATATGTGAAAGGTGTGAAGATTGCTGAGACTGATAAGCAGGTTAACGCCAACTTAACTGAGGCAAAAAAGGGGCGGGTTGTTAGTGGTACGAACCAGCAGGTTTTCCAGCTGGGTGTTGCTAATAACGAAGCCAACTACATCGGTGATATGTCTGTTGCGACAACGATCAGTAAGGGCGACCAAACTGTGTTGACTGACAAGCAAAATGACCGACAGGTGACACCTAACAGTACGTTCACTTATAGTGTGCCTGCTGAGAAGGTGCTGACGGCCGGTAAGTATCGCTACCATGTGAAAATGACGGATGAGAAGAGCAAACAGTCATGGACATTCACGGGCGACTTTACGATTTCAGCCGCACAGCAAGGACAAACAACGCTTCAACGTACAACGGCCTTCATTCCAACGTGGATTTGGTGGCTAATTGGTATTTTGGCCGCAGCGTTAGTCTTTGTAATTATATTGTTGCTACGACGCAAGAAGCAGGATGATGAAGATAAGTAATGTTAGAAGGAGAGAGCTAACTTACTTATTGAGATAATGATTAACGTAATAGAGAAATTAAGAGAATTAGGGGAATTTAAATATGATTAAGCAATTGATGTTGGGTGCTGCTGTGTTGGCAGGTATTGTTGGTGTTAGTGGGGTTGCTTCAGCAGAAGAAACATTTACGCCGGGTACGAATGATCAAGTAGCCACTAACCAAGGAACAACTAAGATTTCTTTGACGGGTGATACGACGACTAGTTCATTGTGGGAGAATCCAAACGGCAGTGGTGATGGTCAAAAAGCGACTGAAAATTCTGCTGGTAAGAAGGCGTTTGGTTTAGTTTTGGTCACGGTGCCTAATTTTGACTTTGGTACGAAAGCCTTGAGCGGCCAAGCAACGGAGTCAGCCACTGCAACTGGCTCAGACAAAATTAAGGTGCAAGACGTTCGTTACGATGAGAATGGGTACAAGGTGTTCGCAGCTGCGTCAAAGCTTGTAAATGAAAAGAAGACTGAGTTGCCAGTTACGGCGTTGACGTTGGCCGTTCTAGATGGAACAAAGGACGAAAATGGTGGTCAATTGACTGGTACAGGTGATACGCCAGCAAGTATCTTGAATGCGAATAAGGCAACTAGTGTAGGTGGAACAGACACAACGGCAGATACAACGGGGTTGATTGCTGGTCATGGTAATTTAATTGCACAAGATAAGACTGGTAACGCTGATGGCACGTATGAGTCTGGTGAAGTAACGGCTAAGCTTGATTTTTCTGATCCACGTTTGAAGACTGGTAACTATACGGGGAAAATCACGTACACGTTGCAGGATGATGCGCTAAAGTAATTGAAAATCTATTGACTTGATTATTCAGTGAAAAATCCTGCGTTGGCAGGATTTTTTATTTGGGAGTGGGGAACATGAAAAAAATATTATTAATAATGTTGGGCCTCATGACCATCTTGTTCGCACAGGAAGTGAGGGCAGCAACGCTTGATGATGCGACGGCTGGCGACGCGCCATCGGCCACAGTTGTGATGACAGACGAATATGGCCATCAAGTTACTCCGAATGCAGCTGGTGAGTACACAACCCCCTATTTGACAGTCACTGAGACGATTAACAATCCAACGGATAGTGAGTTGAAGTTTAATTATCGTGTCATGAGTTATGTCCGGAGTGCCATCATGAGCCACGAGGTTGCTTTCATAAATAATGCTGGTGAGGATATTGCACGTCTAATCGGCAATCCAGGAGCAAATTATGGTGAGCCAAATGGGCAAATGGTTTGACCTATAACAAGGCAACTAAAGTTGATCAAATTAATCCGATTGTTTTGCCAGCTCATAAACAGATGAAAATTCGCGTGTTTTATGCAGCAACTTCAACATCAGTGTTAGCCGCGCCAATCAAAAACTATCTGATTGGATCTGGTATCGCGACTATTTCGACGATGTGGAAGCCACAAGTTGAAATGGTCCAAGACTTTACTAAACAGATTCCGGTTACGCTCTATGAAGGTGAGAAGCAAGTGAATGAGGGGACTGTTAAACTAAGTGCGCATTTGTTGCCGGGAACAACGAATCGCATCAAAAATGGCTCCTTCAATGGCGCTGATGTGTATTCATTTGAAGGCGTTTACAAATTAGATTTGACAGGTCTTTATGATACTAATGCAATTCCGGGCCAGTATAAGATTTCCGCTAAAGTACCAGACGACTTGTATGTTTTAGTTAAACAAACAGCTGCTGGAGAAGGGATGGCGTATTACGGATCGATAGCGCAACAACTACCAGTGTCGACGGATAATGTCATCGGCACAAGCATTCTTGAAAGTGTGCCAACCTATACGACGAGCATTGATGAGACTGGAGAAACCGTTAATACGCCGAATGGGTCGCTGACGTTATACAAATATGGGTTTAACGAGAGTAACTATGATAGTGATTTGCAAAGCGCATTAAAAAATGCCGGATCTGGTCTGGCAACCTTTGCACCATTACAAATTCAAGTTGAACGGGCTGTGACGGGACATTTTGTCTACATTGATACTGAGACTGGCGATCAAGTAGGAACACAATATTTTGGTAACAAGAATGAAGGGGACGCAGTGGATAATGACGATTTGACGCCACCTGATAAATTTATTCTGACTGATAAGAAGACACCATATACGTACACGGATGGCGATATCGTTGTTAAAGTCACACGCTATACAGATGAAACCTATGCGAATCTGAATGCATCCGGAGAGGGGCAAACTGCCCAATTAGTGACAAGTCAGAACAAAGGATTAATGGCACGCGGATTGACACTCGTTAATGTGCCGTCCTATACGGGATCGGGTGAAACTGGTGCGCCTAATATTAACTTGATGCCCGATGGCCGTGTGACCTATACAAACATGTTCGACTCGTCATTTAAGCTGGTTATGGCAGCGTCTAAAATGACTGCACAAAAGACAAGAGTGAAAGAATTGCCAATTCAGTCGATGCTGATAAATGGCGTGAATAATCAGTTAGTTAACATCTACGCGAATGCAGGCGATAATGCAGATGGTTTGACAGCTGATTTTGGGCAGGTTGTTTCGAACGCGCATGGGAAAACAGGTAGTATACAACTCGGTAACATCAAAACAGTTATGTTTAGTAATGGGGATGCAACCACTTACACAGGTACAATCACTTACTCAGCAATTCAAGACGATTTGATTGATAGTGCAAATTAAAAAGCCGTGATCGCACGGCTTTTTATAATGAAAGTCCCATATTTGACCGAAAACCGGCCAGTTTTGATGCGAATAGCAGTGATAGCGTCAGAAAAACGAAAAAATGTGCCAATTTCAGACCATTTCGGCATAACGCCACTTACTGGGGTATTATAATTACATCAAGTAAGGTAAATCAATCGTACGAAGGAGATAGAGATCATGATGACATTTTTGATGAGCTTGTTTAGTTTAATCGCAGCAGCCGTTGCCTTTGCTGGTTACAAGACTATCTTTAAGATTGAAGAAAATGATGAGGACGTGGCTGACGTTGTTGAGGCAACCATCGAATCACATAAGGTTGATATGAACCACAAGACAATGGTATCTCATTAATCACAGAAAAACCGCAACCCTAGCTAAAAGGGTTGCGGTTTTTAAATTAAAATTTTTCAAAAAATCACTAATAAAAAACAAGCGAAGTCTGATAAGACAGCTTAAAATAAGATTGTTCATGAGGAAGTGATTTACCCAAATTTACCTTCCTAACAGGCTAACCTGTAGAACGTATAACCACGAGTCGCATAATGATTTTTCTCTGTAATGATTATGTGACGGAAGGAGAGCAAGGATAACCACTTTGCTCTCTTTTTTGCTAAAAAGCATCGACAATTGTCCCTGCGATAGGCCAACGCGATGCTAATTAAATATGGGTGTTAAACACCGGCCTGAAAAGCCAACAAATAAGGGACGCTCCCCATAAAGACGAAAACTAATGTGCCAACCAAGAACACGAGTGAAAACACAAGATTACTGGTCGTTGGTCGCACTGAGTAAACGTAAAATAGATAGCCGGTAATCCCAATCAAAATGGCGGTTGCAACCATCAAAAATACAACAAACGTCATGAAAAATACCCTCAATAAAATTAAAATCTTTTCCCACTTCTCGATGATTCTTATTTTACGTAAGTTATCAGTCAAAACCAACAAAAGTGCCAAACTTGGGACAAAAACATGTATTTTCAGTTTAACCTGACATGTGCTATAATTACGTCAGTATAAAACGTTGACGAAGACACGTCGGATAACAAGATCGTTTTAAGAGAGTTTGCTAGTGGTGGGAGGCAGATAACGGTCGTTACGCGATACTACTTCCGAGTGGATTGGGGAACCAATTCCGTATCCCGCGTTAAGGGGACGATGAGGCGAAGGGCAACTTTCGCGAACTCGGGTGGTACCGCGTGCAAACGTCCCGTTACAGCAAGTATAATTGTTGTGACGGGACGTTTTTTGTTTCCACGCGTTAGGTCGATGGATAGTCATTATAGGAGATAAGACACATGGCAGATGTAAAGATTACATTCCCAGATGGTGCGGTGAAGGAATTCCCTGCTGGCGTTACGCCATTGGAAATTGCGAACGGCATTTCAAAGTCATTGGCTAAGAAGTCAGTGTCAGGAAAGTTGAACGGCCACTACGTTGGTATGAACGATGGCATCAACGAAGATGGTGAATTTTCATTGATTACCAAGGATGATGCGGAAGGGACGCAACTTTTGCGTCACTCTGTTTCACACTTGTTGGCGCAAGCATTGAACCGTTTGTACCCAGATCAAATTCACTATGGTGTAGGTCCAGCCATTGAAAATGGTTTCTACTACGATACTGATAAGGTCGACGGTAGCCAAATTTCAGCAGAACAATTCCCAGAGATTGAAAAGATGATGAAGCAAATTGCTTCAGAAAACTTGCCAATCGTTTCTCGCGAGATTACGCGTGATGAAGCTTTGGAAATGTTCAAGAACGATCCTTACAAGATTGAATTGATTAACGATTTGCCTGCTGATGAGCACATCTCAATTGCTGTGCAAGGTGAGCACGTAGAATTGGATCGTGGTGGTTTGGTACCATCAACGAACTGGATTAAGCACTTTAAGTTGACGTCTGTTGCGGGTGCTTACTGGCGCGGAAAGTCTTCAAATCCAATGTTGCAACGTATTTACGGAACGGCATTTTGGACGGCTGAAGAGTTGGATGCTGAATTGAAGCGTCGTGAAGAGGCTAAGGAACGTGATCACCGTAAGATTGGTGCTGAGCAAGACTTATTCTTCACGTCACAAGAAGTTGGTGCAGGTTTGGCTGTTTGGATGCCAAACGGTGCGGCAATTCGTCGTACGTTGGAACGTTACATCGTTGACCGTGAAGTGCAAGACGGTTACCAACACGTTTACACACCAATCATGTCTAACTTGAACTTGTACAAGCAATCAGGTCACTGGGATCACTACCGCGATGACATGTTCCCACCTATGGATATGGGGGATGGCGAGTTCTTGGAATTGCGTCCAATGAACTGCCCATCTCACATCATGGTGTTCAAGCACAAGCCACGTTCATACCGTGAATTGCCATTCCGTATTGCAGAATTGGGAATGATGCACCGTTACGAGAAGTCAGGTGCGTTGACTGGTTTGTCACGTGTGCGTGAAATGACGTTGAACGACGGTCACACGTTCGTTATGCCAGACCAAATCGAGGATGAGTTCAAGAAAATTTTGGGCTTGATGATCGACGTTTACGCTGACTTTGATATCACGGATTACCGTTTCCGTTTGTCATACCGTGATCCTGAAAACACGGAAAAGTACTACGATGACGATGACATGTGGGACAAGGCCCAAACGATGTTGAAGAAGGCCATGGATGACATGGAGTTGGATTACTTCGAAGCTGAAGGTGAAGCTGCGTTCTACGGACCAAAGTTGGACGTCCAAATCAAGACGGCTTTGGGTGGTGAAGAGACGTTGTCAACGATTCAATTGGACTTCTTGTTGCCTGAGCGATTTGATGTTAACTACGTCGGACCTGATGGCGAATTGCACCGTCCAGTTATGATTCACCGTGGTATCATCTCAACGATGGAACGTTTCACAGCTTACTTGACTGAAATGTACAAGGGTGCGTTCCCAACTTGGTTGGCACCACACCAAGTACGTATCATTCCAGTTAACCGCGATGCACACGGTAAGTTCGCCAAGGACTTGGCAGACCGTTTGATCAAGCAAGGTATTCGTGCTGAATACGAAGACCGTAATGAGAAGTTGGGTTACTTGATTCGCGATGCTCAAACGTCTAAGGTTCCTTACACGTTGGTTATCGGTGATGAAGAAGTTAACAACAACACTGTTACGATTCGTCGCTTTGGGTCAACGGACACAAAGTCAAAGTCTGTTGACGCCTTTGAGGCACAATTGATGGCTGATATTGCACGTCACTCACGTGCAATGGAGACATTGGAAAAGGCCGTTAAGGGATAACCAATCAATTAAAATCTCAGTTATGTTTGTTGCGTAACTGAGATTTTTTTATACCCTTTTTCGCCACGTTTTGCGTCATTTTCCTCTAGAATACACATGAAAGAAATTTGTGAGGGAAACAATGAAGAGTAAAGCGGTTGAATACACACTGTTGGGGGTTGGTATAACGGCATCGTTAGGGCTAATTTTTCACAATCAAATTGGCACATTAATGATTAAGACGTATAAACCAACAGTGACACAAAAAATGGTTGCGAAAGCGAAAACGGCGAAGGCAAATTATGATTGGAAAAGTGTTAAATCACTGACCGCCCAAGAAATGATTAATGCGCGCTTACACGCAGGAAAGTTGCGTTACATCGGGATGGTTTCTGTACCGGAGATTGGGTTGAGCTTGCCGATTAGTAAGGGCGTTAACGATATAGCACTCACTTTTGGCGCGGGAACGCTTTATCCCGATCAGGAGATGGGGAAAAACAATTACTCGTTGGCGAGTCATTTTGTTCAAGGCAGCAGTAATAAGAAGGTCCTCTTTAGTCCGATTTACTACGAGGGCAAGACAGGCCAGCATATGTATTTGACAGACATGTCAAAAATTTATAGCTATCAAGCAACGTCAGTCAAGGTCGTGCAACCGACAGCTGTAGAAGTGACTTATAATCAGCCGAATAAAAACCAACTCACTTTGATTACGTGCGATTACACAGCAGAGCGTGGCCGCGTTGTGATGCAAGGCGATTTGAAACAGGTTTATACCTGGCATGATGCCCCAAAGGAAATTCGCGATTCATTTAGTCACACAAATGAATGGTACAAAAGTTAAACAGTATAAACATGATTGGCGGCCTTTAATGGCTGTCAATTTTTTTATCCCTCATGGCTTGCAAGTGGTATAGACCATGGTTTATAATTGGTCTATACCAAAGGAATTGCTAGACATTTTATTAAGGGGAGAATAACATGAAAATTCTACAAGTGAGTGATCAAAAAATGGGCGGCCAAGCAGGCTACAACGTCTTTTCAGAGGCGTTAGCAAATGGTGCCACGGTGTTTGGGTTGGCAACCGGTTCAACCCCTATTTCAATCTATGATGCGATTACAGCAAGTGATTTAGATTTTAGCAACGCTGTCTCAATTAACTTAGATGAGTACAAGGGATTGCCAGGGACCCACGAACAAAGTTATCGTTATTTTATGAATGAGCACCTGTTTAATAAGAAGCCATTTAAGGAGAGCTATGTGCCTGATGGCATGGCGGATGCGGTTACAGAAACAGCCCGCTATGAGCGCATTATTAACGATAATCCAATTGATTTGCAAATTCTTGGCTTAGGGCAAAATGGCCACATTGGGTTCAACGAGCCAGGTACACCCTTTGATTCATTGACCCACGAAGTGACATTGACCCAATCAACGATTGATGCCAATGCACGTTTCTTTGCGGATGAAAATGATGTCCCACGTTATGCGTACTCAATGGGAATTGGCAGCATCATGAAGGCTAAGCAAATCTTGTTGGTAGCCTATGGCGATAACAAGGCAGACGCAGTTGCTGCCATGATTGAGGGCCCAGTAACGGAAGATATGCCAGCGAGTGTGTTGCAACGCCACCCTAATGTGACGGTGATTGTCGACGCTGCAGCAGCGGCAAAACTCACGAACCGTGAAGAAATTGTGCCGTTTGTGTAGAAAGTCCGACCTTTAGGAGATTAAACCGGTGATTGGTTGCAAAGGTATAACGAGCATGTTATATTTATATGCGTAGGGCAGAGATGTCTTACACAACCAATTCTCTTTCTCTCTCTTAGCCGCTGTAACTTGCCAGTTATAGCGGCATTCTCTTTGTAAAGGGACGTTTGAGTATACATTTTACATATATTCTTTAGATTTCCCTAAGAGTGGGTAACTAATTGGCACAAAAGTCTAGTATTCTCATGCATGCATAGCGTATACTATTCGAGTAATAACTATTAAAGAGGTATTGAAACATGGCTTCAAAGACTGAATTGATTGACTTGGTTGCAGCAAAGACTGGACAAGCTAAGTCAGAAACGACTAAGACGGTTAACGCATTGTTGGACGTTATCAAGGACCAATTGGCACAAGGCGAGAAGGTTGCCTTGGTTGGCTTTGGTACTTTCGAAGTTCGCGAGCGCGCTGCACGTAAGGGTCGCAACCCACAAACTGGTGCAGAAATTGAAATCGCAGCCGCAAAGGCACCTGCCTTCAAGGCTGGTAAGGACTTCAAGGAAGCCGTTAACAAGTAATTTAATCGTTACGTTTAAAACGCCACGTTAGCATTTTGCTAATGTGGCGTTTTTTGCATTGTTGGACTTTCCAAGTTTGTTCATAAAATTTAGGTTTCATTTTAGCTGGCGTGAAGATAGCGCTAAGCTAAGCGTCATATGATAATCCTCGTCAAAAACATTTGGAGGAACACGATATGACAGATCGTAATCAAAATAAAGCCCAACGGCCGTGGTTGCAATGGGTGACCTTAGGCGTTGCTAGTTTAGCAATGGTGTTCAGCCTCATCACTGCCTTTCATCCGTTTGGTATCGGGTCAGACACTAGTCGGCCCACTATGACCCAACAATCCGGTGGTTTCGGTGGCCGTGGCCCAATGGCAAATAATCAAGCGGGTTCGAATGGCAACACATCTTCGGGTGCAACGAATTCAGTAGATGAAGCCGCAAGTAACGGCACGACAACCCAGTGATAGGAGATTAAAATGAATTTTGTGAAACGAGCAGGCATTACGCTGTGGGCCCGCAAAGGCCGTTCTTTATTACTAGTGTTGACGTCGACAGTGATTTTAGTTTTCGTCATGGCTGGTTTGATTATTCAGAATGCTGCATTAACGGCAGCCAATAACGCTGCTAATGCAGTTGGATCAACAGTCAGCTTATCAGCTAATCGTGAAAAGATGTTCGAACAGATGAAAGCGAGCCAGGCAAGCACTAGTTCAACATCAAACAGTGAGACGAAACCAACGGCGATTACAATGCCAACCGCAACTGTG
Source organism: Weissella sp. MSCH1 (assembly GCF_045799135.1). Taxonomy (NCBI): domain Bacteria; kingdom Bacillati; phylum Bacillota; class Bacilli; order Lactobacillales; family Lactobacillaceae; genus Weissella; species Weissella sp. MSCH1. The sequence goes on along the minus strand of NZ_JBJMBA010000044.1, from coordinate 15,839 downwards.
AAGCAAGTTAAAAAGATTGCGGCACTCGCTAATGTTTCGTCGTATAACATCACCAATAATGCGTCAGTAAATGCGAATAGTTTTAAGGCAGTGACAACGACAACGACATCAAATGCCATGGGCGGCGGTCCAATGGGTGGTGAGAATAATAGCGGTGATATTCAAGTGAACGGTGTGTCACTTACGGCAGCAACATCGTCATTTACAGATGGCTCAGCTAAGATTACATCTGGCCGAGGTATCAAAGCGTCTGACCAAGGTACTAACAATGTGGTCATTGAAAGCGAATTGGCATCAGCCAATAAGGTGAAGGTTGGTCAAACGATTACGGTGAAGACGACTGCTGATGATGCGAAAACGGTTAAGCTAACTGTTGTGGGAATTTACAAGGTGAAGACAGCAACTGATGGCTTCCAACGCAATGATCCATCGAATACAATTTACGGTTCATATACTTTAGCGAATACAATCAATGGCACCGAGAATGTCGCATCTAACGTTACCTTCACGATGGCTGAACCAGCTAAAACATCGGCTTTTGTTAAGGCTGCTAAGAAGTATATCGATACTGATAAGCTCACGCTGACATCAGATGCCTCGCAGTACAAGACCGCTGCAGCGAACATGAAGAACGTAGCTGCATTTGCATCAAAGATTGTTTGGCTGGTTTCAATTGCAGGCATCTTGATTCTTGGTTTGATTATTATTCTGATTACACGTGAACGACGTCGTGAAATTGGTGTTCTGGTGGCGTTGGGTGAATCAAAGCCTAAGGTTGTTGCGCAATTGTTCACCGAATTATTAGCCATTCTGATTGTGGCCCTAGGTATTGCCACTGCTGCGGGTAATGGTGTTTCAGGTGTGATTGGTAAGCAGTTAGTACAACAACAAACGACGCAACAAATGCAAAGTGCTAATGGTGGTCTGCCGGGTGGTGGTGCTGGTCAAAACGGTGGCCCAGGTGGTGGTCAAAAGCCATCAGGTAATATGGGTGGCGGCCCAATGGGTACCCGGGGTGGTATGACGAAGACGGCCGAACTCCAGACAGCGATGACGCCAGTTGCGGTGGCTGAACTTGGTGGCGTGGCCTTCCTGATTGCAGTGTTGTCAGTTTCAGGAGCGGCATTCAGTATTTTGCGCATGCGGCCAAAGCAAATTTTGCAGGCGGATTAATGGAGAAGACAGGATGACATTAGAAATCAAACATTTAACCCACTGGTATACGGATCGAGATCATAAATTGTATGAGGATGTTAATCTAACATTTGAGTCTGGTCGTTTTTATGCGATTGTTGGTGAATCCGGCTCGGGTAAGACAACGTTACTATCATTTCTAGCGGGCCTTGATGAACCTCGAGAGGGAGACATTCTTGTAGATGGGGTCTCGATTAAGGAAATCGGGTTAACTAAATTTCGCCAGAAGTACGTGTCGACAATTTTCCAGGCCTACAATCTGTTGAATACGATGACGGCGTTCCAAAATGTGCAAACTGCCTTAGCGATTACAGGTTCGATTCACGCAAAAGATAAGGCGTATATTCTGGATCAGTTAGCTCGTGTCGGCATTGATGAGGAAAAAGCTCATAAAAACGTGCAACGTCTATCTGGCGTTGAACAACAGCGCGTAGCAATTGTCCGGGCATTATTGGTCGATGCACCAATCGTTGCCGCTGATGAGGCGACTGGTAATTTGGATCACGAGAACTCACAAAAAATTGTGGACTTGTTTGCTGAACTGGCACACGAATTTGGTAAGACAGTGATTTTAATCACGCACGATCGCGATGTTGCAAGTCGGGCGGACGAACAATTGCTGTTGCAAAATCACGTTTTTGAACCAATATAAATAATGGAAGTGTGACGAAAGATGCATGGAATCACGTTAGATGACGGATTCAAACTTTCGGAACATGTTTAACGGGCGCTAGATGATAATCTGGCGCCCGTTTTGTGCTACACTGGAAGGATAATTAATGAAGAAGTGAGATGTACCATGCAAATGACAGGAAATGATTTCATCGCGGCTTTGAAAGATGAAACCTATGAAATCAAAAGCTTTACTGCTGCTGATCAAGCAACCATTAATTTGGATGATTTGTTTGGTTATGTTGAACAAGCGATATCAGAAGAGAAATTGTTCAGCGCAGAACTACTGATTAGTGGGGATGAACCAATTAGTTTACGGGTTGAAACCGGCTTAGTTAATCTCCCCATTCGTTATACCAACGCGATTAGTAAGATTGTGATTAATGACCCAGAGACGGAAGTAACGTTATATATGATTGCGGAGCATCCGTTGGTTACCAAGTCGGGTCTACGAATCGAAACGGCAGCAACCGTCGCGGCTTTTGCGGATGACCCAGAATCTGTTGAAAGTAAGATTGCGGCCTTTTTCGACAAAGAATTGCAAAACATCAACGAGGCTGTCGCAGCGGCCGAGGCTGATGAATCTGAAGTAGAGTAATTGAATGTTAGAGAAAGATTGAGTGAGACATGGCACGGAAAAAGCGTATGAGTCGAAACAAGCGGTTAGCGCTGGTGATGACAATTATTATTTTGGTGGTGTTGGTAGCCCCACAATTTATTAGATACTATATGAACGTGACGGAAGCGAAACAGGCGGCTCGGCAGGAAAAAGATTATCTGGCAAAAATTGCCCGCCAACAACGCTTGGAAGGTGATAACGCTGCCGATAAGTTGCCAGTGACAACGCATTGGGACTTAAATGCTGCTGGGAACATGAAGGTTGTGGTATCTAGTCGGGTTATGAAGGAAACGGATGGCCAGGCGTTGAAGTGGGTTAAAACAGCAGCAAAGGTCTGGAATCAAGCACTGGGGGTGCAGTTCATTTCAGTGCGGTCATCAGATGCCAACCAGGATGAAAATGTTGATCGAAATGTCTGGCCGCAAGATAGTGACTACCAGCTGTTGGTTGGGTATAAAAAAATGACTGACACAGCTGGTAAGGAAGATACTTCCGTATTGGCCACAACGACTGAGGGCGGCAATACGATGTGGATTTCAGCCCATGCGGCGAAGGTGTGGTTGGCAGAAACAATACAGCGTGAGGATTATTTGTCAGGGGCGGTGTATGGCCCAGTTACATCGGCGGATATTACAGCGTTGCATGATAAAGAAGCTGCGCATACAATGATCCATGAATTTGGTCATGCGCTAGCACTTAAACACCAAGGGTCCGCCCTTGATTTAATGTCACCGATGGTGGGGATTAAAGATTCAAGTAAGCCGAACGAAACGGAAGTCATGCAGGTTAAGACAATTCGTTATTTGGCCATGCATCCTGAAGCGCTTAATGAAGGCACGTATAATGATGTTTTCCGTAAGTATTACAAACAAATAAACGGCCAAGACATTCCAGATGATCTGGTTGTTTTGAATGATAGTCATGATTAAGGGGATTTAATTATTATGAAGCACAATATTTTAACGGCCCACAAGGTCATTGGTACGATTGTTGGTATCATTGTGTTTTTGTTGTTATTTAAGTACGTGGCCATACCAGCCGGCGTACCCAATACGAAGATAACGTTAGCACCAGCTTGGCTGGCATTGATAACGGCTATTTTCGGTCCGATTGCCGGGGCGGTTGTTGCCTTTATTGGGCACACACTAAATGATGGCCTGGCATCAGGAACAGTTTGGTGGACATGGGCGATTGCTGATGGTATGTTCGGCCTATTTCTAGGTTTGGCAACGCAACGAATTGGGTTGTTTATTGGGACATTGACGGCCCGCAAACTAGTGCTGTTTAATGTTTGGCAGTTAATTGCTAATGTGGTGGCTTGGCTAGTGATTGCGCCCTTGGGTGACCACTGGATTTATGGTCTGGCGTTATCAGAGTCATATCAGCAAGGGGTGGTAGCCGCTTTAGCGAATACGGTAGTCATTGCTGTCCTTGGAACAGCCTTGATTACGGTTTATAATCGTTATTTTGTTAAGCAAAACTAAGCTTTATTCATTTTCTATTACGGCTGTAGGTTGAAAATGAATAATGTCTGTTAAGACAGGGAATCCTTGATATATCAAGGGTTTCCTGTTTTTTTAGTCATCGCGATTCATGGTTTATTTTCAGTTAGTGTGGTAGAATTTATGCATTAGTAATGAATAAAAAGTGAGGTGTACCATGGCAAAGTTAATTGATGGTAAGGCGATTGCCAAGTCGTTACGTGCTTCAGTTGCGGAACAAGCCGCGCGTTTATCAGAGGCTGGTGTTGTGCCTGGATTAGCGGTTATTTTGGTTGGTGATGATCCAGCAAGTGAAATATACGTCCGCAACAAGGAGCGTGCTGCTAGTAAGGTTGGCGTTAATGCACAAACCATCCGTTATGATGCAGAGACGGCGGAAGAAACTTTGTTGGCAAAAATTGCCGAGTTGAATGCTGATACAAGCGTTGATGCCATTCTGGTACAGAGCCCAGTTCCAGGTCACATTGATGAACACAAAATCCAAGAAGCAATTAGCCCAGCTAAGGACGTAGATGGTTTTCACCCAGAGAACATTGGTCGCTTGTATGCCAATCGTGAAGGCTATTACCCAATCGCCAATACACCACGAGGTATTATGACGATGCTTGCTCATGAGGGTGTCACATTGGCGGGGAAGAATGTTGTGATTATTGGTCGCTCCATTTTAGTCGGTCGGCCAATGTTCGCGCTGGCGCAAGCGGCTGATGCAACTGTGTCATTGTTACACCGTTATACACCAGACAACTTACGCCATGAATTATTGCAACAAGCCGACGTGGTTATCGTTGCAACTGGTGTCGCTGGTTTGGTAACGGGGGCCGACTTAAAGGCGGGGGCCACGGTTATTGATGTTGGTATTAATCGAATGGCTGACGGTTCGTTAGTTGGCGACGTTGACTTTGCTTCAGCGGAACCTGTCGCCGGCTTAATTACGCCGGTACCTGGCGGTGTTGGGCCAATGACCATTGCCACATTATTGCAAACGACAGTTGAGTTGGCTGCATTACATCATGGTGTAACATTGGAGGCAGGATGGCAGACTATTTAACGGTTTCAGCGCTAACCAGTTATCTAAAGCGTAAATTTACGGCTGATCCGTATCTGAAAGAAGTCTATGTGACGGGTGAAATTTCTAATTATCGTCAACGACCCGGTCATCAATATTTTTCTTTGAAAGATGACGGGGCGGTGCTTAATGCAACGATGTTTAAGTTTGCTTTTCAAAAGTTGCAATTTAAGTTAGAGCCAGGGATGAAAGTTAATGCTGTTGGCCACATGGATTTGTACGCGCCCAATGGGTCGTACAGTCTTATTATTGATAAGTTAGAACCGGATGGCGTCGGGGCCCTTTATCAGGCATATGAACAGTTAAAAGCAAAGCTATCAGCTGAAGGTTTATTTGACCAACTTCGCCGGCCGATTCCACGCTTCCCTAAGAAAATTGCTGTGATTACTTCGCCAAGTGGAGCGGTTATCCGCGATATTATGACGACGGTTCGCCGCCGTTATCCAATTGCGGAAATTGTTTTGTATCCTGCAGTTGTGCAGGGTGACGGAGCGGTACCTTCATTAACAAAGCAGATGACGGCCGTTGCGGAAGCAGCCAATTATGATGTCCTGATCATGGGACGTGGTGGCGGCTCAATTGAAGACTTGTGGGCCTTTAATGAGGAAGCGGTGGCACGAAAAATGCTGACCATGCCAATGCCAATTATCAGTTCGGTTGGCCACGAGACAGATACCACGATTGCAGATTTTGTGGCCGATCAGCGGGCCGCTACACCAACGGCAGCAGCAGAATTAGCGACACCGGTACCATTGGCTGACTTATGGTTGGGCATTCAACAAATGCAACAACGTTTGGTTAACCAAATGCAGCGTCAAGTTGTGGCCAACCAAGAGCGGTTAAGCCGTTTACAAAGTAGTTACGTGTTGACACAACCAGCTCGTTTATATGAAGGATATTTACAACGATTAGATATCGCGCAACAACGGTTACAACAAGCTGTTACAACGACGGTCACGCAGCGTCAGCATCAATTTGACTTATTGGCACCACGCTTAGTAAATGCCATGACCCGGCAGGTTGAGCGTTCCCAGGAGCGAGTTGGTCGCGCTGTGGCTGGCTTGCAATTAGTGAGCCCGTTGGCTATCTTGGCCCGTGGTTATAGTGTTGTTGAGCATGACACGCACATTTTAACGACTGTGGATGATGTTGCTATTGGTGATTCGGTTCATATTCGTTTGGCGACTGGTGAACTAGAAGCTACGGTTACAGCAAAGGAAAGTAAAAAATAATGGCAGAAAAAACATTTGAAGAAAATTTGGCAACACTGGAACAAATTGTTGCGCAACTTGAAAAGGGTGACGTACCGCTAGAAGAAGCCCTTAAGCAATTCGAAGTGGGCGTTAAGTTGAGTCAAGAACTACAACAGACCCTGCAAACCGCTGAACAGAGTTTGGCGAAAATTGTGAATGCGGACGGGACGACATCAGATTTTGAACCAGAGGGTTAACATGAAATTATCAGAATTTTCAGCAACCGTTGTCCCACAAATTGAGGATAAACTAGCTACTGAGTTAGCACACAGTACATCTAACCAAACGATGCGTGACGCCATGACGTATGCTGTCATGGCAGGCGGTAAGCGACTACGCCCTTTGCTAACATTAGCTGTAGCGCAGTCTTATGGATTGGGCATCAATGGTTTGCTTCGGGCAGCAAGTGCTTTGGAGTTAATTCATACTTACAGTCTTATTCATGATGACTTGCCGGCGATGGATAATGACGACATGCGACGTGGCAAGCCAACAACACATAAGGCCTTTGGTGAAGATGTGGCGATTTTGGCAGGGGATGCGTTACAACCATTGGCTTATCAATGGTTGGCGAGTGACCCATTATTGACAACGCCGCAAAAAGCCGAATTGACACTACAACTCGCCTTGGCTTCTGGTGCTGATGGGATGGTTGCTGGGCAAGTCATGGATATGGCCGCAACTAACGCAGCGACCATTTCACTAGATCAAGCCAAAGCGATTCACTACCGAAAAACTGGCGCATTGATTGCATACGCGGCAATTGCTGGGGGGATCATGGCCCACGCGTCTGATGAAGTCAAAGAGACCTTGTGGAACTTCGGTATGGCCTATGGTTTGGCTTTCCAAATCAAGGATGATTTGGATGATCTAGGTCAAGATGATGTTGCTGATAAGCAAGCGTACCCAACTATTTTGGGCGTTGACGGTGCGAGGGATGCCTTGCGGGAGCAGGTTCGAATTGCGACAAATGCCATTGTAAAGTTTGGTGAACTAACGGGAAACGAAACAACTTTGCTGTTGTCGTTTTTGGATTATTTTGAAGAGGTTGTGGAGAAGTAGATGGCAATTGAAAAAGAGCGCGTTGATGTTTTAGCAGTACAACAAGGACTGTTTACGTCACGTGAACAAGCGAAGCGAGCAATTATGGCTGGCGAAATCTTGGGCGAAAATGAGCAACGCATGGATAAAGCGGGGGAGAAAATCCCGGTAACAACGGAGCTTCATTTGAAGGGGGCGCCGATGCCATATGTGTCACGTGGTGGTTTTAAATTAGAAAAAGCCCTCGAAGTTTTTGATATTTCAGTGCAGGACAAGGTTGTTTTGGACATCGGTTCATCAACGGGTGGCTTTACAGATGTCTCACTACAAAATGGGGCGAAGTTGGTCTACGCTTTAGACGTGGGCACAAATCAACTGGTTTGGAAGTTACGTTCAGATGAACGTGTGGTGGTGATGGAAAACACGAACTTCCGCTATTCAGAACCAACTGACTTTACCCACGGTCAGCCGGCAGTCGCAACGATTGACGTATCATTTATTTCATTAAACTTGATTTTGCCACCGCTTGCCAAAATTTTGACGCCAGGCGGTTCGGTTGCGACGTTGATTAAGCCGCAGTTTGAGGCTGGTCGGGAAGCAATTGGTAAGCATGGTATCGTTAAGGACGCCATAACCCACTTGGCTGTTCTTGATAAAGTGGCTGGTTATGCGCAAGCGGCCGGCTTTAGTATTGTGGCGCTTGATTACTCACCAATTAAGGGTGGGTCAGGTAACATTGAGTTCTTAGCGCACTTGGTATTAGACGGTGGCGAGAGTACGATGACTGAAGCCGAACGTGAAGCGGTTGTGACACGCGCACATGCGCAATTGAATGCGCGTCGTGAGGAAAATGCGGATGAGACGAAGTAAGCAAGAACGTCAGCAAGCAATTAAGACGTTGATTAGTAATGAACAGATTCAACGGCAAGAAGATTTGGTTCAAAAATTAAATGAGGCTGGTTGGGAAGTGACACAAGCCACCATCTCGCGTGATATTACTGAAATGCAGTTGGTAAAAGTACCATTGCCAACTGGTGGTTTTGCGTATGCCATGATGTCCGGTTCAGATTACTTAGGGCAGTTGGGGCGTATTTTGAAAGAAAGTACGACGGAGATTAAGACGCAAGCCAACATGGTGATGATTCGTGTTGCGCCAGGAACTGGACCAGCGTTAAAAACGGCACTCGAAGAGGCTGATTTAACTGATGTATTTGGTTTGATTGGTGATGACGCTGGCGTGTTAGTCATCCTAAACGAAGGTGTGCGGGCGCAACAATTTGCGACTGACTTGATGGCGAAAGCTTAGTAGAAAGGTAGGAGGACGCAATGTTACAGGAATTATCAATTCAAAATTTTGCGATTATCCCGAAACTGAATATTAGTTTTCAACCGGGGATGACGGTGTTAACCGGTGAAACCGGGGCCGGTAAGTCAATTATCATTGATGCGGTTGGTTTGTTAACCGGTGGTCGTGGCTCGCAAGACTTTATTCGCGAAGGTGCTGACAAAGCTGTTTTGCAAGGGTTGATTGACGTAGAACCTGATCAGCCAGTTGTTGCAGTTTTGAACGAGCTTGGCATCCCGGTGGAGGATAATCAACTGTTAATTCATCGTGAGTTGCAGCGCAGTGGGCGAAATGTGATCCGGGTTAATGGCAGTTTAGTTAATGCGGCGACGCTTAAGGAAATTGGGCAGCACCTGGTTGACATCCATGGACAAAATGAGCATCAAGAGTTGATGCAAGTTGAACGTCACTTGGGCTTATTAGATGAATTTGCAAAAAAGGCCATCGCACCAGTTGCGCAAAAGTATCAAAAAGCATATGAAAATTACCGTAGTTTAGAAACGGCTTTTCACAAGCGCCAGGCTGATGAACAAGCTTGGGCCCAACGGTTAGACATGCTGAGTTTCCAAAGCAAAGAACTAGCCGATGCCGCTTTGGTTGATGGCGAAGAAGAGGCGTTGGAAGCTGAATATCAAGAGTTGACGAACTTTCAGGATGTTTTAGAAGCCTTATCTAAAGCGTATGAAGCACTTGATGGTGATTGGGACAATAACGGTTTAGAGACGATTTCGACGGCAATGGGGTCGTTGGAAGATATTGAAGAACTGGCTCCGAAGTACGGCAAGTTAACAGAAGCGGTTCGCGGGGCGTACTATGAATTGCAAGAAGCGGCTTCTGAAATTATGTCTGTCCGAGATGGATTGGAATTTGATGCTGAGCGGTTACGCGAGGTTGATGATCGTTTGAACTTGATTCGTAATTTGGAACGTAAATATGGTGCGACAATCGCAGACGTCTTGGCACACCAAGAACATGTTGATAGTGAGTTAGCTGAAATGGGTGGCGGGCAACAGTCTGCCGCTGAGTTAGCAGAACAAGTTGAGGAAGCGGAACGTGTGGCACGGCAATATGCGGATAAGCTACATGAACTACGTGAAAAGGCTGCCAAACAGCTTGCCAAGAAGATTCACGAGCAATTAGCAGATCTGTATATGGAGAAAGCTGTCTTTTCTGTCCACTTAACAGCTAGCACCACGTTGCATGCGGCAGGTTACGATGTCGCGGAATTTTATATTCAAACGAACCCCGGTGAAGGTGCGAAGCCGCTGGTGAAGATTGCTTCCGGGGGTGAGTTGTCACGTATGATGTTGGCGATGAAAACCATTTTTTCACGGGAACAAGGGATTACCTCAATTATTTTTGATGAGGTTGACACAGGTGTTTCTGGTCGTGTCGCGCAGGCGATTGCGGAAAAAATTGCGGTTATTGGTCGTTATTCACAAGTGTTGACGATTACGCACTTACCTCAGGTCGCGGCGGTTGCAAACCATCATTACTTCATTCAAAAGCGAGTAATTGGTGACCGCACTGAGACGAGTATTCAACAGTTAACGGACGAAGAACATGTGGATGAGGTGGCACGCATGTTGTCGGGTGATGAACTGACGGATGCAGCTAAAGAAAATGCCCGCGATTTGATTCAGCGTGCTGTTGCAAAACGAACTGAATAGTCCTAAAAACGAGCAAACATGCTCGTTTTTTTGGTGAAACAAGCTTAAAATGAATCGTATGATTGAAAGTGAGGACGGGGCATGGAAATAATTGTTGGCAAGTTGTCTAACCGACAAATGGCGCCGTTTGGCCAGTTATTAAATATGTTTTCAGATGCTGCCGAAGCACGATTGCACTATCAGCAAGCACAGAGTATATCGGCAGGGTTATTATTTGTTGATAACGAAACGGTGGTGGGCGCAGTGCTCTATCGCAACGAAGGTGGGCATATTGTGTTAGTCAGCACGTTAGCTTGGAAGACGGTTGATCGACTGACCTTATTCGAGCAACTCCTGACGTACTTTAGCAAGCATCGGGTGAAAACCTTGCAAATGAAAGTAGCGCCAAACCAAGCAAACAGTCCGTTACTAGATGGCTTTGAGCGGGTTGATGAACTAACCTATCGGCGCACGTTCTCATATCCGGTGGCATTGGTCCTTGGCGGTGGTGGGGCACATGGGGCATTTGAAGCTGGTGTTTTTGATGTTCTGAAGAGTCGTGGTATTATCCCAAATGAGGTACTGGGTGTCTCAGTTGGATCGATTAATGCCATGTCATTTATGCACCTTGATAGTACAATATCACACGCTACTTGGGACACGTTGACAACGGATGTCGTGTACGAAGTGCCGGAAGTTGGTGTCTCACGGGTCGATTTTAGTAAAACAGTTGCGACACATCTTGTTGGTCGACACTATTTTGAAAAAGAATCGTTGCGTCAGCTGATTTATCCAGTGGTTGCGCATGAACTTGCGACGCCAAGAATAGCTGAAATGACTTTAGTCGCTACAGAATTGCCGTTGCTTCGGCCGGCTAGCTTTTCAGTGACAGACGAAACTACGGTCGATGAACTGACGGATTGGATACTGGCTTCTAGTGCTTTTTACCCGGTCGTTTCGCCAGTCATGATTAACGGGAAACAATATATTGATGGTGGTTATAGTAATAACTTGCCAATTAATATTGCCGCCGATCATGGTGCTAAGGAAATCTATGCAGTTTCAATTATGGATGGCGTACCGGAAGATTGGACACGACCAGATGATGCTGTTGTGCATTATATTCGCACGCCTTGGCAATTTGGTCCCTTGCTGGACTTTTTCCCTGATTTAAGTGGCGAGTACGTGACGCTCGGTGAAATCCGAACGAAGCAAGTGTTGGGTGAATTAGGTGGCTACTATTACGCATTGCCAGCTGACGTTGATGTTAGTTGGTTGGGTGGTGTGCAACTGGTGAAGTGGTTAGCAACAGATCCTGTGACCGCACCAATTGCAAATGCGTTAACGGAGCTACCGGTTTGGTTAGCCTGGCAACAATGGTTGGCTAGGGATATTGATCCTGATGCGACTGGGGATGAAGCTGGTCAAGGCTTAGCAACGATAGAACGATTAGCCCGTTTGCTGGCAGTTGATAAACTGCAGGAGTATGATTTGACGACCTTTGTAGCAGCGATTGTGGCAGCTGGTCGCACAAACCGACAAGCATTACCGACACCGACGCATCACTTGACGCGGACGTACATCTTAGCAAATCTAGATGTTGTGTTAACTGGCGTGTTGTACTTGTTGTCTAAGTCAGAAAAAACGAGTAGAATAAGTAAATGATTAGCTAGAGAAATAGATAGGAGTAAGATTACCATGAAGCGTGGCGTATTAATCGTACTATCGGGTCCGTCAGGCGTCGGTAAGGGAACTGTTCGAAAGGCGTTGTTTGAAGAATCAGACATCGACTTTCAATATTCAATTTCCATGACCACGCGACAACCCCGAACGGGAGAAGTGAATGGGGAAGATTATTTCTTCGTCACACGAGAAGAGTTTGAAGCAGAAATTGCTGACGGTGGTATGTTGGAATACGCTGAGTACGTGGGAAATTACTACGGTACGCCAAAGAGCTTCATCGAGAAAACATTGGCGGCTGGACGTGATGTCCTATTGGAAATCGATGTGCAAGGTGCGTTGCAAGTGAAGGAAAAGATGCCGGAAGGGGCTTATATTTTCTTGACGCCACCTGACTTGGGTGCCCTAAAAGAGCGTCTGATCGGGCGGGGCACTGAAGCGATGGAGGTTATTGATCGTCGCGTTTCAGCTGCAACAGCCGAAATTCGCATGATGGCTAACTATGATTACGCTGTCGTAAACGATGAGGTGCCTTTGGCAGTTGATCGTATTAAGGATATTATTAAGGTGGAGCGTTTGCGCGTAAACCGAGTGTTGCCAGAATACATTACAATGATTGAGGAGCTAGAAGCATGATTTTATACCCATCAGTTGATAAGTTGTTGGAACGTGTTGACTCACGTTACAAGTTGATCGCTTTGGGGGCTAAGCGCGCCCACGAATTAGAGCAAGGTGGTTTGCCTACTTTGTCTCACTTCGATTCAGTAAAGCCAATTGGTCAAGCGTTTGAAGAAATTGAAGCTGGTAACGTTGTTATCGATGAAGAAGCTTCTAAGTTGGAAAACTAATGATGTTAATAAAAAGGCCGGTTCATAACGAACCGGCCTTTTTATTTATTGCTCCATTTGTTTTTGCTTTTTACTAATTAATGATTGGCGGACCGCACTGATAATGGCAGGGAGTGCAGTAACGACCAAGATACCAATAATGACCAATGAGAAGTGTTCGCTGACGAAAGGAATACCACCGAAGTAGTAGCCGGCTTCAACGGCCACGACGACCCAGATAGTCGCCGCAATCATTTCCAATGCAATGAAATTGCGGTATTTGAAGCCAGAAATCGCAGCTGTAAATGGCACTAAGGTACGAATGATTGGTAGGAAACGACCTAAGATAACGGCCATCTTACCATGTTTAACGAAAAAGTCGTTGGCTTCTGCCAAGTGTTCATCTTTGATAAAACGACCAAGCAGCGGGTGTTTAACTAATTTCAGACCAACTGTTCGGCCAAGGAAAAAGTTCAACGAATCACCTGAAACAGCAGCAATCCAGAACATAATCATTAAGACCCAGTGGTTTAAAATGCTACCATGTAGCGCTGAAATAGATCCAGCTGCAAACAGTAGCGAATCACCTGGTAGGAATGGGAAAATAACTGAGCCAGTTTCGATAAAGATAACCGCAAACAAGGCGACGTATGACCAAACACCCCAGGCATTCACCAAGTTGTTCAAATGAACATCGAGGTGAAGGAACAAATCAATGATGTGAACCATGTCGATTTCTACTCCCGTATATTTATATATCCTGTCGAATGACAACTAGTACTAAGTTTAGCACGTTTTACGACGCTTGAAAGACGCCTTAATGATTATGCTATAATAGCTAAGGAATATATTGAAGAATGTGTGAGGAAAATAAATATGGCATTGCCACAATTTGATTTGGCAGCAGTAGAAGGTCCTGTTGCTGTGCTTGAGACGTCAAAGGGAACGATTAAGATTCAATTGTTCCCAGCACAAGCACCAAAGACAGTAGAAAACTTTGTTGGCTTGATTGAAAAAGGATACTACGATGGGATTATCTTCCACCGTGTGATTAGCGACTTTATGATTCAAGGTGGTGACCCAACTGGTACTGGTATGGGTGGTGAGTCACTTTGGGGTGATGCGTTTGAAGATGAGTTCTCTGACGAAGTCTTTAATTTGCGCGGTGCATTGTCGATGGCCAATGCTGGTCCAAATACAAACGGCTCACAATTCTTCATTGTGCAAGCTTCACGTGTCCCAGCTAACATGTTGCGTCAATTAAATGGCTTAGTCCCTGACGAAGTTGTGACAGCATATGGTGCACAAGGTGGTACACCATGGCTTGATAAGCGTCATACTGTCTTTGGTCATGTTGTTGAAGGTATGGACGTTGTTGATGATATGGCTAAGGTTCGTGTTGATTATGCGGACAAGCCAGTAGAAGATATTAAGATCATTAAAGCAACAATTGCTTAAGTGATTACCCGGCGTGCCGGGATACATATAAGAAGACAGACTAATGGTTAAGGAGTGGCACCAATGACATATCGTATTGGGGATGTAGTAGAAGGAACGGTTACTGGTATTCAACCATATGGGGCCTTTGTACAGTTAGACGAACATACGCAAGGACTGATTCATATTTCTGAGTGTCGTTCGGCATTTATTCGACACGTGGGAGATGAATTACATGTTGGTCAGGTGATAAAAGTGATGGTACTAGATATTGATCAGTACAATCAGAAGATTTCATTATCACGACGCAGTGTTTTAGATGGTGGCCAAGTTGTGAAATCCGATCGTGACAATCAACGTGTGGATAACTGGCATCACCATTACTGGACAAATCAGCATTTAACAATAGGCTTTGATAGCATTGCGACAACGCGGGATGCTATGATTAATGAGGCACTGGATCGTTTGAAAACGAAACAACGATAAACAGGGGGAAGAGACATGTCAATGATTGCTGGAACAATTGTATTTACACGAAATGATCAGTCTTATTTTTTGGTGACTGATGAGGTACCAACACCACGCTTTTACACAGTGAAGATGCACAAACATGCTGGCGATACGGCATTGGGTTCAATTTTAACTGGTATGAAGGGGGAACTAGGTATTAATTTAGATAACTTGCGGCTGGGCGAGTTAGCGGCATGGCATGGTAAGGGATTAGAGACTGCGGAAGATTTGATTTCGTTGTATACCTTCGAACCAATTGATACAACAGATTTCAATATGGATCGTTTGGCACTATTGGGATTGCAATTTATGAATGCAAAAGATGCGGCAGGTTTACTAACAAATGTTGATATGACAGGCGTAGCCCGACTAGATTAGTTTATTTTAAATTAGGGGGTTGCAAAACATCCTTAGATTGGGTATTATATTTAAGTTGAGTTTTGCAAGGAATACAATTCAATTGCAAAACCAATCAAATCGAATTGAAATTGGTTGTTGACAAACTAGTTTTGATTCGGTAAGATATAAAAGTTGCTTGCGGCGGAATATATATTTCTGGTTTGACGAGTTACAACTTATTGAAATAAGTTGTTGACATTGAATTGCTGACCTGGTAATATAAATAACGTTGCTGATGAGCAACAACGAGATAGTTCTTTGAAAACTGAATATCGTTTCGATGAAACAAATGTGTAGGGTCATCAAGCAAGTTCTTGATGCAAAAAACATTTGCGAAGTCAATTCGCTAGTAAATTCGTTTAACTTCTGTTAAACAACAAAAATTGAGTTATACTCAAACTTCAAATTGAGAGTTTGATCCTGGCTCAGGATGAACGCTGGCGGCGTGCCTAATACATGCAAGTCGAACGCTTTGTGGTTCAACTGATTTGAAGAGCTTGCTCAGATATGACGATGGACATTGCAAAGAGTGGCGAACGGGTGAGTAACACGTGGGAAACCTACCTCTTAGCAGGGGATAACATTTGGAAACAGATGCTAATACCGTATAACAATAGCAACCGCATGGTTGCTACTTAAAAGATG
>NZ_JBJMBA010000043.1:0-182489 GCF_045799135.1 Weissella sp. MSCH1 | reverse complement strand
TGGACGTTGAGTTGCCGCTCAACGTCTTTTTCTTTGCCTTTATTACCACTATTATACCAAAAAGCAGGCGCAAACCCTTGATATACATGGGTTTGCGCCTGCTTTTATTCAAAATGTTCAGCTGAGTTTTGTCCCAGCCTCCTTTTTTTGCGAAACGGTGTCACCACCTCCCACCACGTACCACCATTCACCACTGGCTTATCATTAACTTAAAAGGTTGGTATATCAAGCTTTGTCGCCTGAAAAGTTAAAGAATTCTTCAAATTCTAAAGTTCTTCGAAAACTTGTAAAGTGACTGTTAAAAAGGGTGCTCCAGGCCGGTATATCAACATTTCTGTCTCTAAAATCAAGCTATATCCTTGTGGTGACGTGTGGGGGTAGGTGGTGAGATGTGGGAGATTGTGGTAAATTAAATGTATTGAATTGTCGACTTTTCTTAACATTCGCAACTGGTAGACCTGGTTGATTAAATTGAAAGGGGGTAACGCCGATGTTCATGGGTACATACCAGCACACGCTGGATACGAAGAACCGGTTGATTATCCCTGCAAAATTTCGCAATCAATTAGGTGACGCCTTTGTTATCACACGTTGGATGGATCATTCACTGCGTGCTTACACAATGAGCGGGTGGCAAGATTTTTCTGCCAAAATTAATGCTTTGCCGGAAACCAATGCTAAGGCACGCCAATTTAAACGATTTGTTTTTGGTGGCGCATTGGAAGTCGAATTTGACAAGCAAGGTCGCGTGAATTTGTCACAGACTTTGCGTGAATATGCCAACATCGATAAGGATGTGACGGTGTTTGGCCTTGGTGATGATACTTTTGAGTTGTGGAGTGCTGAAAAGTGGCAAGCCTACGAAGAAGAAACAGCTGAGAACTTTGATGATATTGCCGACGGTTTGGAAGACCTCGGTTTCTAAAACATAAAAACAAACTGGGTTATGCCGGTTAACTAAGATGAAAGGTCAAACGGTTTAAGCCATGACGGAATTTAATCACGTGACAGTCTTGCTTAATGAAGCAATCGATAATTTAAATGTTAAGCCAGATGGTGTCTATGTGGATGCAACCTTAGGCGGCGGTGGTCACTCACAATTGTTGGCTAGCCGTTTGACAACGGGTAAGCTTTGGTCGTTTGATCAAGACATTACAGCAATCAATTATAACAAGGAACACCTGGCAGCTGAGCTAGCGGCTGGTAAGGTAGCTTTTATTCAAAATAATTTTCGTAATTTGAAAGCTGCTTTGGCTGAAGTCGGCGTGACTGAAATCGATGGGATTGTTTACGATCTCGGCGTGTCATCACCACAGTTCGATGATGGGCAACGTGGCTTCTCATACAACTACGATGCGCCACTTGACATGCGTATGGATCAATCCCAAGAGTTGAATGCCCGGACGGTTGTTAATGAGTGGGATTTCCACGACTTACTTCGTATCTTGTCGCGTTATGGTGAGGAAAAGTTTGCCAAGCAAA
Source organism: Weissella sp. MSCH1 (assembly GCF_045799135.1). NCBI lineage: Bacteria > Bacillati > Bacillota > Bacilli > Lactobacillales > Lactobacillaceae > Weissella > Weissella sp. MSCH1. The sequence continues at coordinate 181,007 of NZ_JBJMBA010000043.1, read as the reverse complement.
TTGCACGCGCTATTGAACGGCAACGTGCGATTAAACCAATTGAAACAACTTTTGAATTGGTGGAAGTGATTAAGTCAGCTATTCCGGCTGCGGCTCGCCGTACAGGTGGGCACCCAGCTAAGCGATCATTTCAAGCGATTCGTATCGCAGTTAATGATGAACTTGGGGTGGTAGAAGAATCTTTAGCCCAAGCGCTTGACATGTTAAAAGTTGGGGGCCGGATTTCAGTTATTACGTTCCACTCGTTGGAAGATCGTCTGGTAAAGACAATGTTTAAAGAAAAGACGGCATTACCGGAAGTACCAGCGGGGCTGCCAATCATTCCAGATGAGATGCAACCTGATTTTAAATTGGTGTCACGTAAGCCAATTTTGCCATCCGAAGAAGAGATGGCGGAAAATCACCGGGCACATTCTGCCAAGTTACGTGTTATTGAAAGACTACGTTAATGAAAACTGTTCTTACCTAAATAAGAACGTGTAAGGAAGGATCTGAAAGTCATGGATGCAATGCCAAAGTACGCTGGCAATACAGCGCCAAAAAAAGTTAATCAGCCGCAACGCCAGGTTAAGACTAAGACGGTGCGTCGCCCTTATGAGAAGCCCGTTTGGAATGCAATGGATTTGACAATGGCTGCTGCCGCGGTTGTAACGGTTGCGTTTATGGCGTTTTTGGTCATGTTCATGGCAAGTAAGGGTGCTTCAGCTAATAAGCAACTCCAGTCAACAACGACGCAGCTCGAACAATTACGTGACAAAAATAACGATTTGAAGCAGGAAGTTAGCAGCTTATCTAGTCCAGATCGTTTGGGTCAAGTTGCTGAAAAGCATGGCTTGAGTTTACAGAATCAAAACATAAGGAACGTGAAGTAGCATGGTAAAGAAACAACGGATGCCAAAACGTAACCAATCGGATAAATATAGTCGCAACTCTGGGCGCATTTTGCTCGGGTCGATGATACTGGTATTGGTTGTGTTGGGGGTCCGTTTTTCTTATGTTGCCGTTGCCAAAGAGGTAAAGGGACATAAGTTGGACAAGGCCGCTCAACTCATTTATCAGAGTCAAAACGAGGTGCAAGCCAAGCGTGGCGAAATCTTTGATTCGGTTGGAAATGTTTTGGCTGAAAATTCATCGACTTACACGGCCGCGGCGGTGTTAGATAAATCGCAAATTGATGCGGATGGTAAACCCGCTTACGTAAAGCCTAGCCAAGATAAAAAGGTTGCGAAGCAATTGGCTGGAGTTTTAGGTGGTAAACCGGCGGAATATCAAAAGGTGTTAGCTAATGCCCGAAAGCAAAATTTGAATCAAGTTCAATTTGGCCAACACGGGCTGAAAATGGATGTCACGACGTACAAGAAGGTTAAGGCCTTGAAAATCCCGGGGATTATTTTTACACCAGGGACGTCACGTTTTTATCCTAATGGTAAATTCGCTTCGGATTTGGTGGGAATGACCAGTGAGAAAGTGAACGATAAGACGGGGAAGCAGACGTTAACAGGAATGATGGGATTGGAACAGGCGTATAACAAGCAATTGACTGGAAAAAATGGTGTAAAAACTACCAGCGTTGATGACGGAGATCTGGCTGTTTCAAAACATAATCAACCGGCCGAAAATGGTTATGATATCTATACAACGTTAAATACGAAGTTGCAAACGACGCTGGAAAAGAAAATGGACGCGTTGGATGACGATATGAAACCTAAGTCGGCCATCGCGGTTGTGATGGATACGAAGACAGGAAATATCGTCGCGACAACGCAACGGCCAACGTTTAATGCAACGACCCGTAAAGGAGTTGGTACGTATTGGAATAACGAGTTGGCATCAACGACATTTGAGCCAGGTTCGGTTATGAAAGGGATCACGTTAGCGGCTGCCATCGATACGGATAATTGGAATGGCGATGCAACCTACCAATCCGGCACATTAAAAATTGGCGACCGGGCGGTTACTGATTGGAATAATGGTGAGGGTTGGGGTGAAATTACGTATGCCCGTGGTATTGCAGAATCGTCAAACGTCGCGATGGCTCTGACGGAGCAAAAGATGGGGGCGGATACATGGGAAAAGTATATTCACCGGTTCCGCTTTTTGAAGTCAACTGACTCTGGGTTGGATGGCGAAGCTGCTGGAACAATGCAATTTAAGTATCCAATCGAGCAAGCCAACACAGCCTTTGGACAGGCGATCTCAATTACACCGTTGCAGATGATGCAGGCTTACTCAGCCATTGCTGGTAATGGTGAAGAATTGAAACCGCATGTTGTTGAGAAAATTGTTGATCCAAATACCAAAAAAGTAGTTTATCAAGCCAAGCGTGAAGTTGTTGCTAAGCCAATTAAGGCATCAACAGCGAAAGCGACCCGTGAACAATTAGAGGATGTTATTTATTCCGAATACGGTCTCGGCAAGATGTATGCCATCCCAGGGGTTAAGACAACGGGTAAGTCTGGTACAGCACAGGTTGCCACGGCGACTGGTTATTCAGCACCAGGTGATAACACGCATGAGATCCATTCTTGGATGGGGATGGCACCTGCTAAGAACCCGCGTTACCTGATGTATGTGGTGACGAAAGAACCGCAACGAAATACTGCCAACATTGCAACTGATATGTCTGACGTGTTCGTTAGTGTGATGCAACAGGCCTTGCAAATGTCGGAGGATGATAATAAGGTGGTTGTTAGCGCGGATCAAGAGGTGAAAATTCCAACTGTTGTCGGTGGATCAACTGCCGAAGCAAAACGGGAAGTGACTGCCGCTAATTTAACCCCAATTGTTATGGGTGATGGAAAGACGGTTAAGTCGCAAAGTCCAATTGGCGGACAAAAGTCGCTGGTTGGCCAACGTGTATTCTTAAATACGGGTCATGACATCGCCGTGCCGGATATGGGTGGCTGGGCAAAAAGTGATGTGTTAGCGTGGGCCAAGTTAGCGGACATTAATGTTGTCATCAAGGGCGACGGTTTCGTTAGCACGCAATCAATTTTGCCTGATACCAAGTTAGCGGATGGGTATCACGACATTACGGTTGAATTTAAGGAACCCAAAACAAATTAGAGATTAATGATTGAGAGGAGACGTCGAGATGACGACTTTGTTACTAGGCTTATTAGTAGGTCTAATTGCAACGGTGCTAGTAGTGCCCCGCTTGCGAGATTGGTTTAAAAAGATTAAGGTGCAACAACTGGTGATGCGTACAGGGGGAAATGGACCTGATCACGCAGCCAAAGCCGGCACACCCACGATGGGCGGGGCTGGGTTTATCCCAGTTGTTGTGTTGGGATTTGTGATTCTCGCATTAGCAACTGGACACGCAGCGCCAACGGGTTGGGCAACACTAATTGCCATTATTGTGTTTGCTTTGGTTGGCGGTTTTGATGACAGTATCAAAATCTTCAATCACCGTGATGAAGGTTTCCGTTTTTTGCCAAAGCTGACAGCACAAATCGTTGCTGCTTTACTAGCAATGCTAGTGCTTTACTTGGGAAAATTTGACTTTGTGCTTGCCTTGCCGTTTGGGTTGGGTGAAATCAACAGTGTTGTGGTTTATGCCTTGTTTACTATTTTTTGGCTCGTTGGGTGGTCTAATGCGACAAACCTGACAGACGGGTTAGATGGTTTAGCATCTGGGACGGCCATTATCGCTTATGTCGCCTATCTAATTATCGCCTTGATGCAAGGCGATATGAGTATGGTTTTGTTAGATGCTTTGATGATTGGCGCTTTGCTGGGATTCTTGGTCTTTAACCATTATCCAGCAACAATCTTCATGGGCGATACGGGATCCCTTGCGTTAGGTGCTGGACTGGCAATGAACGCATTAGTCCTTCACCGGGAATGGTCATTGATTTTGATTGGCTTTGTCTTTATGGTTGAGACGTTAACCGTTATGATTCAAGTAACGAGTTATCACTTTTTCAAGAAGCGCGTCTTCTTGATGACGCCTATTCACCACAGCTTCGAAAAGGGTGGCTTGACGGGGAACACTGACAAGCCATGGAATGAATGGCAAGTGGACTCATTCTTCTGGGCGGTTGGTTTGATTGTTGCCGTTCTATATTTTATCTTGTTTAAGTAAATAACTATTTAATTAAAGCGGAAACGCTGACATATCGCATTTTGTTAACAGCAAAATGCACTGCGGGCTTGCCCGTGTACATATTTTATATAAGGGGATCTGATCATGAATAAGCATGTTTTGGTAATTGGCTTTGCACGTTCTGGAGCAGCCGTTGCGTCGTTGTTATTAAACGAAGGTGCGCAAGTGACAGTTTCAGACCCAAAGATGGATGTGACAAACGAGGACGTTGTGGCGCTACAAGCGCGTGGGGCAACGTTTACAACGGAACAAACCACGGAACTATTAGCGGGTGTTGACTTAGTTGTTAAAAATCCAGGTATTCCATACACGATTCCAGTTCTTGTGGCAGCCGAAGATGCAGGTATTCCAATTGTGGTCGAAGTTGCCGTGGCACAAAAATATATTCGTGGTGAATGGATTGCATTAACTGGTTCGAATGGTAAAACAACGACAACTGAGATGATTGCAGCTGTATTGCGTACGCAAGCAACGTCCGACCATCAAGTTGTTGTTGCTGGTAATATTGGGACACCGGTAAGTGAAGGGGCACCTAGTTTACGCGACACAGATACCTTAGTCACTGAATTATCATCATTCCAATTGATGGGGATGCCTGAAGCCAAGCCTAATATTGCGATTATTACGAATATTTTTGCATCGCACTTGGATTACCATGGCTCACGTGAAAATTACGTGGCTGCTAAAATGGGGATTACCAAAAATCAAACGGCGGATGACTATTTAGTGATTAATTACGATCGCGCTGAGTGGCGTGAATTGGCGCAACAAACCGCTGCAACTGTTATACCAGTCTCACGATTGGACAACAGTGAAGACGGCGCCTACGAGCACGATGGCCAGTTATACTATCAAGGCGAGTTGGTCATGGCTGCAACTGAGCTTGGCGTGCCAGGTGATCACAACATAGAAAATGCGCTGGTGGCAATCGCAGTCGGTAAGTTACGCCATGTGCCAACTAACGATATTGCTGAGGCGTTACGACGCTTTACGGGTGTTGAACACCGTTTGCAGTTTGTTGGTACGTTTGACGGACGTCAAGTATATAATGATTCTAAGGCGACAGATATCGAAGCAACTGAAATGGCTTTGTCTGGCTTTACAGCACCTGTTGTGTTGTTAGCGGGTGGTTTAGACCGTGGCGATGATCAGATGCGTTTACTTCAAGCGATGAAGGCGCACGTCAAGGCATTGATTGTCTTTGGTCAAACAGCGGACAAGGTTGCGGCAGTCGGGGAGGCGTTGGCAATTCCCGTCGTCCACGCCACGGACGCCCCAGCAGCGGTTGAACCAGCTTTTGAACTGAGTGAACCTGGTGATGTCGTCTTACTATCACCAGCGGCGGCGTCATGGGATCAATTCCCAAACTTCGAAACCCGTGGTGATTTATTTGTAGCGGCTGTACAAGCACACGCTACAAAAGATTAATAAAGAGGAATTAACAATTATGCGTATTGTTGTATCTGGTGGTGGTACTGGTGGACACATTTATCCGGCCCTGGCCACTGTTAAGCAATTAAAAAAGCAAGATCCAAGTACTGAGGTGCTCTACATTGGTGGCGAACGTGGGTTAGAGAAGACTATCGTGCCTGATGCTGGTTTTGCCTTTAAGGCGTTGGCTGTTCAGGGATTTAAGCGGTCACTGTCAGTGGATAATTTTAAAACGATTTACCTGTTCTTAAGTGCGACGCGTAAGGCTAAGCAGATGCTATTGGACTTTAAGCCAGACGTCGTTGTCGGAACGGGCGGATACGTATCAGGGCCAGTGTTGTACGCGGCTCAGCAACTACAGATTCCAACGGTCATTCACGAACAAAATTCAGTTGTTGGTGTCACTAATAAGTTTTTGGCACGTAAAGTGACCAAGGTGGGCGTTGCCTTTCCAGCAGCTATTCCAGCGTTTAAGCCAGGATTGGCAACGGTGGTTGGTAATCCACGCGCCCAAGAAGTCGTTGATGGTGAAGGTAGCTTCGATTGGGCCGACTTGAACCTATCGGCAACTGTGCCAACGGTATTAATTTTTGGTGGTTCACAAGGTGCGCTGAAGCTGAACAAAGCGATGGTGGCAGCCTTACCAAAGTTTGTTGATCGGCCCTACCAAGTTATTTTTGTGACTGGTGGCAAGCGTTTTGATGAAGTGCAAGCGGACATGCAAACGGCTGGCGTGACGGCGGCTGCGAATGTTGCGGTGGTACCATATATTGGCAACATGCCACAGTTGATGCCAGCAGTTGATTTGGTTGTTGGCCGTGCTGGTGCGACTAGTCTTGCTGAACAAACGGCATTGGGTAAGCCAATGATTTTGATTCCAAGCCCTTACGTCACGAATGACCACCAAACCAAGAACGCACGTAGCTTGGTTGAAGCGGGTGCAGCGGAAATGATTACCGAAGAATCACTAACGGGTACGACGTTGTTTGGCACAATTGATCAATTGATGACGAATCAAGCCGAACGTCAAGCGATGGCGACAGCAGCGACAACACTGGGTGTTCCAGATGCTGCTGACCAATTTATCAAGTTGATTAAGTCGGTTATTAAAAACTAATGTAGCTGAGAATGCCAGGATATTACGTGGCGAAAGGAGGTAATGATGGCCGATAAAACAACTCAAAATGATAAGTCTTCGTCAGATATTCAAGCGCATTTGGATGCGTTGCTATCCGAGGAGGATTGGTCATCGTTACCAACACGACGCGCTGGTAAAAGTGGTGCCGACGAAGTTGCCGATACCGTTAATTTTTCGGTAGATGGCTATGATGACGATGATGTTGAAGCGAATTTATTGCGGGCTAAGCCACGATTTGATCCATCGACACGTCGATTGTATCAACACGAACGAAGTACATTAAAAACGCTTGCCGTTCTCGGTGTCGCAGCTGCATTCTTGGGCTACCTCATCTCGCCTTTCGGTCAGATTCAGAAGTTCAATGTTGTTGGTACCCAAGATCTGTCTGACAAGGCGGTCCTAAAGGCGGCCGGATTGCAACTTGGGCAACCACTGTTTTCTACCGTGCATCAAAGTAATTATTTTAATAAATTAGCGCAGAAAAACGATCCACAGGTTGCTAGTTTAAAGTTACGATTGGTTGGAACGAATACGGTTGAAGTGAAAGTTAAAGAAATTGTCCAGGTTGGCTACGTGAAAGCAGGTAGTCGTTATTACCCAATTTTGGCGAACGGGACAATGCTTAAACATGGGTCTGCCTCGCACCCAGTCGGGGGGCTGCCGTTGTATGACGGCTTTACGTCAGGTAAACAATTAAAGCTGACGTTGTCCGAATTTGGTAAGCTATCAACCCCACTGCGTCATGCGGTTTCGGAGATTGTCTGGTCACCAGATGCGCAGAATGCGCAACGCCTGAAGTTGTACATGAATGACGGTAATCAGGTCTTAATTAGCGCTGATGATTTATCGAAAAAGTTGCGGTACTATCCAGGCATGGTTGCGCAATTAGACAAACCAGGTCAAGCCGACCTACAAGTGGGGGCATATTTCAAGCCATATCAGTAAGAAAACCTGCTTGAAAGTATGGAAGAAACACCTGAAAGTATGGTATTATTTTTAAAGAATTGTTTATCCCGGTAGCAATTAGCCTAAGATTTTTGATTTCAGTCAAAAATATTGCGCAAAGCGCGACCGGATAGAGCGGAATTGGTCACGTCGGGTGCTATTTGGCGCCCCCGATGGCAAACTAAGTTAATTTTTTAACCCGGAACAATTAACCCAAATTTTTTTTAATTCACAAAAAAATATTGCGCAACCCGCGACCGGATAGAGCGGAATTGGTCACGTCGGGTGCTATTTGGCCCCCACGTGACCAGTCTACTTTATTTATTTAAACAACATCGTTTGGCAGTCAAAGGAGGAATTAAGATGGCCAACCATGGTTTGATTGTTGGTCTCGATGTCGGGACGAGCACCATTAAAGTGTTAGCTGCAGATGTTCGAGACCAACAAGCTAATATCGTTGCAGTTGGTCGTTCAGTTGCTCATGGCGTAAAGCGCGGTATCGTTGTTGATATTGATGCGACTGCTAACGACATTCGACAAGCAATTGCACAGGTAAATGAGCAGACTGACGTCCCTGTGACAGAAGTTGTGGCTAGTTTGCCAGCAAATAACATTCAAATTCAACATGTCAGTGGCATGGTAACGGTTAAAGATAGTCAGCATATCTCATATGCTGACGTCGCTGCTGCTGTGAAACAGGCAATTAAAATTCAATTACCGGCTGATCGAGAAGTTGTTGAGTTGTTGCCAACAGAGTTTATCGTTGATGACTTTGATGGCATTCAAGATCCTAATGATATGGTCGGGATGCGTTTGGAAATGAAGGGGGTCGCCTACACAGCGCCCCGAAATATCCTGGCGAATTTGCGGATGGCGGTTGCCAAGGCTGGTTTGCAACTACGTGATTTTGTGTTAGCGCCACTTGCTTATAGCAAAACGGTGCTCGCAGAGGGCCAACAAGAATTTGGCACGATTCTAATGGACATGGGGGCTGGACAAACAACAGCAACGGTTGTCCACGATAATCAGCTAAAGTTTTTGACTACTTTCCCAGCGGGAAGCGAGAATATTTCTCGCGATATTAGCGCTGTATTGGAGATTGGCTTGCACGATGCAGACATGTTGAAGTTGGACGCTGGGTTGGCATTGTCAGAAATGGCAAACGCAGATAACAAACTGGTTATTCAAAAGGTTGGGGCTGAGACGCCTGAACAAGTATCTGAATTAATGGTTGCACAAATTATCGAGGCACGCTTGATGCAAATTCTGGATAAGCTTGGTGAAAAACTGAACTTAGTCGGTGCGTTTGATTTGCCTGGTGGTGTTGTTGTAACCGGTGGAGGTGCCGCATTACGAGGTGCGCCAGAGGCTGTTAAGGCAGCTTATCAGGTTCAGGTAAAGTCATTTGTACCAAGCGATATTGGTTTGCGCCATCCCGGCTATGCGGGGGCATGGGCAATTGTGCACTATGCGGCGCAACAAACACCAGTACAGTTGATTGTGAAGGAAGCTTTGTATGATTTGCCATTGACGGTGTTAGGTCAACCGACCCTTGGGCGTCAGGTTATGTCAACGCCGGTACAACCTGAGCCACGGCAAGCGATGCAAGCAGTTCAACCTCAAACGGCAGAACCAGTTGATGCATCAGAATACGAGCAAACGTCAGTAGAAAACGATGAAAGTCCAAAGAAGCAAAATCCAATTCGGAATTTCTTCAAGGAATTTTTCGACTAATTTATAAAAGAAATACAGAGTAGAAAAAGGAGCTCGTTATGGATTTCCAAATGGATATGAACCAAGAGTACGGCGCAACGATTAAGGTCATCGGTGTCGGTGGCGGTGGTGGAAACGCCGTTAACCAAATGGTGAGCGACGGTGTTGAAGGTGTTGAATTCATCGTTGCAAACACTGATGCCCAAGCACTTGAGCGTTCAGCAGCTGAAAACAAAATTCAAATCGGAACAAAGGCAACTCGTGGACTTGGTGCTGGTGCCCGTCCAGAAGTTGGTGAAGCAGCCGCAAAGGAAAGCGAACAAGAACTTGCCGAAGCGCTTGCTGGTGCAGACATGGTCTTTGTTACGGCAGGTATGGGTGGTGGTACCGGTACAGGTGCTGCACCAGTTATTGCTAAGATTGCGAAGGACTCAGGTGCTTTGACGATTGGTGTTGTAACACGTCCATTCTCATTTGAAGGTCCAAAGCGTGGCAAGTCAGCCGCTGAAGGATTAGCTAAGTTGAAGGAAAACGTTGATACGTTAATCGTGATTGCTAACAATAACTTGCTTCAAATCGTCGATAAGAAGGCGCCAATTATGGAAGCCTTTAAGATGGTCGATGATGTGTTGTTGCAAGGTGTGTCTGGTATTTCAGATTTGATTACCAAGCCTGGTATCATCAACTTGGACTTTGCTGATGTGAAGACAGCCATGGCTGGTCAAGGAACGGCTTTGATGGGTATCGGTTCAGCTTCTGGTGAAAATCGTGCCGCTGAAGCGACGCGAAAGGCCATTGCTTCACCTTTGTTGGAAGCTAAGATCGAAGGTGCAACGAATGTCTTGCTTTCTGTTAAGGGTGGCGCTGACATGTCATTGTTCGAAGCACAAGAAGCTTCAGAAACAATTGCCCAAGCTGCCGGAACGGATGTTGACATCATCTTTGGAACGACGATTGACATGGAGATGGAGGGTGACTTGGTTGTGACAGTTATTGCAACTGGTATCGATCGCCCAGCAACGCCACGTCCTGAAATTAACCTTGGTACGGTGAATACTGCGAGCCCTTTTGAAGCAGTGACTGAACAACCAGTGCAACAACCGGTCCAGCCACAACAAACGGCACCAGTACAACCACAACAACCAGTTAACACAGATCCGTTTGCGGATTGGAATGTTAAGCCAGAACAGCCTGTACAACAACAGCCAGCGCAACAACAAGCTGCACCTGCTGAACCAGTACAACCTCAAGCAGCCCCAGAACAAACGGCAGCAGAAGAGGAAATCGAGCGTCCTGCTTACTTTAACTGGATGAAGCGCGGCGATAAGTAAGGAGACTGACAATGGCATTTAAGTTCAAGGAATTCTTCGGGGTGGATAACTACTACGAAGAAGAGGTACCTGAAGAGCAATATGCTGAGGATACGGCACAAGGGTCTGCTGCACCAACAGCGACTTCAAATGCAACCCGTCCGACTGCTGCCCGGCGTCCTAATGTTTTGAAGATGGATGGCTCACGAAGCGAAACGTCAAAAATCGCATTGTACGAGCCACGCACATATGCAGATGCCCAAACGATTGCCACGCAATTGTTGGCAGGTGAAGCAGTGATTGTTAACCTTGGATCGATTGACGAGAATACTGGTAAGCGTGTGTTGGACTACCTTGGTGGAACGGCATTTGCGGTTGATGGTATTATCGAACGTGTTGGTGAACGCATTTTCCTTGCGACACCACATAATTTTGAGATTTCTGGTACCATCTCACAAAACTTAGGACAACAGTTCAATTAATAGGTGATAATATGCTTGCAATCTTTTTACTTTTGAGTTTGATTCTACGAGCCTTGGAATTTGTGATTCTTATCTGGGTTTTGATGTCTTGGTTGCCAGGTGCACAACAATCTGCGCTGGGTCAATTTTTGGGCATGATTGCCGGAGTTATTTTAGATCCACTACGTCGTTTTATTCCACGCACGGGATTTATTGATTTCACACCTTTGGCCGGATTATTGCTTTTGCAAGCAGCTCAAGTTGGATTGCAAGCAATTGCACGAATGATATAAAAGAAGAAACGATATGGCAGATAATGTAGCACAGCATTTCCGCCCGAGTGAAGCCGCGTTTCTTGATGTAGCGCAAGGCTTAATTCGTCAGGCTCTGGATGAGTATCGTCCAGTCCTGACGAATTTTTTAAACCCGAGGCAGAGATATATTATTGAGACGCTAGTTAATCAGCACGACGACTTAAAATGGCAGCACGAAGGTGGTTATGCTGATGCTGAAAGCGCTCGAACAGTTATCGCGCCTGCGTATTATGATATTCAGCAAAGTGATTTTGAACTTGCCGTAATTGCAATTAATTATCCGCAAAAATTTGCTGAATTACATCACAGTACTATTTTGGGCACGCTAATGAATAATGGCATTACACGTGACAGTATCGGTGATATTATTAGTGGTGAAGAGGGAGCGTGGCACTTTTTAACGACGGTGCCAATGGCGACCTACATTCAAACCACTATGGATCATATTGGCAAGACAAAGGTGCGTTTTGAGACGGCCTCTCTGACAGATATTAGTGCCCCAATTGAGGAATGGACTGAAATTGATACAACGGTTTCGTCCTTACGACTAGATACACTGGTAGCTAATGGGTATAATGTCTCTAGGACGCATGCAAAAGAGTTGGTTGAACGTGGTCAAGTTCGTGTAAACTGGACTGACGTGGACCGTCCAGACTTTGTCCTAGCGGTAAATGATTTGGTTTCCGTCCGCCACTTTGGTCGACTGAAATTAGTCGCCGAGAACGGCATGACAAAAAAAGATAAATGGCGAGTGTCACTCGCTGTGATGAAGAAATAGATTGGAGAAAGCACATGGCATTGACCCCACAAGAGATTCACGCGAAGGAATTCACAACAAAAAGTAACAAATGGTACGATAAGGCCGAAGTTTCAGAATTTTTGGACCGTATCGTAACTGATTACGATGGTATGATGCAAGAGAATCAAACGTTGAAGACGCAATTGGCTGAAGCAGATGCCAACGCTAAGCAAGTTGAAGAGATGAAGCAATCTGTTAACTCATCAATTTTGATTGCGCAAGAAGCCGCTGATCGTTTGAAGAAGCAAACAGAGGCTGAAGCTGAAGCAACGTTGCAACAAGCTCAAGCTGAAGCACAAAAGATTGTTATGGAAGCTAACGCGAAGGCCAATGCTTTGTTGACTGAGTCACAAGCTAAGAACGAAAAGTTGGTTGCTGAAAAGGATGCTTTGGACAAGGATATGGGTGCCTTTAAGGCCAAGATTGAAGGTCTATTGCAGGCACAAATGGATTTGGTTAAGACTGATGATTGGGCTGCGTTCCAAAAGCCAGCCGCTAACCAAGTGCCATCAGCATCATCTGCACCGGTTGCACCAACATCAGCAGCCGCTGATAGTTCAGAAGTAGAAACGGTTGTTATCTTCCCTGAATCAGCAGAAAGCAACGGAAACTTCTTGAATAAGGACTAATTTTTCGTTATCATGTAAACATGGTTTCTTGACCAAACGGTAAGGTGTATTCCAAACAGCGACCTAGAATTAACCCGGTGAGAGTCTAGGATGGTGACGCACTTTGCTTATCAGCAAGAAAGTTTTTTAATCAAATACACAGAAGAGGCGGCAGTTTGCCGTGAATTCGGGTGGTACCACGTTGACATGACGTCCCGCATTGGCTAGTGATAGCCGGTGCGGGATTTTTTAGTTTCAGGGTAAGCCGCATGTCAACGCGGTAGCACTTGGATTGAACAGAAAGGATTGCGCTTTTATGAAGATGAAGCAAACCTTGAACCTAGGAAAGACGAAGTTCCCAATGCGTGGTAACCTACCACAAACTGAGCTACAACGTGAAAACATCTGGTTCGAGAATAAGGTCTATGAGCAACGTCAAAAGATGAACGAAGGTAAGCCATCATTTATGCTTCACGATGGCCCTCCATATGCGAACGGAAACATTCACATCGGACACGCCATGAACAAGATTTCTAAGGATATCATCGTTCGTTACAAGTCAATGAATGGTTTCTACGCACCATTTGTCCCTGGTTGGGATACGCACGGTTTGCCAATTGAACAACAATTGACGAAGGCTGGTAAGGATCGTAAGGCGGTTGGCCCAGTTATCTGGCGTAAGATGGCCGAAGAATTTGCACGTAAGCAAGTTAAGACGCAAATGGCCGACTTCAAGCGTTTGGGAATTTCAGCTGACTGGGATAACCCATACTTGACGTTGTTGCCTGAATTCGAAGCTGCCCAATTGCGCGTCTTCGGTGAGATGGCCAAGAAGAACTTGATCTACCGTGGTAAGAAGCCTGTCTTCTGGTCATGGTCATCAGAGTCTGCTTTGGCAATGGCTGAAATCGAATACCACGACATTGAGTCAGACACGGCGTTCTTCTCAGAGCGCGTTAAGGACGGTAAGGGCTTGTTGGATAACGACACGTACTTCATCGCCTGGACGACGACACCTTGGACGGTACCAGCTTCACAAGCTTTGGCTTTGAACGCTGATTTCGAATACTCACAAATTCAACCAAAGGGTTCAGACAAGAAGTACATCGTTGCTTCAGCTTTGTTGGGTGCCGTTGCGCCTAAGTTCGGCTGGGACGAGTACGAAGTTGTCGCAACCTTTACTGGTAAGGAACTTGAAATGGTGACAACTGAGCACCCATTCATGGACCGTGAGATTTTGGTTGTTAATGCTGATTATGTGACGGCTGATGCCGGTACTGGTGCGGTTCACACGGCCCCAGGATTTGGTGAAGATGACTTTGCTACCGGTCAACGTTACAACATGCCAGTTATCATGAACGTTGATGACCAAGGTAAGATGACGGCCGAAGCTGGTCCTGACTTTGAAGGCGTCTTCTACCAAGACGCTGACAAGGTATCATTGCAAAAGCTTGAAGAAGCTGATGCGTTGATCTTGCACGAACCAGTTGTGCACAGCTACCCATTTGACTGGCGTACTAAGAAGCCGGTTATCTTCCGTGCGGTGCCACAATGGTTCGCTTCAATCGATAGCTTCCGTCAAGACATTTTGGATGCATTGGACGATGTTAAGTTCCAACCAGAATGGGGTAAGAAGCGTTTGTACAACATGATCCGCGACCGTGGCGACTGGGTTATCTCACGTCAACGTGTTTGGGGTGTGCCATTGCCAATCTTCTACGCTGAAGATGGTACGGCAATTGTTGACCCTGAAATCATCGACCACATCGCTGAATTGGTAGCCGAGCATGGTTCAAACGTTTGGTTCGAACGTGAGGCCAAGGATTTGTTGCCAGAAGGTTACTCAAACGAGCACTCACCAAATGGCGAATTTACCAAGGAAACGGACATCATGGACGTTTGGTTCGATTCAGGAACTTCACACCAAGGTGTCATGGCCACGCGTCCAAACCTAAGCTTCCCAGAAGATTTGGTTTTGGAAGGTTCTGACCAATACCGTGGTTGGTTCAACTCATCATTGATTACAGGTGTTGCTGTAACAGGTAAGGCACCATACAAGTCAGTCTTGTCACAAGGATTTGTCTTGGACGGAAATGGCGAGAAGATGTCTAAGTCATTGGGTAACATCATTTCACCTAACGAAGTGGTGAAGGAAATGGGAGCTGAAATTATCCGTTTGTGGGTAACGTCAGTTGACTCATCAGCCGATGTACGCGTGTCAATGGACTTGTTGTCACAAACATCTGAAACATACCGTAAGATTCGTAACACGATGCGTTTCTTGTTGGCTAACACAGCTGACTTTGATCCAAAGGCTGATACAATTGCCTTCGATGATTTGGTCGCAGCTGACCAATACTTCTACGCCCGCTTTAACAAGTTGGTTGCTGACATCAAGGCTGCCTACGACGTGTACGACTTCCAAGCAGTCAACAAGTTGGTTATCAACTTTATTAACGTTGACTTGTCAGCGTTCTACTTGGACTTTGCTAAGGACATCTTGTATGTTGAAGCACCAAAGGGACACGCTCGTCGTTCATTGCAAACGGTTTTGTACAAGGTCTTGGTAGACTTGGACAAGTTGTTGTTGCCAATTTTGCCACACACGGCTGAAGAAATCTTCGAGTACCTTGAGCACGAAGAAGGTGACTTTGCTTACTTGACTGAGATGCCAGTTGTTGCAGATATTGCCAACGCTGACGAATTGATGGCTAAGTGGTCAGAATTCATGACGTTGCGCGATGCCGTTAACAAGGCTTTGGAAGTTGCCCGTGATGCGAAGTTGATTGGTAAGCCAGCCGAAGCAGCGGTAACGTTGTTCTTGACTGACGACCAAAAGGCTTGGTTGGATTCATTGGAACAAGATGTTCGTGTCTTGTTGCTTGTTTCTCAATTGCACGTAGCATCAGCTGATGAGGCTGATGATGCAACTGACTTTGATGGTTACAAGATTGCGGTTGCTCACGCAGAAGGTGAAGAGTCACCACGTGATCGTATGTACCACACTGATTTGGGTGCCGATCCTGACTTCCCAATGTTGTCAGCACACGAAGCGCAAATTGTTCGCGAAAACTTCCCTGAGGCTTTGACTGAAGGTTTGGAGTAATTCACGATTAAACAAAAATAATATCGATAACAGAAAACGCCGAGAGATTTTGTCTCTCGGCGTTTTTACGTCTATAATGGAGGGTATATAGGTTGGTGGTTTGTGTCCGTCCTGACGGCCGGAGTGTTTGGCCCCTTCTAGTGCACGCTAACACGTCCAGACCATGACCTGCAGGGAGCGGAGTCCACGCCATTGGCGCGTACACCTTTACCTCTCGTGGCTCTAAGTGGCAAGCCACTAAGAACCCACACCTGCGGGTCAAGGCCTGCACGTGTCTAAACGCGTGGCGGGGCCAAACACAGCAGCCAAGCAATACTATAATTGTTCGATTTTCATCAGCCACTCGACGCAGTGCGTCGACACACAACACCAACCAACATACATAACGAATTCAAGACAAGGAGACCAAAGCATGACGAAGCTATACTTCATCCGCCACGGTAAAACAGAATGGAATGCCGAAGGGCGTTTTCAAGGAGCAGGTGGTGATTCACCACTGTTGCCAGAATCATACGACCAAATTAAGATGCTGGGTCGCTACCTACATGATGTAAAATTTGCGCACGCTTTTGCTAGTCCAATCAAGCGGGCGCGTATTACAGCTGAAGAAACGCTGGCTCTTTTAGATGAAAAGCCCGAGCTAACGTTTATGGATGGCTTGAAGGAGTTTTCGTTTGGTGTCTGGGAAGGCAAGACATTTGCGGACGTCCAAGCTGGCTGGTATGACATGTACGATGCTTCGCGCAATCACCCAGAAAAGTTTGACGCTGCGCAGGTGCCAGGGGCGGAATCATTTGAAAGTGTGCAAGCACGTTTCCGCCAGGCAGTCGAAACAGCGGTAACTGAATATGGTGGTGAAGGGGTTAACCTGGTTTTCTTTAGTCACGGCGCGGCTTTAACGACCGGTATGGGTGGCTTAACGGGGATCCCATTGGCCGACTTACGTGCGCGTGGGGGCTTAGGTAACACCAGTACCTCAATTTTAGAGACGGCGGATGGTAAAACATTTACCGAATTATCACGCAACGATACAAGTTATTTGGGTGTCAGCAGTGATGCCTCAAATACAATTTAAGAGAAGAAGGAACTAGATAGATGACGCAACCAGAAAATGCAGCACAAGCGGATATGGCACGCTTGGTCGCCGAAATTAACGCTAACCCAAATAACTGGCAAGCCTATGCAGACTTGGTAGCTGTTTTGGTTGCAACTGAAAACTTGATTGAAGCAGAGGATTTGGCCCTCAAGAGCTTGGGACTCTTCCAGGCGAATGATGAAGCTTTGCAAAACTTGTTGTACGCGACAGGCAATGTGTATTACGTCGCGGGTGATTATCAACGGGCAAATGATTTCTTTGGCAAAATCACTGATTTAGCAATTTTGCATGACGCAACTGTGATGCAGGCACAAGGTTGGTATGCCCAAAATCAATTCCAAAAGGCATTAGTCTATGCTTTGACAGCCGTTGAGCAACAGCCAGAAGATACCGGTGCGCAAGTCTTATTAGGTAACATCTGGCTAGGCTTGCAACATGAATCGAAAGCAGCCGAAGCCTTTGATGCGGCAATCCACGTTGATCCAATGAATTTCGAGGCCAATTTTGGTCGTGGGGTTGTTGCAACCGCCAAAGGTGACCAAGACAATCAATGGTTGGCAACGGCTCAAATGATTGATTTGCAACGCTATCAGGCACAAGCACAACGATTAGATGAAATCGTTCAATTACTATCAGGGAGCCGATTAGATGGAGAATCAGACTAGTTTATTCGACGGCCCAAATCCAACGGATGAGCAACCTACCGTTTCCGGCCAAGTTAAGAATATTCTTTTCGCAGCTCAGGATTCATTTTATAAAGTGATGATTGTCGAAGTTACTGACCTAAATTTTGACTATGATGATACTGAAATTACGGTCACTGGTAGCTTTGGTGATATTCAAATTGGTGCCAGTTATGAATTTAAAGGGCGTTTAACAACCCATGCCCGATATGGCACGCAGTTCGCGGCGCAAAATTATCAGCGGCAAGCAGCCAGCACGACGTCAGGGCTAGTCGCCTATTTGTCAGGTGACCAATTTCCGGGAGTTGGTAAATCAACGGCCACAAAGATTGTTGATGAACTCGGTATCGAAGCGGTGGATTTGATTCTAGAAGATCCAGCGGTGTTGACACAAACTGGGATTTCAACAAAGCTGCAAGAAGTCATTGTGAATCAGTTACAACAATCTGATGGCATGGAACGGGCGATTATCGCGCTAAATGATTACGGCTTTGGGTCGGCGTTGGCAACGGCTATTTATCAGAAGTATCAGCAACAAACACTGCAAATTTTAAAGACAAATCCCTACCAAATGGTGATTGATATTGATGGCGTATCATTTGCCCGGATTGATCGTTTGGCTGCCCAACAAGGTATTGATGCCTTGGACGCCCGTCGTATTCAGGCGGGCGTTATTGCGGCAATTAACCAAGCAACGTTCGAGTCTGGTGATACGTACATGCAAGTTGAAGCGTTATTGCAGGCAACACAACAAATTTTGGAACGGGCACAGAATGCCCGCGTGGATGTGGCTTTAATTAAGCGGGCGCTGTTGACCCTTACTTCAGATGGCGTGGTTATTGCCGATGGACAAAATTTATATGTAAAAGCGTTGTTCGAAGCAGAGCGTGAAATTGCGCAGAAGCTAGTGCGCCTGACGCAACGTAAAGCGGGTGAGTATGCCCGTAAAGATGTCGTGCAGTACTTAACTGAAGTCGAAGAAGAGAATCCGTTTCCATATGATGATGTCCAACGAGAAGCGATGATTGCTGCGTTAACCAGTAATTTGTTTATTTTGACGGGTGGACCAGGAACTGGTAAAACGACCATTATTAATGGTGTTGTGGCAACTTTAAAGAAGTTGCTGCAAGCCGAAGGTATGAAATGGGATGAGATCGAGACCAGTATTCGTCTGGCCGCGCCAACCGGCCGGGCAGCGAAGCGTCTCTCGGAATCAACCGGGATGCCTGCCTCAACGATTCACCGCTTATTGGGGATTAATGGTCGTGAAGACTTGGATGAGATTGATATCGAAGAATTGTCAGGTCGCTTGTTAGTCATTGATGAGATGTCAATGGTGGATACGCAGTTGTTTGATTTACTATTACGCGGTATCCCAGGCGGCATGCAAGTTATTTTGGTTGGGGACAAAGACCAGCTGCCATCTGTTGGACCCGGTCGCGTCTTTTATGACTTGTTAGCTAGTGGCTTGTTGAATTACCGTGAGTTGGAGACGATTCACCGGCAGGGTAAAGGGTCAACAATCATTGCGTTGGCGAGTGCCATTCGTGCCGGTCAATTGCCAGAAGATGTTACGGTGCGCCAACCAGATCGCTCATTCTTTCCAGCACAAACGACGCAAGTACCACGACTAATTGAGCAGATTGCAACGAGTTGGAAAGAAAAAGGCAATTCGGTCGCAGATATGCAGATTTTGGCACCGATGTATAAAACACCAGCGGGCGTGCATAATTTGAATGCAGTTGCCCAAGAAATTTTCAATCCGATGACCCCTAAAAAGCGGGAAATCAACATTAAATTAGGTGACTTAGCGTTTAGTTTCCGCGTCGGTGATAAAGTGATGCAGACGGCAAATGATCCGGAACACAATGTCTTTAACGGTGACATTGGATATATTACTAGTATTATGTTGGCCAAGGATAAGGCGAATGAAGATAATACGGATAACATTACGGTGGCTTTTGACACAGGGGAAGTTGAGTATACGCGCCAGAACTGGAACCAATTGACGTTGGCCTATGCAACGACCATTCACAAGGCACAAGGTGCCGAGTATAAGTTAGTTATTATGCCTTTGGTTAATGCGTTCTCCCGTATGTTACAACGTAATTTGCTGTATACGGGATTAACACGAGCAAGTGAGTCATTGGTGCTGATTGGGGATGTGAGTGCCTATCAGCGTGCGGCTGTGACGGAAGGCGTTAATCGGCAGACGACTTTGCAGGAACGGTTGCAACAAGCCGAAGCGGGACAACTACCTGAAACGCCAGATGACCACGCCTCAATCGCAGCTCTAAATCAACAGCCACTGGCAGTTGATCCAACGGCGGAAGTAGTTGATGAAGAGAATACGATCGATGATTCGCCGGCAGTCAATGAAATTGTTCAGGCAGTTGCCGACACCGAGGATGATATCCTAACAATTGCACAAATTACCGCTGAAACAATTGATCCCAATATTGGCATGGCTGATTTGACGCCGTATGACTTTATGTCAGCCGAGAATATGCTATAATTCTACTAGTCAAGCACAGACAATGTGTGATAAAATTAATCGATAAATTTTCGAATGAAAAGGGGTTTCTGAAATGTCAGGACACAGTAAGTGGCATAACATTCAAGGACGTAAGAACGCCCAAGACGCAAAGCGTGGTAAGATCTTCCAAAAGCTTGCCCGCGATTTGTACACGGCAGCTAAGGCTGGTGGTGTAGATCCAGATTCAAACGCAGGTTTGCGTTTGGTTATCGACAAGGCTAAGGCAGCTAACATGCCAAAGGATAACATCCAACGTGCCTTGGATAAGGCTTCTGGTGCCGGTGGCGCTAACTACCAAGAGTTGACGTACGAAGGTTACGGACCAGCTGGTGTAGCTGTTTTGGTCCAAGCGTTGACTGATAACATTAACCGTACGGCTGCCTCAGTTCGTTCAACGTTCAAGCACTTCGGTGGTGAATTGGGAACGACTGGATCAGTTTCATTCCAATTCGATCGTAAGGGTTACATCGAAATCGAGCGTAACGAAGATAACGATATTGATGAGGATCAATTGTTCGAAGACATGTTGGAGGCTGGTGCTGAAGACATGAAGACTTACGATGACCAATTCGAAATCTACACGGATGCAAAGTCATTCCCTGAAGTACGTGACGCTTTGGAAGCAAAGGGTTACACGTTGGTCAACGATGAAGTCACGATGGTTGCCCAAAACCCAATGGCAGTGCCTGAGGATAAGCAAGCATCATTGGCTAGCTTGGTTGATGAACTTGAAGAAAACGATGACGTACAAGCTGTCTTTACGACTGCTGAATAGTTTTCGTTAAAAAAGAGACGTGGATTTTCCCGTCTCTTTTTTTGTTACCAAACATAACTGTTGACGCTGTGAACAAAAAGCGATAAAGTTATAAACAATTATTAATAGTTGAGTCGTTAACGTGTTTTGCCACAGACTCGGAATTGGGTATCATTGCGATTGCGATGATACCGTTAACGACGCCGGGATATTTGTTTATCTTGGCGTCGTTTGTTTTTCCGTATCATTGTGCGAAACCGTCGATGATGCGGAATTTTTTATAGGAGTGAAATGGGTACATGTTAGAACGATTCTTCAAACTGTCTGACAATCACACAAACGTGCGGACAGAAGTCATTGCCGGAATTACAACTTTTGTGGCAATGGGGTATATCATTTTCTTGAATCCGTCAGTGTTGTCGTTGACGGGGATGCCAAGTCAAGGGGTATTCTTAGCAACAATTTTGACAGCTGTTGTTGGTACTTTAATCACAGGACTGTTTGCAAACTTGCCTTACGCGTTGGCACCGTCAATTGGTATGCAAGCCATGTTTACGTACACGATTGTCTTTGGTTTGGGGTATACATGGAAGCAAGCGTTGGGAATGGTATTCTTGGTTGGCCTAGTTGATGTGATTATCACGTTGACGAAGATTCGTTCAGCCATTGTTAAAGCTATTCCGGATCAACTTAAGCACGCCATCGCCGCAGGTATTGGGCTATTTATCGCCTATATTGGGCTTAAGAATGCCGGTTTCTTAAATTTCTTAGTTGACCCGCAAAACATTTTAACCTTGAATAATAAGCCATTTACGGGTGGCGGGGCTAAGGTAATTGAAAGTATTACGGCAAACGGTAGCACGACGCCAGAAATTGCCACATTTAGCCAGCCCGCCGTCTTGTTGGGACTAATCGGCTTGGTGGTTTTGGTACTGTTGGTGGTCGCCAACGTGCCGGGGGCTTTCTTATTGTCAGTTTTCATCACGACGATTATTGGTATTCCAATGGGCGTCACGAATACGCACATTGATGCAATGGCCTCATTTACCTCAACGTTTAAGGACTTTGGTGGTATCTTTGGTCAAGCGCTTGGCCCAGACGGTCTTTGGTCAATGTTCACGTCACCAAAGCATATTTTGATCGTGGTATTAACAGTGTTCTCAATGGGCTTGTCAGGTTTGTTTGACGCAATTGGCACGTTCATTGGTACTGGTATGACGACAGGTATTTTTTCGGAAGCTGACCAGAAGGAGTTCTACGAAGGTAAGGGCTTTAAGTCAAAGATGGACCGCGGGTTGGTTGCAGATACATTTGCGACAATGTTTGCCGGTATCTTTGGTACCTCAAATACAACGACGTTCATTGAAGCCTCAGCCGGTATCAAGGCGGGTGGCCGTACTGGTTTAACATCAGTCGTGGTTGCGATTGGTTTCTTACTTGCAATTATTGCGGCTCCGCTGGTTAATGTCATTCCAACGGCAGCCACTGCACCAATTCTAATCGTTGTTGGTATCATGATGATGAACGAGTTTAAGGCGATCGAGTGGGATGATATTGAAATTGCGATCCCCGCGTTCTTCACGTCAGCATTCATGGCCTTCTCGTACTCAATTTCGTACGGTATTGCGGCTGGCTTTATTTTCTTCGTTGTCATTAAGAGTGTGAAGCGGAAGTTTACTGAAATTAGTCCAATCTTGTGGATTGTGACGATTTTGTTCTTGCTTAACTTCATCTCGTTGGCAGTTAATTAAAAAACTTTTGAAACGCTCTTGCAACTGGTTTTCGTGGTTGCAAGAGCGTTTTTTTGTGAATTGAAAAATTGTTTTATCGACTTTTGGAAAAATCGTCAAGCCGTGCCTCTTTATTAGTTGTGAGGAGGTAAGATATGACGACAATTCAGGCGGTATTTAGTAACGCTATTTTCGAGGCAGCGCAACACCAAGCGAGCGATATTTACATTATGCCAAAACAAGACGGCTATCAGGTGTCTTGTTATACGGCGGGTGGGATAGTCCCACTGGATGTGTTAACAGCGTCGGTAGGGGCGGCGTTAATTCGCCACATTAAATTTGAGGCACAAATGGATATCAGTGAAATGCGTCGGCCGCAATTGGGACGGTGGACTTATCAAGTTGGTGACCGGCCGCTTCATTTGCGGGTATCCAGTGTTGGTGATTTTCTGAATCGTGAGTCCGTGGTCGTCCGGTTAATCGCCGCGGCCACGGACCGCCAAATTCGATGGGTAGCGACGGCACCAGTGGCTGAACTGACGGCCACGTTATCGCGCAGACAGGGGTTAGTCTTAATTGCCGGGCAAATGGGCGCCGGTAAAACAACGACTTTGCATTACTTGGCGGGACAGGTACTTCAGAATCAGATGATTTTGACAATCGAAGATCCAGTCGAAATTGTGCAGAGCGAGTACTTACAATTACAGGTTAATCGTGAGGCGGAAATGGGTTATGCGACCTTGCTACGATTGGCGCTACGTCACCACCCTGATGTGATGATTATTGGTGAGATTCGGGATGCTGAAACGGCACATATCGTCGTCGAAGCAGCCTTGAGCGGCCATTTAATCTTAAGTACTGTTCATGCCATGTCAATAGCTGGCATTTGGTACCGACTGCGGGCGTTCGGTATACCAGCGGCCATTCTTCGTCAAGTTTTGATTGGCTTGGGATATCAAACAATGGTGCATGACACGCACGGTCCAATGGCTGATTTGCAAGTTGCACAGGGAAACAAGTTAGCGACATTATTCCAGGAGGTGAGGGATGAAGAAGCAACAGTGGCCGTTGAAAACGCAAGCTGATTTTTTTGAATTGCTTGGTCAACTGATTGCGAACGGGTATGCGTTAGAACGAGCTTTGATGACCGTGCAAGGTGTTTTACCCAAACAAAGGCCGGCATTAATGACGATTGTGGCCGGGTTACATCAAGGTCAACCACTGCATCAGTTACTGGCACCATATGTGCGTCGTGAAATTGCGCGCGAATTGGCTTTTGCCAGTGTCCATGGTCGACTATCACAGCTGGTGATGGAAATAGGCCGACGGGAACATCGTCGTTTGAAACAAAGTCAGAAGTTACGACAATTACTACTCTATCCAGTTGTGCTACTGGTGATGCTAGCGGGTTTAATGGTGCTGTTTTGTACGTATCTATTGCCCCAATTACAGCAGATGGGTGCAACTATGCCACAACTGTCGCACTGGGGCGTTGGTTTAAGTGTGGGTGTTTTGACGATTTGCACTATCTGCTGGCTTAGTGAACGAATATGGCGGCGACGTAATTGGCTGGAGCGACTACAGCTGTTACAGCGGATACCGTTTATCGGATCGCTGGTGCAACTTTCTATCGGGTATCAGATGAGCTTGCAATTGGGGTTGCTTTTGACGAGTGGGATTGGTTTGGCGACAATCATCAAGCGGAGTGCAACCGCGGATAGTCCAGAATTAATTCGACTACTAGGCACGCAAGCAGAACGCGGCCTACGAGAAGGACAAGATTTACGGCAAGTGATTCAGTCGATGCCATTATTACCGCCTGAATGTCAGCATCTCTTTGCAAAAGGTAAATCAGAACAGGCAATTGGCGAAGATTTTCAAATTTTGGCACAACGTAAATTTGAACTATTAGAACGCCAAATACAACGTTATTTAATGATTATTCAGCCGGTATGTTTTGCGGTGATTGGTCTAATTGTTATCGGGTTATATGGCATTATGCTGTTACCGATGTATCGAAATATGGGGGAATTAATGACATGGTAAAGTACACAAAGCGTCGTGGGTTTACGTTGATTGAAGTGGTGACAACAATTTTTATTATTGGTCTATTAATCTTATTGGTCTTGCCTAATGTGAATAACGTACGTAAGTTCGCTGAACAGAAGCAGCAAACAGCTCTGGTGCAAACGATTCAAACGCAGGTAGAGCTTTACTTGAGTGAAAATCCAGACAAGGTCGCTAATTTTGGTGATTTACAAGCGAACCAGTACTTGTCCGCAGATCAGGTAAAACAGGCGAAAGCTGCGGGCATTGATATTAAAGATAGTCAGGTGTTCCGTGCAAAATAAGCGGGCCGCTTTCACATTAATTGAAACGGTCGTGGTGTTATGTATTGTCAGTGTGGTTGGGCTATCAGGACAACAGTTGTTGCCTAGCAAGTCAGCAGACGCCTGGGTGGCGTTTGAACAACAGTTTGATTTGGCGTATGAAAAGGCACGTCAACGGCAATTGTATATGGGACAAGCCTTTGCTGTGATTGCGCAAGGTGATGCCGTGTTTGTGGATAATGAACGCGTGCCGCTACCGGCGGGATGGTTAGCACGATATCGTATGGTTGAGTGTCGACGCCACTACGTGAAACCAGCGACAATCATGATATGGCATGCGGACCGGCCCAAACCAGTGCGCTTGGTGTTTCAATTTGGTGGAGGGACGTATGAGCTGCAAACGTAACGGGACAATTCTTGCTGAGGCATTGGTGGCTGCACTGATTTTAACCAGTACAACAACCTTAATTATGATGACGGTAAGTTACTATCAGAAGCAACGACAACAAGAAGAGGCTCGAATCGTGGCCGTTAAACAAGCGTATAAGCAGGAACTTCGAACGTGGTTAAAAGAAAAGCATTCACCTTAGCAGAAACATTAGTAGCCTTAAGCATTATTATCATGTTTGGCTCCCTAATAACGATAGGCACTCGAATGATGCGTCAAACACAAACGCAAGCGGTGCAAACAATGACAACGCAACGTGTTTTACGGGCTTTGATTATTTTAGAATCGCCAGATGCGGCCTATCAATTGGTGACGTGCCATTCAGATGTGGTTCGCCTACGTAGTCAAACGAAACAACAGGAATACCTACTCCTAGTTAAGCGTCAACGCCTGGTTGTGACGACGATGCAAAGCGGGCAAATTGTGTTGTTGAATCAAGTCAAACAAGCAAAGTTTCAACGTCTTAGTGACCGGCGCATTGGGATCACGATTTTCTGTACGACGGGTCAAAAAGTTTATGAGGAGGTGAGTTTGTATTGAAGCATACACGATCAGGGCATATTTTGGGGCACACGTTGGGTGTGAGTGGGGTGTTGCTGGTGGCACTGACTGGCTGGTGTGTGATGCAGTCACACGCCCAACAGTTGCGTCGGGCTGAGTTGTTTTATTGGCAGGGTAAGTGCCAGGCCTTGGCTTATGTGCGCCAGACGCCTGAAGACCGAGGCAAGTCAACGCAACCGTATCCTCGCATTATTGCAAACTCCAAGTTCCACCATTATGTCTTGGTTGACTGGAATCGACAGGTCATTATTCCGAAGTGAATTCAACGGCCTCTTTCCTTGTCACTTACTAAAAAACTAGCTACACTGGAAGGAGCAGAAAAAACGAGGTAAAGACATGTTTGAAACGATTGAGAAGGCGGTTAAGCAACTACAAGCCGCACAAAATAAGCTTGTTGAAACATTGGACATGGCTGCAATTGAAGCACTTGTGATTGTGTTTGAGTTGATGCTCGGACAAGATGATGATGAGTGGACAACGCTTTCAGCGACGGATCAGGCAAATATCCTAGCTGACATCCAAGCAGCTGATTTTGATGGTATGACCCCAGAGTTAAAGCGTCAGGTACTACAACTATTGCTTGTAGCAACAATGCGTGAAGATGGGTTGCAAGCAAACTATCAAGTAACGCCAGATGCCATTGGCATGTGGGTAGGCTTTGTCGTTGAACAATTTGTTGCTGCAGGTGCGCCGGTAAAGGTAACTGATTTGACGGTTGGTTCAGGTAATTTGCTTGCAACGGTGGCGCAAGTTTTGGGACAACAAAAGAATGAAATGACAGCGAGTGGGGTTGAAAACGACGATACCATGTTGACGATTGCCTCAGGCATGGCAGCTTTGCTTGGCTTAGATTGGCAACTAACTTTGGCAGATGCAGTCGCAGATCAGCCAACTGTGAATCAAGATGTTGTCATAGCAGACTTGCCAGTTGGCTATTACCCATCAACTGTGCCAACTGACTTGACGACGCAAGCTGATGAAGGGATGACATACGTGCACCACTTGCTAATTGAGCAAGCTATTAAGGCGTTGCGCCCTGGTGGTTTGGCCGCGTTGATTGTACCGGCTAATTTGTTCGAATCAGAACAAGCGGCTAATATCTTGAAGTATTTGCAAGGCCCAGATGTTTTCTTTCAAGCGCTACTCCAATTCCCAGAAAAGCTCTTTACTAATGAGAAGGCCGCCAAGGCAATCTTGGTTTTGCAACGAGCAGGAGGCGATGCTGTCCAGGCAACGCCAGTTATGTTAGCACGGACTCCTGAATTGACAAATGTGGCAGAAAACAAGAATTTTGTGTCAGAAATTACGGCTT
Organism: Weissella sp. MSCH1; assembly: GCF_045799135.1. Classification (NCBI taxonomy): domain Bacteria; kingdom Bacillati; phylum Bacillota; class Bacilli; order Lactobacillales; family Lactobacillaceae; genus Weissella; species Weissella sp. MSCH1. The sequence continues at coordinate 153,624 of NZ_JBJMBA010000043.1, read as the reverse complement.
GGATGACGGCTAATTCATTACGTCACGCATAGTGTCACACGTGATACGTGTGTGAAACATTTGACAATTCAGTTAGCAAATTTTGTGCTATACTATTTAAAGATATTGAGCAAATTCCAGTTTTGGAAAAGAGGAGACAAGTATACATGGCTAAGACTATGGCGATTAACGCCGGCTCTTCATCATTGAAGTTTCAATTGATTGAGATGCCAGCTGAGCAGGTAATTGCAAAGGGACAAGTTGAACGAATCGGTTTGAGCGACTCAATTTTTACGTTGAAGTACAACGGTGAGAAGATTGAGTTGATTCAAGACATCGACAACCACGAGGCTGCCATTAACTTGTTGTTGGAACAATTGAAGGAAAACAACGTTATTGCTGATTTGAGCGAAATCACAGGTGTTGGTCACCGTGTGGTTGCGGGTGGAGAATGGTTTAACCACTCAGTCGTTGTTGACGATGATGTTTTGGAAAAGATTGACCGTTTGGCAGCTTATGCGCCTTTGCACAACCCAGCTAATGCTATGGGAATCCGTGTATTCCAAAAGTTGTTGCCTAACGCAACTTCAGTTGCTGTGTTTGACACAGCGTTCCACCAAACAATGCCACGCAAGAACTACTTGTACGGTTTGCCATATGAGTACTACACGAAGTACGGTGCTCGTAAGTATGGTGCCCACGGAACATCACACCGTTACGTGGCTGCCCGCACGGCAGAAATTTTGAACAAGCCTCTTGAAGATTTGAAGATTATCACGCTTCACTTGGGAGCTGGTGCTTCAATTACGGCCATCAAGAATGGTAAGTCATACGACACGTCAATGGGCTTCACGCCATTGGCTGGTGTTATGATGGCGACTCGTTCAGGTGATGTAGACCCATCTTTGGTTTACTACATCCAAGAGCGTGAAGGTTTGACGAACGATGAAATGTTGAACATCTTGAACAAGAAGTCAGGTTTGCTTGGTGTCTCAACGTTGTCAGCTGACATGCGTGACTTGAAGGCTGTTCGTGAGACAAACGAACACGCTGAATTGGCTATCCAAATGTTCGTTGATCGTGTTGTTCGTTACATCGGTCAATACTACATGGAGCTTGAAGGCATTGATGCAATCGTCTTTACTGCTGGTATCGGTGAAAATGCCGATGACTTGCGTTCAGAAATCATCAGCCGTTTGAACTTCATGGGCATTAAGATGAACGAAGAACAAAACAAGCAACGTGATGATGAAATGATTATTTCTACTGATGATTCAGCCGTTAAGGTGTTGAAGGTTGCAACTGACGAAGAAATTATGATTGCACGCGACGTTGAATTGTTGAAGAATAACAAGTAAACAAATGAAACGATACAAAGTTACGTATGAGGAATCGTACGTAACTTTTTTTATTTATCGGTGTTGGCTGAGACAATCACAAAGGAACTTTAAAACGTTACTGGCATAATTAGGGGTATTTGCCTAAGTTTGGTAAAATAAAGTGTACGAATTTATACTTTTTGAACATAGAGTCTAACGAAAGGAAATATTTAAATGTATGCACAAGTGATTGTTGATGTGCCGACGATGCAAACGAATCAACCATATACGTATGCTGTCCCAGAAGCATTGACTGAGGTCTTAGCCGTGGGAATGCGTGTGGTTGTACCGTTTGGTCGTGGTAATCGTTTGATTCAAGGCTTCGTAGTTGGCTTCGTTACGTCTGTTAAAGAAGCAACCGAGTTAAAGGCAATTGAAAGCGTTGTTGAACTTGAACCGGTTTTAAACGAAGAATTACTTGATTTAGGCCAGTGGTTGGCCGAAACCAATTTTGCATTTCGCATCAGTGTCTTGCAAACCATGTTACCAAACGTCATGCGTGCCAAGTACTCAAAGACATTCCAGTTAGTTGATCCTGATGGCCTAGCTGACGAACCGGATGTGCAAGTATTGTTTGCTGATCGTTCAGAGATACCGTTTAACGAAACGGAAATCGCACCAGAATTGTTGCCAAAATTGCAACGCTTACAACGAGCAGGGACTTTACAGGTTGGATACGTGGTTGATAATCGAGCGACCGCCAAAACTGTTTTGGCGATGAAGCCCCTTTTGTTAGCTAGCGAGTATGATGAACTGCGTCAAAATTTGCGGAAGACAGCGGTTAAACAAGCCCGCTTTTTGACTTATTTGATGACAGCGCCTCAGGAATTTGTCCCAATAAAAACGGTATTAGATAGCCAGGGATTGGACTATCCAACGATCAAAAAAGCTGCTGAACAAGGTTGGATTGAACGGGCGGAGATTGAAGAATATCGGTTGCCACGATTGAGCAGTCCGATTGAACCAACATCACCATTAACGTTGAATCCAGAACAGGAAACAGCTTATACCGCAATTGCGGCTAGTTTAGGTGAGGCCCAGACGAAGACGTTTTTGCTCGAAGGTATTACGGGGTCTGGTAAAACAGAAGTGTATTTGCAAGCGATTGCGCGGACCTTGCAACAGGGAAAGACGGCAATTATGCTGGTACCGGAAATAACGTTAACGCCGCAAATGGTGCGTCGTGTTAAAGGCCGGTTTGGGGATGATGTTGCCGTTATGCATTCAGGTTTGTCAGAAGGTGAACGTTATGACGAGTGGCGTCGCGTTGAACGACATGAGGTTAATGTTGTGGTCGGGGCACGGTCAGCTATTTTTGCGCCCTTGGAAAACATTGGTCTGATTGTGATTGATGAGGAGCACGAGGCGACCTACAAGCAGGATGAAAATCCACGTTACCACGCACGTGATGTTGCACAATGGCGGGCAGAGCGTCATGGAGCAACGCTTGTGTTGGGTTCGGCCACACCGTCACTCGAAAGTCGTGCGCGTGCACAACGAGGCGTGTATACGCTATTAACTTTGACGGAGCGCGCACTACATAATCCACTACCTAAAGCGGAAGTGGTTGATATGCGCGAAGCGATGAAGGCGGGTGGTGACGATATTTTCTCACCACAGATGCTTGATCAATTGCGTGATCGACTCGATAAGAACGAGCAAAGTGTCTTGATGCTTAACCGCCGTGGGTACGCTAATTTTATGATGTGTCGCAATTGTGGCTACGTGCCACGTTGCGTGAACTGTGACTTGGCAATGACAGTTCACAAGGATACGGGACGGTTGGAGTGCCACTACTGTGGCTATAGCGAACCAATTCCAACAACTTGTGCAAACTGTGGTTCTGACCGCATCCGTCCTTACGGTACGGGGACGCAAAAAGTTGAAGAAGAGTTACAACGCATGATGCCGGATGCCCGCATTATTCGTATGGATGTTGATACCACTCGTCGTAAGGGGGCAACGGACAAGATGTTGGCAGATTTTGGTGACAAGAAAGCTGATATCTTGCTGGGGACCCAGATGATTGCGAAGGGACTCGATTTTCCAGATGTTACGTTGGTTGGCGTGCTGAATGCCGATACAACCTTGGGGCTACCGGATTATCGCGCTTCTGAACGAACGTTCCAATTGCTAACGCAGGTTGCTGGTCGTGCCGGTCGTGCTGATAAAGAAGGAGAAGTGGTGATTCAGACCTTCAATCCAGATCACTATGCTATTCAATTAGCGAAAACCCAGGACTACGAAGCATTTTACCGGCAAGAAATGAACTTACGGCACACCTGGCAATATGCCCCATATTATTACACGGTTCAGATTAAAATCGCTCATGAACGCCAAGATGAGGCTGCTAAAGTTGCATATCAAACCGCTAACTGGTTGAAGAAGCATCTTGCATCTGATTCTGTGTTGTTGGGACCGTCAACGGGTGCGATTACCCGTTTGAAAAACAAGTACTATTACCGAATGGTCATTAAATTTAAGCACGATGATGGGTTGGAAGAGGCTTTAACAGAGCTAGTTTCAGCCGGCCAACATTTGCAGAAACAAGGAGTTGTGCTGACAATTGATCGTGACCCAGTCAACTTTATCTAAACTAACGGTCGCTAGCGATAGCGACCATACATAGGCACAAAAGAGGAGCAGGAACATGACAACGAAAATTGTATTTATGGGAACACCGAATTTTTCAGTACCAATTTTGAATGCGTTGATTGCCGACGATAACTATGATGTCTTGGCAGTTATGACACAGCCTGACCGGCCAGTTGGTCGCAAGCGTGTATTGACGCCAACACCGGTTAAGGAAGCTGCTGTTGCTGCAGGTATTCGCGTGTTGCAACCCGAAAAGTTATCTGGTTCAGATGAAATGGCCGAGGTTATTGCGATGGCGCCGGATTTGTTGATTACGGCAGCCTATGGGCAATTCTTGCCAACCAAGTTGCTGCAAGCAGCGCAAATCGCAGCCATTAATGTGCACGCATCATTGCTACCAAAGTACCGAGGTGGCGCACCAATTCACTACGCTGTCTTGAATGGTGATGCCGAAACGGGTGTCTCAATTATGTATATGATTAAGGCCATGGACGCTGGTGATGTTATTTCACGGGCGACGTTGCCAATTTTGGAAGATGATAATACTGGAACGTTGTTCGATAAGTTAAGCCTGTTGGGACGTGACTTGTTGTTGCAAACGTTGCCAGACTTAATTGCGGGGACTGTGACGCCTGAACCACAAAATGAAGATGATGTGACGTTCTCACCAAACATTACGCCAGAACAAGAGGTGCTGGACTTTACCCGTTCTGCGCGTGAGATTCATAATCACGTGCGTGGCTTGTATCCATTCCCAATCGCGCACACGACGATTAACGGGGTCCGGACAAAGATTCAACAAACACACTTGGTTGATGAAACAACTGATGCGCCTGCCGGAACGGTTGTTAAAAAGGGCAAGCATGATTTGTGGTTGGCGGCTGGTGATGGTCACGTTATTGCGATTGATGAGTTACAACCGGCGGGTAAGCCTAAGATGGCCGTTACGGCATACTTGAATGGACATGCTAAGTTTGAAGAAGGAGAGATGGTGATTACCGATGAGCAAGGGAACTAGCAATAAGGTTGCTGAGTGGGAACTACATAATGCACGTGCCATGGCAGTCCGCACGTTGGAAAAAATTCGCAATGGCGCGTACTCAAATTTGCAATTAAACAATACGGTCAAGCAAGCGGAATTAGATGAGCGTGATGTGCACTTGATGACCACGATGGTTTATGGGGTAATTCAGCGCCGGATGACGTTGGAATACTGGTTGACGCCATTTGTGAAAAAGCCTGAAAAGTTGGACGCTTGGGTACGCGAATTGCTATACATCTCACTTTTTCAAATGAAGTTCTTGGACAAGGTTCCAACACACGCAATCTTTGATGAGGCGATTAATATTGCTAAGCGTCGTGGGCACGATGGCGTCCGTAAGTTCGTTACAGGTGTCTTACACGCAATCGATCGCGAAGGTGTCCGCTCATTTGATGAAATTACTGATAAGGTTGAACGTTTGTCAATTGAGGCATCATTGACAGAGTGGTTGATTAATCAATTAACAACGGAATTAGGCTGGGAAAAGGCATCACGAATTGCGATGGCGATTAACGATGCCCCAGCCCAATCCGCCCGGGTTAATTTGGCTGTCACAACGGTTGCTGAAGCCACAGACATTTTGGAGGCAGAAGGCTTTACGGTTACGCCATCTAAGGTTACGCCAGATGCCTTGTTGTTGTCGGGCGGTCACGTTGCGAGTTCGCAAGCATTTAAGGACGGCTTGGTTACCTTACAAGATGAATCAGCAATGCTGATGGCGCCAAGTCTGGATATTCATCCTGACATGCAAGTGCTTGATGCCGCTGCGGCCCCTGGTGGTAAGACAACACAAATTGCGACATACTTGAACGCAGCTGAAGGTGGTATTGTTGAGGCATTAGATATTCATGATCATAAGGTTGGATTGATTAACCAAAATGCAGAACGACTTCACGTAGCTGACCGCGTTCATGCGCGTACATTGGATGCTCGCAAGGTGGATGAAGCCTTTACGGATGAACAATTTGATCGTATTTTGGTTGATGCGCCTTGTTCAGGATTTGGTTTGCTACGTCGTAAGCCTGAAATTCGCTATGACAAAACAATGGCCGATAGTTTAAGCTTACAGAAGATTCAATTAGGTATCCTGAAAGCCGCTGCGCCTAAGTTGAAGGCTGGTGGCCGCATGGTTTATGGTACTTGCACGATCCTGCAATCAGAAAATGAAGATGTGGTTGATCAATTCTTGGCTGAACACCCTGACTTTGAGTTGGTACCAACATACACGGCGTATGATCTTGAGGCACAAGATGATCGCGGTATGGTTCACATGTTCCCAGATGATTTCGAGTCAGATGGTTTCTTTATTGCAACTTTGCAAAAGAAGGCTTAAGAATCAGACGGTAACAACTGAAAGGAAGGCAACCCTATGAAAATTGCGTATGCGTCCGATACTGGACGCGTTCGTGCCGACAATCAGGATTACGTGGGTGTTTTCATTAACCAGACGGGGGCGCAATTAGCGATTGTCGCAGACGGTGTTGGTGGTGAAAACGGTGGAGATGTTGCGGCGACTATGGCGGTCTCACATATCGGTAATGAATGGCAACAAACTGATGTTCACGATATTTGGGCGGCCAAAGATTGGATGCTCCAGCAAACGGCACAAGAGAATGAAACAATTTTAAAAAAAGCTAATCGTTATCGGACACTGCGTGGTATGGCAACAACACTGGTTGTGGCCGTTATCTTGGCTGAACAAGTTGTGATTGCGAATTTAGGTGACTCACGTGCCTACTTAATTCGTGACGACGAAATGCGACAACTCACGGTTGATCACAATTTAGCTAGCGAACTATTGCAACGCGGTGCCATTACGGCCGATGAGGCGGTTGCACACCCAGGTCGTCATGTAATTACACGGCAACTGGGTGTGACTGAAGAAGCGAATCCGGATGTATTTGAATTTGCAACTCGGCCGGGCGATTTATTAGTATTAACAACAGATGGTATGCCGAAGCATGTCTCGGATGCCAAAGTATTGGCAACAATTTTAGCATCTGATAATTTGACAGATGCAGTGGCGTCACTTATTGACCAAACGAATGACGCGGGTGGGTCTGATAATGTGACTGTTTTAATTGGCCAACAAGAAAGTGAGGATCGCTAAATGCAGATTAATCAACTAATTGGCGATCGTTACCGCATTATTGAACCACTGGGTGAAGGTGGTATGGCCAATGTGTATCGGGCGCACGATATTATTTTGGACCGTGATGTGTCATTGAAGTTAATGCGCTTAGATATGCGTGATAACGAGTCAGTGCGCAGACGTTTTGAAAATGAAATTGCGGCGACGTCGGCATTAATTCACCCGAATATCATTCAGGTTTATGATTATGGTGAAGATGGTGGGTCGCAATATTTGGTAAGTGAATACGTTTCTGGAATGGATTTAAAGCGGTATATTGCTGAACGACAACCAATTCCGGTGACACGTGTCATTGACATCATGAGCGAAATTTTAGCCGGTGTTGGTGAAGCGCATAAGGCTGGAATTGTCCACCGAGATTTAAAGCCACAAAATATTTTGATTAACCAAAATGGTGAGGCTAAAATTACCGATTTCGGGATTGCACGCGCGCAAACGTCATTCGGTATGACGCAAACGAACACAGCAATCGGTTCGGTTCACTACATGGCTCCGGAGCAAGTTAAGGGCGAGGTAGCAACTGTCCGCAGTGATATTTATTCATTGGGAGTTATGCTGTTTGAGATGCTGACCGGGCATGTGCCGTTTGATGGTGAAACGGCGGTTGCGGTTGCGGTTAAGCATACGCAAGATCCGATGCCGTCAATCCGGGATATCGATCCGCGCATGCCACAAGCGCTTGAAAATGTTATTTTGAAAGCGACAGCAAAAAATCCGATGAGTCGGTATGCCTCGGCGCATGAGATGGCAGCCGACTTGGCAACCGCGTTATCACCCAATCGCGTCAATGAAGCGCGGTGGGAAGATCCGAATGAAGCTGTTGATGATACAGCGACAAAGGTTATTCCGTTGGCACCGATTCATGAGTTGGCAAGTACGGAAGCAGCTAGCGAGGCGACGCCGACACCAGAGGTCACGACCGAACCAGCGGCGGCAACACCCGATAATCCTAAGTCAAAATGGCGTTGGATTTGGGCAGCCCTGGGTGTTGTCGCAGCCTTAATTATCGGGTTAGGCGTGTACGGCGCAACGCGACCAGCTTTGGTACGGGTGCCAGATGTTAGTGGGATGACGCAAGCCAATGCCTCGCAGGCTTTGGAACGGCTTAAATTAGAAGTCGGGGATGTGACAACGACTAGCTCGAGCGTAATTGACCGCGGTAAGGTTGTTCGAACAACGCCAGCCCGTGGCAAAAGTATCAAGGCAGGTACCGAAGTAGACTTGATTGTTTCCAAGGGGCCTGCGAAAGTCCGTTTTGGCGATTACGTCAATGAGAAGTACACGACAGTGGCTGATAAGTTAAAGGCAAAGGGCTTTACGGTTGAGCAGACTGAAACGGCTAATAGTTCAATCCCAGCGGGATATATTATTTCGCAGAATCTAGATGCTGAAGACCGGGTTATTCCAGGTGAGACAACAGTTCGCTTTAAGGTGTCAACTGGACCAAAACGCTATGCTGTACCTGATTTTAGTGGCAAGGACCGTTCAGAAGTGGCCTCTTGGGCTGCCGAAAACGGTATTTCTGTGACGTACAATTCAGTTTATTCAGATAGTATTGCAGTGGATGAAGTGGTGTCACAATCGATTACGCCGGGATCGAAGATTACGACGAACGATATGCTGATGGTAACCCTTTCAAAGGGCGAAAATCCTGAAGCAAAGGCTGCTAGCGAAGCAGCGCGTGAATCAAGTGTTTCAGCTTCAATTGCTGAGTCACAATCGATTGCCGATTCTGAAGCCGCCTCACTATCTGAAAAGGAAGCCTCTAAAGCCGCCTCAGAGGCCGCAAAGGAAGCTGCCAAGGATGCCACTAATACGCCAACCTCATCAGTTGACGGTGACGATAGTGTGCCAAGTAGCTCTACGAGTACGTCAACAAGCAGCTCAAGTAGCAAATCATCAGCGACAAGTAGCAAGAATAGCTCAAATTAAATAGGAGAAAATATGGCAGATTATCATGGACAAATTCAATTAGCCTTGGCTGGCTTTTATGATGTCCTGACTGACGAGGGTGAACTATTTCGAACTCGTGCACGTGGTAATTTCCGCAAGCGCGATATGAAACCCCTTGTTGGTGATTGGGTAACGTTCAGTGCCGAGACCAAGGATGAAGGTTATATCTTAGATATCGACGAACGTGAAAACAGTTTAGTACGGCCACCAGTTGCAAACGTCGATCAAGCAATTGTAGTGACGGCGGTCAAAATGCCCGATTGGTCAAGTAATTTGCTTGATCGTCAATTGGTTGCGTTGGAAGAGAAAGACATTGAACCGGTTATTTATTTCACAAAAACTGATTTGTTAAGTGCCACAGAAATGGCTGATATGGTTAAAGTTGCAGACGGGTACCGCGCGGCTGGTTACCAAGTAATTTTGCCGGCGGTTGCGTTTGATGAACAAAGCTTGCTGGCAGTGAAGGACTTGTTAGCTGATAAATTATCGGTTGTGATGGGACAGACCGGGGCTGGAAAAAGCACTTTGTTGAATCATTTGGCCCCAGAATTAGATTTAGCGACTGGTGAGGTGTCACAAGCTTTGAGTCGTGGTCGCCACACGACGCGCCAGGTTGGGCTTGTGCAACTATTTGGTGGCTTTGTGGCAGATACGCCAGGATTTTCAGCTTTTGAAGTCTTTGATATGGAAGCCCGTGATTTAACGCATTACTTCCGTGAATTTAATGCCTTAGCCCCTAACTGCCGCTTCCGTGGGTGCGTGCACTTAAACGAGCCAGGTTGCGCTGTGAAGGATGCTTTGGAAGCCGGTACAATCATGCAATCTCGTTATGATAACTACAAGCTATTTTACGATTTGATTGAAGGCCGACGCCCGGTTTATAATAAGCATGACAAGAAACACTAATTTTTGAGATTAGACAAAAGAGGTTTAGACATGACGATTAAGGTAGCACCGTCAATTTTGTCTGCAGATTACATCAACTTGCAAAAGGATATTGAGTTGATTGAAGCTGCAGGTGCGGAATTTGTTCACATCGACGTAATGGATGGTATGTTTGTGCCATCTATCTCATACGGGCCAGCTTGGGTAAAGGCCTTGCGCCCAGTGACCGACATGGTTTTGGATGTCCACTTGATGGTGGAACAACCAGAACGTTACATTGACGTATTTGCAGAGGCTGGTTCAGACATTATTGGTGTCCACTATGAGGCCACGCCACACATTCACCGTGCTTTACAACAAATTAAGAACCACGGTATTAAGGCTGAGGTTGTTATCAACCCTGGTACTTCAGTTGCGGCAATTGAGCCAGTTTTGCACATGGTTGATCAAGTTTTGGTCATGACGGTTAACCCTGGTTTCGGTGGTCAAAAGTTCTTGCCAGAGACGTTGGAGAAGATTGCCCGTTTGGCTGAAATTAAGCGTGAAAAGGGCTACGACTTCGATATTGAAATCGATGGTGGCGCTAATGACGAAACGACGAAGCTAGCTTATGAAGCTGGTGCAACGGTGGCAGTGGCGGGTTCATACGTCTTTGACAAGGTTGACCCAGCGGCTAAGATTGCCCGTTTGAAGGAAGTAACGTCAGACTAATGAAACGGATGCGTGTGTTAGTCGGGGGCCCACTATCTGAGTGGCCGGATGCGTTGCACGCAGGTCAGTTAGACGGCCCATGGGCAGCGGCTGACCGAGGCGCATTACGATTATTAGCCATGAATCAAGTGCCACTGTTAACGGTGGGTGACTTTGATTCGATGACAGCGACTGAACGTGAAACGACCTTGGCGAAGTTGCCACGGGTCGTGAGTGCACAACCTGAAAAGGATGAGACGGACACGGAGCTGTTACTATCACTGATTGAACAAGACTATCAGCCGGACCGAATTGAAATATACGGGGCCACTGGTGGTCGGATTGATCAGTTACTGTCAAACATTTGGATTTTTACGCAACCGCGGTTTCAAACGTTAGCTACCAAAATTGTGCTCATTGATCGGACAAATGAAATGTCGTTTTATCTGCCGGGCAAGCATACAATTACGCATACGCCGGGGATGACCTATCTGGGGTTTATGCCGTTGACGCCAGTCACGGGGCTAACGTTAGCTGATGAAAAATATCGTTTGACTGATTGGTCAGGGAACCCTTTTTCATTTTCATCAAACGAATTTGCGGGAGAAGTGAATCATTTCGAATTTACTTCAGGCATGGTTGCAGTGATCCAAAGTCGTGACTTAAATGGGCAGACAAGCGATTAAGTCGCGGGTTTGCCAAAATATCACCTTGTGATATTCGTGTAAAGTAAAAATACTTTACACAAAACCCTTGCACAACTGGTAAGGGTTTGATATTATTGTTCAAGTAAATAAAAGCACTGAATTAAAGAGCTTAAGATTGGAGGGTAAACATATGGCAGTTGATGCAGTCAACGGAAAGCGTACTCGCTTCGGTAACCAACGTTCACACGCCCTTAACTCAAGCCGTCGTAGCTGGAAGCCAAACTTGCAAAAGGTGACGGTTAAGATTAACGGTTCAGCACCTAAGAAGGTGTACTTGTCAGCTCGTACTTTGAAGGCTGGTTTGAAGAACGGTTCAATTGAGCGTGTTTAATAGATAAAGCTACCGTCTACGGTGGCTTTTTTCTTTTTTACGGGACTTGTTGAAAAGTAAACAAGTTCTTCAAAAAAACTGTTTCTGGCCTATCCTATGGTAAAATAGAAATAGTTTTATACGGAGGTCATACAGATGGCAGTTAAGATTCAAACAACGCAAGGTGCGATTGAGATCGAAAATGATGTCATTGCGACGATTGTTGGGGGTGCAGCTACTGATAACTATGGTGTTGTTGGTATGGCCAGTCAAAACCCACTTCGCGATGGGGTCAACCAAATTTTGAATGGCGATAACTTCGCTAAGGGAGTTGTCGTTCGCCAACAAGAGAATGGTGTGGCAGTTGATGTGCACATTATTGTCGGGTATGGTATGAAGATTTCTGAAATTTCAAAGAGCGTGCAAGCGCGTGTAAAAAACGATTTGAATGTCATGCTTGGTATCGTGGCTAGTGAAGTAAATGTGACGGTACAAGGTGTGCGCATGCTAGGCGACTAAAACCTAGTTATAAGGAGTTGAGAACTGTGGAAGTTGTAACGACGATTACCAACGTCGAGTTTGGTAAGATGATCAACGCGGCAGCCGATGCGCTGAAGAATAACGCGGAAAAGATTAATAAATTAAATGTGTTCCCTGTGCCTGATGGTGATACGGGAACCAACATGACGTTGTCAATGGCCAGTGGTGCCGAGTACGAACGTAACGAAACGGATACCCACTTGGGTGCTTTGGCGCAAGCAACGTCAAAGGGCTTGTTGATGGGTGCCCGTGGTAACTCAGGTGTTATCTTGTCTCAAATCTTCCGCGGTTTTGCGGGAAAGATTGCTGATAAGGAAACTTTGACAGCCCGTGATTTGGCTGACGCCTTGATGGGCGGTGCTGAGACGGCGTATAAGGCCGTTATGAAGCCAACTGAAGGAACGATCCTAACTGTCATCCGTGAAGCCGCTGCGGCCGCTAATCGGACGGCTAAGGAGTCTGACGATGCAGTTGTTGTGATGAAGGCAACACTGGATGCGGCAGAAAAGGCTTTGGCGTCAACACCTGACTTATTGCCCGTTTTGAAAGAAGTGGGTGTTGTTGATTCAGGTGGACAAGGTCTTGTGATTGTTTTGGAAGCCTTCTATACAGTTTTGTCTGGTGAAGAAGTGACGACTGAAATTGATAATGCGGCTTTGGATGCCATGGTAATGGCTTTGCACAATGCTGGTGTACAAGGCGATTTGAACCCTGAAGATATCACTTATGGTTACTGCACGGAAATCATGGTGGATATCGCTAAGGGGACGACATATGATCAAGAATTTGATTATGATACGTTCTACCAACACCTAGCTGAAATGGGTGACTCATTGTTGGTTATCAACGATGACGAAGTTGTTAAGGTGCACGTGCACACTGAAGACCCTGGTGAAGTAATTAACTGGGGAACGCACTTCGGTTCATTGCGCAAGGTTAAGGTTGATAACATGCGTGACCAACAAGCTGAGGCGGCTGCCGCAGCTGAAGCCCAACGTGAAGCTGATGCTGCAGTGGCGGCTGAAAAGCCTGCTGTAGATTTGGCAGTTATCACAACGGCGGCTGGTGCAGGAATTAAGGAATTGTTTGCTTCTTCAGGAGCGACGGTTGTGATTGATTCTGAGCAAGCGCCTTCAACGCAAGACTTGGTTAATGCGGTTAAGGATAGTGGTGCGAAGGAAGCGTTGATTTTGCCAAACGATAGCAATATCTTTATGGCAGCAGATCAAGCAGTTGAAATCGCAGACGTGCCAGTTAAGGTTGTTCGTACGCGTACGATTCAACAAGGTTTGACGGCTTTGGTTTTGGGCTACAACCCAGAAGGAACACTTGACGACAACGCTGAAGCGATGACAGCAGCTTTGGGTGATGTTAAGTCTGGTGCCGTGACGACGTCAGTTCGTGACACGACGCTGAATGGCTTAGAGATTCATGCTGGTGATGCGATTGGCTTGTTCGATGGTGAAATCGTCGTGGCAGTACCAGATGCTGATATCCACCAAGCTGCGGTTGACTTATTGGGCAAGATGATTGACGATGACTCAGAGCTTGTGACGGTTTATTACGGTCAAGAAGCGAGCGAAGATGACGCCAACAAGCTTGAAGAAGCTGGTTTAGCACTTGATGAGGATTTGGAATTTGAAATCCACGATGGTGGCCAACCACTATACCCAATCTTGATGTCAGTTGAATAATTTAATGTAAATATGAAAAACGCCAACACGTTCGATAGTTCGAATGTGTTGGCGTTTTTTTGCGCAAAAATCACACCTATTCCAAAATAAGGGCTTATTCGGGCATAAAAATGAGTAAATGGTTAAAATTTAAGCAAAAGCACAAAAAGTTCGTCGGAAAATGTTGGGGGATTAATCGTAACGTTGCCGTGGATTGGGTGCATTTTATCGATACAATGCAGAGGATGGCCAAAGTATGCATTTTGGTTGTACGTAACGGGGAAACACAGAGAAGTAGACTGGAAGTGAGGACAAAGTCTATGGCGATAGAAAATACAACGTATAAAAAGAAGAAGAATAAGCAATGGTTGCGGTATGGCACAACCTCTTTGATTGTGGCGATGGGCTTAGGCGCTGGTACAACGGGCCAGGCTATGGCCGCCGAAGAGCCAACGACAACGGATATTGATCCAACATCAACGAAAACAGGCGAAGATGACAGTCAAGACACTGATTCAGATAATCGAGATGTTGACGGTGATGGACTAGATGATGAAACGGGCCAACCAGTGCCAACTAATCCAAGTGACCCAACGATGGTTAACGATAGTGGTACGACGTCAAACCCAACTGAGGGTGAAGAGGCGACTGCCGTGGCAGAAACGCCGGCTGACCCGGTTGTTGTACCTGTCGAGGAGACAGCAGCAGTTGAATCGTCAACTGACAATGTGGTTGAGATGCCAACAGAGACAGTTTCAACGACAGTGACGCCGACGACGGTGGTTGCAGAGGAGCCAGTTGCAGAAGAGCCAGTTGCAGAAGCTGAATCGCTTGCCGACACTGAAACTACGATTAACTCATCGACAGTTTCAGATGTGCCGGAACCAACAACGTCAACGCCTAGTACAGCGACGACATCAGTAATTAATGACGAGAATCAACCAGCCGAAGACGCAGAAACAACACTCGATTCTGTGTCAGATTCGGATGCGGCGCAACCTGATGAGGTACTACCAACTGAAACAGTTTCAGACCAAGATGAAAATACTGCGGCGCCGACTGAAGCGACAACGGGTGATGTGACTGATGAAGCAACAGGGGAGCAAGATGAAACAACCAGCGTCGACGTTACGACTGAAGCGACGGATACAACGCGTGAAACAGCCCCAGTAGCATCGACCGATAGCGATGCTTCTTCGACCGATGCAGGGCAGGTAGTTAGTGAAGCGTCTTCAGAGGCTACGTCAATTGCCACAGCGTCATCTGAGACGGCCAGTGATCCAAATGCGACCGTATTAGGGGAAACGAACGCCCCAACGGCAACTGTTTTAAGTGATGAACCACTCACAACAACTACAGCGCCAGCGGGTGTGACCGTGTCAATTGACACGCCGATTACTGTGCCTAATAAGGAAAGCTTTACAGGCGCGGATTATGGCCTAAGTAGTACGGTCACAGTCACGTATGCCGACAAGTATTTGTGGATTAATTTACCAGCCGTTTATAATTTGAACAGCATTGATATGGATGCGCTGAAAGCCTATGCTGTGCGTAACAGAATGGTGATTTCATTCCTGCAAGCTGGTGAACAAACGAAAGACACCACGACGGGCTTAACTGAGGCGCAGCAAGCAACATTTGACATGTTTAACAAGGATGCGTTCAATTTGATGCCTGCAACCGAAGTCACAAACGATGATGGCACAATTATTGTCTATTGGCCAGATACAACGGAGGCAAGTACAACGTTCGATTCGGTTGATCATGATGATATTCGTATTTGGGCCGAAATGAATGGTTTGGATTGGGTAGTTGCCTCTGCTGCATGGCGTCGTACTGATATGGGACAAACACCTCCAACTGGTGACCAAGTCTTAGATACCAGTAACACGGATTTGCCGGCGATTATTCGAAATGACGCTAACTTGTTACGGACGTACTATCCGGTGCAATATTTCTTGAGTGCTAGTGACAAGAAGCAGTATGTCATTTTCTTGACGCGTGAAAACCGGACATCCGATCCATGGGGTGCGACAACTAAGCCGGGTGAAACGTTGATGATTGCGGAAATCAACTCGGCTGGGATTCAAAACCGAACATATTTAAATAATGGGCAAACAATCACTCTGAACGGAACGACAGTCACCAATCGATTTTCATCGGGGTATGGTGATTATTACGTTGGTAATTATTACACGAGTACAGGTACTACGCTGCAGTCTTGGACAATGCAAGGAATCACGAGTAAGGCAACATTGGCTGATGCGAATTACTACTATGCCATTGATAACGGGGATGGAACGTACACTAAGACGGACATTCGTATTCCAGTCAATGAGAGTGCAGGCGCTTCTGGGGATGCCAAAACTAATACGTTGACTGGTGGTGCGGGTGGTTCATTCCCTGATGAATATATTATTACATCCGATGTTTTGGCCGGATATCAGTTGGTACCGTCATTGACCTATGCATCAGGTCAGCTGTCATCTTCAACAAGCGGTACAGGCACCACTACAAAGCAGACGGTTCGTGGAAAGTTTATGACCAACAATTATGATCAGATGGTTAAAACGGCTTCTAATATGTATCGCACTGTGCTTGATCCAAACAACCCGTTTAACTTGGCGTTGATTCGAGCTTATGGTTTTGATTTAAGCAAGGTGCCAGTTGGAGCGGTCGTCGATAAGTACATCAATAGTAGCGGTGGTTATACGGTCACGATTGCTTGGCCAGTGGTTGATGCCAATGGCAACGAAATTGGGCAAACGTCAATTATTTGGGATACTGGCTCAAATACGATTCGATTTGATACAGGGACCAGTGGTGGCGCAGCAACCAATCCGGTTAAACACTATACGATTCCGACGTCACCACTGACGTTTTATCTCCAAACGAATACGACGACTGGCGCAACGACGATTGTGGCCGCAACATCAGCACCAACTACGGCTGGCTATACGTTTGCTAAGATTACGGGAGATATTTATAAGACAACGACTGGAACGCTAACATTTTCTGCTAAGGATGCGTTTGGTAACGCTAACACGTTGGTTTCAACACCAGATTGGTTGGATGAAGACCGCAACGGTTCGATTGACGGCGGTAGTTTCACTGGCTTTAAGAATGGTGGATATGGTGACAAACAAAATAGTTTTACCATCGTTGGTAAGTATGGTGTTTCAGGCGTTAACTTTTATTATGTGGCCGCGCCACAAATGGCGACGGTTGGCCTAAAAACGGCTGAAAAGCAATCGGACGGGACGTACAAGTTGGTTGATACCTTGCGGACGAATACGGATGGTGTGTCAAACTATGCCAATAAGACGTCTGGTCAAAAAGATTCGGCGTTGCAAGGTGTGACGGGTGCTGTAATTGGTGTTGCTCGATCAGCAAGTACAACTAACGACTGGTCGAAAATTAATACAAAGGTGCCGGGATATACTTATATTGGTTATACCTATAATGGTGGGTCGCTACAATCTGTACAAAAAACAGATGGTACGTATGCCATGCCTTTTGAAAATGCGAACACGAAGTACAATGCGACGGCAAGTACGAGTGTTTCGAATGGGGCGATTACTGATTCATCAGCCGATGCGATTGTTTTGTACTACGCTATTGGTAGCCAACAGGCGCAAATCAAGTTTGTCATGGCCGACGGGACGACAGCACCAGCCAATATCAATTTTACTGGTACGACAGGCGGGGCGTTGTCACAAGACGTTGCAAGCAGCATTCCAGCTGGATACCATATTGACACCAGCAAGACGACAACGACTGGAACACCGGCAATGACACTATCTGGCACGACGGTTTCCGGTACGTATGACACAACGAATAATAATTTGAGTGCCACTGATAGCAGTTTGCAAACGATGACGATTACATTGGTTGCTGATACGCAAACTGTGACTGTTCGTTATATCGATGTTAATGATTCAGAGAAAGCCGAAGGATGGACCGCTGCTGATGGGACTGAATTAACAGATTGGGGCCAAACGGTAGCCGGGGATACAGGTAAGAGTTATACCAACGCCCTTCGAGCGGCTGCAGCAAGTGGTTATGTCATTGTGGCCCAAGATGCCGGAGCTACAGCTGGAACCTTTGACAATGATACTAATACTGACCAAACTTACTACGTTTATTTAAAGCACGACACAATTAGTGTGGAAGGTGGTAAGGACGGTAATGCAACGTGGACAGTAAGGTCGACGGTTCGTTATCGCTATGAAGACGGCACAACAGCTGCCGCAGCTAATGTTAGGACGACAACTTTTACGGCTACCATTACTTATGATGCGGTCACAGGTGAGGAACTGAATGACTCATGGGATGCAGATAGCTATACATTCGACGATGTGGAATCACCAGTCATTCAAGGTTACATCGCCGATAAATTGGAAGCTGGAGCAGCGACGGTTACTTATACATCTGCTGGAGTTGCAGCAATTGTTATGTATAAGGCATTAGGCGCTTGGACGCCAAGCTTCCCGGATACGACACCAGATAATCCACCAGCAGATATTACGTATCCCAATGATCCTAACGATCCAACGCAACCTGATCGTACCAATCCATCGGTGCCGGTTGTACCGTATGTGCCAGGTTATACACCAGAAGGACCAAACGGACCGTTGACACCAGTTAATCCCAATGACCCAAGCAGTGGTTATTTGCCACCAGATGTGCCAACAGATCCAACAGCTGATACAACCATTGTTTATCATGCGAATGAACAAACGATCACGGTTAACTATATTTATGTTGCTGACGACGGTACCCGTACGACGGTTAAGACAGAATCGTTCACTGGTAAATCGAACGCGGACTATACCCACGAATTGTGGGATTATGAGAATAATCCGGACCAATCTTATGTGCTGGTATCTAAGGATGCGGGCGCTGAGAGCGGTAAGTTTGATGATGATGATGATTCTGATCAAGTCTACAACGTTATTTTGGCAATCGGAACGGAATCGGTACCGGGCGGTAAGGACGATGATCCAAACCAAAGCGACTATACGAAGACGGTGACACGCACGATTCATTACGTCGACCAGGCTGGCAACCAGATGGTCGATGCAAACGGGGATCCCGTGCCAGATCGCATTATGCGGCATACGTTCACCGCAACAGTGACCTATAAAGTTGACTCAAATGTGCCAGTTTCGGTTGAATGGCCAAATGATGCGGCTACGTTTGAGGAAGTTAAGAGTCCGGTCATTACTGGGTATGTTGCTGATGTAACGCAAGTTGATGCGGATCAAATTGACCACAATGACACGGACACGACGTATACGGTGACATACAAGCCGATGGGAAGTTGGACGCCAAGCTTCCCGCCGAATACCGAAAATGTACCAAGTGACCCGATTCAATATCCAAATGATCCAAACAATCCGACGGATAATGAAACGCCACACGATCCTGCTGAACCGGATGATCCGGTGATTCCATATGTACCGGGTTATACGCCGGAAGGACCAGATGGTACGCCATTGAAGCCGGTTGATCCAGAAAATCCATCAGCTGGCTATATTCCACCAGCACCGACAGATCCAACTGGAGATACAACGATTAATTACACACGCAATACGCAACAAGTGATTGTTCGCTATATCGATAACACAACGAAGCAGGAAGTCACGGAACTACGTCAAACTTTCTCAGGCGAGACCGATCAAACGTACACCAATACGCTTGCTGACTATGCCTCACTTGGTTACACATTTGTTAGCGCTGAAGCGGGAGCAACTGCCGGAACTTATGACCGTGATGACACGGCTACCCAAATTTATTTGGTTCACCTGGACCACGGGACCGTGGTTGTGGATGGCGGTCGTGAAGATGATCCAAATTATGACAGTTACACGTCAACGGTTACGTCGACAGTTCACTACGTTTATGAAGCTGATAATGCAACAGCTAAGCCGGATAGCGTTCAGAAAAAGACGTTTACGGCTTCAGTAACCTATGATGCCGTCACTGGGACAGTGGTTTCAATTGAGTGGCCAGCTGAGTCACAAAACTTTGATGATGTGCAGACGCCAGTGATTGATGGTTACTTTGCTAGTGAGGGTTCAGTTGCGGGTGGTGCGGTTGATTACAACGACGCAAACCGTGAAGAAACAGTAACCTATACGAAGCTAGGTTCTTGGATTCCACACGTCCCTGATTTGCCAGAAGATGAGCAATTGAAGACGCGTGTCTATCCGAATGACCCAAATGACGCATCCAAGGTTTGGACGCGTGATGACCCAAGCTATGTTGAAGTGCCGGTGCCGTATATCCCAGGGTATACACCAACGACTGACGGTAGTAGCATCCCATTGGAGCAAATTGATCCAAACGATGTGACAAAGGGCTACTACCCACCAGCTGTGCCGGATAACGCAGCGGCCGATACGCCGATTTATTATGTGGCTCATCCCCAAACACTGGTGGTGGTTTACGTCGATATTTCAACAGGCACTGAAGTCGAAGTCACTGAACTTCAACAAACGTTAACTGGTACGACGAACGCGGCTTACACGAATACTTTGTCAGATTATGCTGCGCGCGGTTACGTCTTAGTTAATCAAGATGCAACAGCAACTGAAGGAACGTACGATAACGCGGATAATGTGACCCAATTTGCGAAGGTCTACTTGGATCATGGCACCGTTGTAGTTACGCCAGATACCCCTGGTGACCCAGGGATGCCAATGTATCCAGATGTACCTGGAACGCCAACTTGGCCACAAGGGACGGATATTGATGGCGTTAAGCAAACTGTTAATGGCGTTATTAGTTATCAGTATGCTAATGGGGATGAAGTCTTCCCAGATGTTACACGTACAGTGACGTTTGAACGGTCAATTACACTAGATGCGGTAACGGGTGAGCAAATTTCAACGACGGACTGGGTTGTGACGGCTGGTGATGATGACTGGCCAGAGACGCCGAGTCCAGTGAAGGCAGGTTACTACGCTGATATCTCAGATATTTTGGCGGTAACGATTACACCAGGTGATTTCGATCGTAGTTACATGGTGACGTACTACCCAATGGGACAGTACGTACCGGTATTCCCAGAGGGGACTGAAAACGTGCCAAGTGATCCGATTACGTATCCAAATGACCCAGATAACCCTGGCAATCCTTTGGAACCAGGTCAAGGCACGCCGGATACGCCAGGTGACACGGATAATCCAACCTTGCCATACGTACCAGGCTTTACGCCACAAGGACCAGATGGTACACCGTTGGATCCGGTCGATCCAAATAACCCAAGTGCGGGTTACTGGCCACCGGAAACGCCAACCGATAATCCGGGTGGGGACACGACGATTACCTACACGGCTAATGAGCAAAAGGCGACTGTGACATTTATCGACGATACGACGGGTGACACACTGAAGGTTGTCGATTTGACAGGTAAGTCTGACGAAACGGATGCCTATCGTACAGCAACTGACATTGCGACGTACGAACGTGCCGGATATGTCCTTGTGAGTGATGATTATCCAACGGATGGTGTGGTTTATGACCGTGTTGATGATGAGGACCAACCATTCACAGTGCACTTGAAGCAAGTTACGATTACGGTTGAACCGGATGATCCAAAGAACCCGGGAACGGATATCTTTACGCCAGGTGACCCGGTTGATCCGAGTGATCCAAGCAGCCCAACATATCCGGAAAGCCCATACACGCCGGGTGACCCAGTTTATCCAGACCAACCAGATGGCCCAACGGTACCTGACACACCAGGTGACCCAGGCACGCCGGTTGATCCTGATAATCCAAGTGGTCCGACATGGCCAGCAACACCAACGTACCCAAGTGGTGTCACTAAGGATGATTTGAACCAGACAGTCACGCGTACGATTACGTACACATATGCAAGCGACGGGTCAGAGGCTTCTAAGACAGTTACTGAAACGTTGACGTACAGCCGTACGGCGACAGTTAATGCGGTGACTGGTGCAGTGACGTATGGCGATTGGCAGACAACTGATTCAACCCTTGATAAGGTTGATTCGCCGTTGATTTCTGGATATGTGGCGAGTCAATTAACTGTCGATGAAGAGGCGGATGTTGACGCGATGGCCGATGATACAACGGTTGCAATCACGTATACCAAACTTGGACAATGGGTGCCATCATTCCCACCATCAGCCGATGATGAGAATGTACCAAGTGATCCAATTGATTATCCAAACAACCCAAGTGACCCAACTAAACCGTTGGAGCCGGGTGAGAATAATCCAAACGATCCAGGTACACCGGCTAACCCAACCTTGCCATATGTGCCTGGTTATACACCAGAAGGCCCAGACGGCACGCCGTTGACGCCGGTTGATCCAGATAATCCAAGTGCGGGTTACTGGCCACCAGAGACACCGACGGACAAGCCGGGGGATGACACGGTTATTCACTATGTGGCCAATGATCAAGCAGCTCGGATTACGTATATTGACGATGACACGGGCCTTGAATTGGCAGTTGATACGATTGCTGGTGAATCGAGTGACACCTCGACGTACACAACGGCTGACCGCATCAAGTCTTACGAAGCGCAAGGATACACATTGGTTTCAAATGACTTCCCAGAGGATGAGTTCCAATTCGATCGTGATGACGCAACGGAACAAAAGTTCGAGGTACATTTGAAGCGCACGGTTTTGGTGATTACACCAGATGACCCACGCACGCCAAGTGACCCAATCTTTACGCCGGGTGAGCCGGTGGACCCGAGTGATCCATCAAGCCCAACGTATCCAGCCGAACCAGGTACACCAGGTGAGCCGATTGATCCGGCAAACCCAAGTGGCCCAACTTGGCCGGAGACACCAACATACCCAGCAGGATTGACGGCTGAAGATTTGAACCAAACGGTCAACTTGACGGTCAACTATGTTTACGAAGATGGTACGACGGTTGCTCACGACCCACATACGGATGCGGTGCACTTTACGCGCACGGCAACGTTGGACACAGTGACGGGTGAGGTGACGTACTCAGATTGGGTAGCGGTTAACGATGATGATTTGCTGGATACCTACAAGTCACCAGTTGTTGAGGGTTACTATGCTGATAAGGCATACAGTACCGCGGTGACGGTTGCAGCCGAGGATGGTGATGTGACTGAGACCGTGACGTACAAGAAGTTGGGGCAATGGGTACCATCGTTCCCAGCCACGACGCCAAGTGCACCGACGGATCCAATTGATTATCCAAATAATCCAAGTGATCCAACGGTGCCAACGGATCCGGCTGAGAATCCAAGCGAACCAGGTACGCCAGAGAACCCAACGTTACCTTACGTGCCAGGTTACACGCCAGAAGGGCCAGATGGTGAGCCGTTAACACCGGCTGATCCAAGCAACCCATCGTCAGGCTACTTGCCACCAAACCCAACTAATCCGGGAGATGATACGGTGATTACTTATGTACCAGCTGATCAAGTTGGTTCGGTAACGTATGTTGATCAGACAACTGGTGAAACGCTAGTGGTTGATTCATTGGCGGGTAAGTCAGATGAGCCGGGCACGTATGTAACTGCCGACCGCATTAAGCAATATGAGGCGATGGGATATGTACTGGTATCGGACGACTATCCAACTGACTTTACGTTCGACAGTGATACGGCTAAGTCACAAGATTTCACGGTAACGTTAAAGCAAGCAACGGTGGTTGTGACGCCTGATGATCCAAAGAATCCTAGTGACCCAATCTTTACGCAGGGCGATCCGGTGGACCCAAGTGATCCATCAAGCCCAACGTATCCTGCCGAACCTGGTACGCCAGGTGATCCGATTGATCCAAACAACCCAAGTGGTCCCACGTGGCCAGCGACGCCAACGTATCCAGCTGGGGTAACAACGACAGATTTGAACAAGACGGTCACACGGACAGTGACGTATGTTTACGAAGATGGTTCTGAAGCTGCGACAACAGTGACGGACAATGTCGTCTTCGAACGGACTGCTACGGTTAACGCCGTGACGGGTGAGGTCACATATGGCGAGTGGACGGCAGTCGGCGATGATGTCGATTGGCAACAAGTTGATTCACCAATGATTGTCGGCTACATGGCAGACAAGGCGTCGGTTGAATTTGTAGATGTTACCGGTGCAACTGAGTCAACATCGGTTGTTGTGACGTACACAGCGGTTGGTCAATGGGTACCACATTTCCCACCGGGAACTGAAGATGTCCCAAGCGACCCAATCAACTATCCAAACAACCCAGATGATCCAACGAATCCAGCGGATCCTGGTCCGGATAATCCGGCCGATCCTGGGACGACGGATAACCCAACCTTGCCATACGTGCCTGGCTTTACGCCACAAGGTCCTGATGGTGAGCCGTTGGAGCCGGTTAACCCAAGCAACCCAAGTGCTGGTTACTGGCCACCGGTTATCCCGGATGATCCTAAGCAGAGCCAAGATATTACCTATACGGCTAATGAACAAACCGCGCGAATAGTCTTTATTGATGATACGGCCGGCACGACATTGGCAACTGATGATATCGATGGTGTCTCAGATGAGAAGGCGACGTATACGACGGCGGATCGTTTGGCTACTTACTACGCGCAAGGTTACACGTTGGTCAGCGATGAATATCCAGCCGACTTTGCGTTTGACCGTGTCGATGGCAACGTTGAAACGTTCGAGGTTCACTTGAAGCACGCTGCGATTACGGTGACGCCAGATGATCCAAAGAACCCATCGACGCCAATTTACACACCGGGCGACCCAGTTGATCCAAGTGACCCAGATAGTCCAACGTATCCAGCGGAACCAGGTACGCCTGGTGAACCAATTGATCCGGATAATCCAAGTGGTCCAACTTGGCCGGCGGTACCAACGTACCCAGCCGGTGTGACGACGACCGACTTGAATGAGACGGTCAATCGTACGATTACGTATGTCGATGAGGCAGGTAATACGGTCTTTGATGATGCAACGGACAAAGTTAGCTTCACACGCACGGCGACAGTCGATGCGGTAACGGGTGAAGTTACGTACGGTGAGTGGGTTGCAACTGGTAATGACACAACGTTCGACGCGGTGACCTCACCAGTTAAGACTGGTTACTATGCTGATAAGGAAGTGGTTGCTGAAACGACTGGCTTGACGGCAACGACGGCGGATGAAACCGTGCAAGTGGTCTACAAGCCAATGGGACAATGGGTACCATCATTCCCGGCCGGTACGGAAAACGTGCCATCTGATCCAACGACGTATCCAAATGACCCAGCTCATGCTGATACACCCCTTGAACCAGGTGACACGAATTCGAATGTACCAGGCACACCGGATAATCCAACGATGCCATATGTGCCTGGCTTTACGCCACAAGGCCCAGATGGTACGCCACTTGAGCCAGTAACGCCAGGTTCGCCAGAAGGTGGTTATTGGCCACCTGCAACACCAACCGATAACCCGGGTGGTGATACGGTTGTGACTTATGTTGCGGATGAACAAAAGGCAACGATTACGTACCACGATGTGACGACTAATACGGATTTGTCGGTTGATTCGATTGCTGGCCATTCTGATGAAACAAGTTCTTACACCACGGCCCAACGCATTGCGATGTATGAGCAACAAGGTTACCGTTTGGTGGCCGATGGTTATCCGGGAACGGACTTCACGTTCGACCGCGATACGGCAACTGATCAAGCGTACATTGTGCAACTTGAGCGCATTACGCAAACGATTACGCCAGATGATCCAAAGACGCCAAGTTCACCAATCTTTACGCCGGGTGAGCCGGTGGACCCAAGTGATCCATCAAGCCCAACGTATCCTGACCAACCTGGTACGCCGGGTGAACCAATTGATCCATATAATCCAAGTGGCCCAACTTGGCCAGCCACGCCGACTTATCCAGCCGGTTTGGAGCATGATGATTTGAATCAAACGGTGACGCGTGAAGTGACTTATGTTTACGATCGTGATGGTTCAGAAGCTGCGAAAACAGCAACGGAAACGTTGACGTTTACGCGTACGGCGATGCTTGATACGGTTAGTGGCGAGATTACGTATGGTGAGTGGATTGCGGCTGATAGTGATACCACTTTTGATGAGGTGACATCACCAACGATTGCTGGATACACGGCAAACCGCGCGTCAGTTGCGGAAGCGACCGGCGTTGTGGCAATGGATGAAGATACGTCGATTGAAGTGCGTTACGTTGCGAACGAGCAACATGCAACAATTACGTATATTGATGACAATACGCAACAAACGATTGTCATGGATGACATTACCGGCCAATCTGATGGCACGACGACATACACGACGACTGATCGGATTGCAGCTTTGCAAGCGCAAGGTTACAGTCTCGTGAATGATGGTTGGCCAGCTGACTTCGTGTTCGACACGGATGATGATACGACGCAAGCCTTCGAAGTTCATTTGAAGCACGCGACGATTACGGTTGATCCAGATGATCCGAAGACGCCAAGTTCACCGGTTTACACGCCAGGTGACCCAGTTGATCCGGATGATCCAGATGGTCCAACATATCCTGCTGAACCAGGTACGCCAGGCGAGCCAATCGATCCAAATAATCCAAGTGGCCCAACTTGGCCAGCGACACCAACGTATCCTGATGGTTTGAAGACGACTGATTTGAATGAGACGGTTGATCGGACGATTACGTATGTTTACGAGGATGGAAGTGAAGCTGCAAAGACGGTGACGGATAACGTCCAGTTCACACGTACTGCCGAGTATGACGTGGTGACGGGAACTGTGACCTATGGTGATTGGATTGCGACGAATGGTGATACCACCTTTGATGCGGTTGAATCGCCGGTGATTACTGGCTATTATGCAGATTTGACCCAAGTTGATGAAACGACAGGTTTGACAGCTGATAGTGGGGATGAAAACGTTAAGGTCACGTATAAGCAAATGGGACAATGGGTACCATCGTTCCCAGCGAATACACCAAGTGTACCAACGGATTCGATCACGTATCCAAACGATCCGGATGATCCAACGCAACCGCTTGAACCGGGTGCGCCAGATTATCCAGTCATCCCATACGTGCCAGGCTTTACGCCAGCAGGACCGGATGGCCCATTGCAACCAGTTGATCCGACTGATCCAAGCAAGGGCTATGTGCCACCGGCAACGCCGACGGACAACCCTGGTGAAGACACGACGATTAATTATGTTGCCAATGAGCAAACGGCCACGATTACGTTTATCGATGACACGACGAAGACGAATTTGGCAGTCGATACAATCACGGGTGTTTCTGATGCAACGTCAACGTATACCACGGCTGAGCGTATTCAAGCATACTTGGCGCAAGGTTACACGCTTGTTTCTGATGGTTATCCAACTGACTTCACGTTTGACCGTGATGACAGCAAGACGCAAGCGTATGAAGTGCACTTGAAGCACGCGACGATTACGATTACGCCAAGTGATCCGAAGACGCCGAGTCAGCCGATTTACAACCCAGGCGATCCGGTCGATCCAAGTGACCCAGATAGCCCAACGTACCCAGAGGAACCAGGTAATCCAGGTGACCCAATTGATCCGGATAACCCAAGTGGTCCAACTTGGCCAGCGACGCCAACGTACCCAGCTGGTTTGACTGAAACTGATTTGAATGAATCAGTCACGCAAACCATCACGTATGTATACGCCGACGGCCAAGAGGCAAGTGATCCGAAGACCGACACGGTTACGTTTAGCCGTACGGCGACGCTTGATCCGGTCACGGGTGCGGTAACGTATGGTGAGTGGATTGCAGCAAATAGTGATACCACGTTTGATGCGGTTGCTTCGCCAGTGATTACTGGCTATGTTGCGGATAAGCAAACGGTCGCTGAAGTGACTGGCATTCAGGCAACTGATGCTGACACTGACCCAGTTGTGACTTACACGGCGATGGGACAATGGGTACCATCATATCCAGCTGGTACGCCTGATGTACCAACGGAGCCGATGACGTATCCAAATGACCCAGATGACCCAACGCAACCAGCTGATCCAACGGCACCAAATTATCCGGTCATTCCGGATGTGCCAGGCTTTACGCCACAAGGACCAGATGGCCCATTGCAACCAGTTGATCCAAGTGACCCAAGTAAGGGTTACGTACCACCAGCAACGCCGACTGATCCGACCCAAGATACGACGATTACGTATGTTGCGAATGATCAGCAAGCGACGATTACGTATATTGATAAGACAACTGGCAAGCAATTGGCGATGGATACCATCACGGGACACTCTGATGAGACGTCAACGTACACAACGGCTGACAAGATTGCGGCCTACGAGGCGGCTGGTTATGTCTTAGTTTCAGATGGTTATCCAGGTGCTAACTTTGCCTTCGATCGTGAAGATAATTACGACCAAGCGTACGAAGTGATTTTGGAACACGCAGTGATTACAGTTGATCCAAATGACCCAAAGACGCCAAGTTCACCAATCTTCACGCCGGGTGGTCCAGTTGATCCGGATGATCCAACGAGCCCAACTTATCCGGTTAACCCTGGTGATACACCGACGCCAACGTACCCAGTGGGTGTGGAAACAGCTGATTTGAATGAGTCTGTGACCCAAACCATCACGTACACATATGCGGACGGTACAACAGCGGCGGATGAGGTGACAGACACGGTAACGTTCAGTCGTACTGCGACCGTCGATGCGGTAACTGGAACGGTGACGTACGGTGATTGGATTGCAAGCAAAGGTGATACAACCTTTGACGCGGTGACGTCACCAGTGATAAGTGGGTATGTAGCAGATAAGCAAACGATTGCTGAAGTGACCGGGATTGTCGCTAAGGATGCGGACACGACCATTAATGTTGTGTACAACAAGATGGGACAATGGGTACCGTCGTTCCCAGCGGGCACGACCGATGTACCAAGTGATCCGATGACGTATCCAAACGATCCAGATGATCCAACGGAGCCTCTGACACCTGGACCGGAAAATGAAAATGAGCCAGGTGACCCAGCAAACCCAACCTTGCCGTACGTGCCAGGCTTTACGCCACAAGGCCCAGATGGTCCATTGCAACCAGTTGATCCAGCAAACCCAAGTTCAGGTTACTGGCCACCAACTTTGCCAAGTGACCCAACGACTGATACGACAATCACATACACTGCGGATGAACAAGCGGCCACGATTACGTATATTGATATGGTGACAAATGAGATATTAGGTGTTGATCACATTAAGGGTGGATCGGATGAATCGCATGCCTACACAACGGCCAACCGATTGGCGGCTTACCTGGTGAGTGGTTATGAGTTGGTATCAGATGGCTACCCAACGAACTTTACGTTTGACCGTGATACGACAGTCACGCAAGCCTATACGGTAACCTTGACGCACGGTTCACAAACGATTAATCCAGACGATCCAAAGACGCCAGGCACGCCAATTAATCCGGATAACCCTGATGGAACAAAGTATCCGGACGGTTTGAAGTCAACTGATTTGAATGAGTCAGTGACGCGTACGATTACGTATGTGGACCAAGCTGGCAAGACAATGGCGACTGCGGTTAAGGAAACCATTCACTTTACGCGTACGGCGACCCTTGATACGGTGACCGGAGCATATACGTATAGTGCATGGGTGCCAACGACCGTCACATCAATGGATGCCGTTGATTCGCCAGTAATTGCTGGTTATGTGGCTGATCGCCAAACGGTCGCTGCTTTGAGTGATTTGACGGCAACGTCAGCGGATATGTCAGAAAAGGTTGTGTACTCACCAATTGGTCAGTACGTACCATCATTCCCAAGTGGTGTAACGGACGTGCCAAGCACGCCAATTGATTATCCAAATAACCCTGATGATCCAACGACGACGGATACACCGGGCGAGGATAATCCAGCCACACCGGGAACACCTGATAATCCAACGATGCCGTATGTACCAGGCTTTACGCCGCAAGGTCCGGACGGTCCGTTGCAACCAGTGGATCCAGACAACCCAAGTGCCGGTTACTGGCCACCAGCGCCAAGTGAGACACCAACTGAAGATACGACGATTACGTACACGGCCAATAAGCAAACGGCGACGATTACGTATATCGATGATGAAACTGGTCGCGTTTTGGCTGTTGATACGATTACGGGTGGTTCAGCGGAAACGAGCTCGTACTCACCTTACAACCGCATTATGGTTTACAAGTTGGCTGGTATGATGTTGGTAAGCAATGGGTACCCAAGTCACTTTACGTTTGATCGTGATGAATCGATTGATCAAGCTTTTGAAGTTCATTTTGAAGGTGCGACAATCACGGTTACGCCAGATGATCCAAAGGTACCAGGTGAGCCAATTTACCAACCAGGTGATTTGATTGATCCAAACAATCCAGATTCACCAACGTTCCCAGATCCACTTGGTGAGCCAGGTACACCGGTTGATCCGGATGATCCGGATTCTCCAACTTGGCCACAACCGCCGGTTTGGCCGGATGGGGTAACGGCGGCAGATTTGCGTGAAGAAGTCAACCAAACCATCACTTATATCTATGAGAAGGATGGTTCAACGGCGGCTAAGACGGTCACTGATCAGGTTGTCTTTATCCGTACTGTGACAATTAACGTTATTGCTGCCCAACAGAGCGCCCAACCGCAAGCACGTTTGGCTCGTGCTGCAACGTCAAGTGCGATTGTTTACTCTGATTGGCAGGCAGTGAACAACGATAATAAGTTCGATGCCAAGACCTCGCCAGTTATTCCAGGCTACATCGCTGACCGATTGGTGGTTGAAGAAGTAGCTGGTATGGATGAAACCAGTGCAGATGACATCCAGCAAGTTGTTTATCGTCAACTTGGTTCTTGGGTACCGAGTGTGCCACAGGTACCGGGGGTTAAGACACCGGCTGATGTGACGTATCCAAATGATCCGGATGACCCAACGAAGACGGCTGATCCAAATTCACCAGGTTATCCAGTCATTCCATATGTACCAGGCTTTACGCCACAAGGCCCAGATGGGACGCCACTACAGCCGGTTGACCCAAAGGATCCAAGCCAGGGTTACTGGCCACCAGCTGTGCCAACTGATCCGACGACTGATACAACGATTGTTTATCGTGTTGACCAGCAGCGTGCAACGGTTAACTTCATCGATCAAAACACGAAGCAGGTGCTTCACGTTGAACAATTGACCGGTGATAGTTACAGTAAGTCAACTTATACGACCGCTGATCAAATTGCGGGTTATCTTGCGCAAGGTTATGTCCTTGTACGGGATGGTTATCCAGTAGGCGGTATGACGTTTGATGCCGATTCAGCCCATAACCAAACCTTTGTGGTAACGCTAGCTCATGGTACAGTAACGGCTGATCCAAATCACCCAGGTGTACCAGGAACGCCAATTGATCCGAACAACCCAACTGGACCAAAGTGGCCGGCGGGTACGGATAAGGCTAGCTTGACTGACGAAGTTGAGCGAATCGTACGTTACTTGAATGATGCTGGGCAGACTGTTGCAGAAGCACAAACGCAAATTGTTACGTTTACACGAACGGCAACGGTTGACCTGGTGACCGGCCAAGTCACATATGGTCCTTGGCAATCGAGTCAGTCAGCAGAGATGGCGGCCATTACGTCACCGCATCTAGCGGGTTACATTGTTGATCGCCCAACGGTTGCATCAGCAACGGTTCAAGCTGGTCAAGGTGACTGGGTCGAGACGGTTCGTTATCACGCGGTTGGCGCATATGTACCACAGGTGCCGGGAGGCGTACCGGTTGACTATGTCACGAATCCAAATGATCCAAGTGGTATTCTCACACCAGGTGAACCCGGTAGTCCGGTTTTGCCACACGTGCCAGGCTATGTACCAGTTGGTCCGGATGGCAAGCCATTACAACCGGTAGATCCAAATGATCCGCGTCAGGGTTATTGGCCGCCTGCGGTTGCAGACCCAACCCAAGATACGCCGATTACGTATGTTCAGATTGTGACTGACGAGGTAACGCCAGATGTTGCGACACCAGCGCCAGTTGATTCAGCGGTTGTTGTTGATCATCAAGTGCCGGTTAGTGACGGTGTCGTGCCAGATAGCGTTGCAGTTTTGCCGCCTGCTGAAGTGACCGCAGACAGTCAACAGACAACGAGTGGCGGATCATTAGCTTACACGGCATCATCGGCCACAACGACTGGACAGACGGATGTGGCAAATGAAACGCCAACCAAGCATTCAGGTGTTTTGCCTTATACAGGTCAGGATGACCAAGAAGGAGCCAAAGCAACTGGATTGGCCATGCTGTTTGGTTTGTTCCTCGGTTTGTTCAAGCGTCGTAAGCGCAAGGATGAATCAGATGAGACGACGAAGCATCATGAAGATCGCTAGTTAAGATAAGCAGACACCTCGTCAACGGTTTAAGTTGGCGAGGTGTTTTTGATTAGGAATATTTCAAAAAAAGCCCACGTTTTGTTGTTATACTGAAAGAAAGCGTTTGAACAAACGGGGAGGTTCTAATGCAACACTTATTTTTAATGGAGTTTTTTGGTCGAGGACAGAGCGGTCGATCGTATGCGGTGACTGAACGCGTGCGTTTATTTAAAGCATTGCAGAAAAATGTGCGATTAGTCACGTTTGACTACAATCCACAATACAATGACATTTGGCAGGCGGTTGCCCCGGATTTAGAGGCAAACCATTTAAATATGATGGCGTATTATCAGGGGGATGTCATTAATGGTGGTGTGCGGGTTGAAAGACTACATGATCATCAACAGGTGACATTGGTTGACCGTATGTTTAATCAAAGTGATCGCTTGGTTGGTGAAATTTACTATGGCCTGGATAATAAGACGGTTTCGCGACGGGTAGCCATTCTGTATAACGCTGATGGTTCCGAGCGAATCCGACTGTTATATCAACAAAATAAAGTGGCCCAAGTTCATTTTTGGCAAGCCGGCCAGTTGCAAGTGATGAGTTTCACAGCTTTGGTTCGTCAGTTTTTGCAGGAAATCACGGCCCAGGAACCGAGCGTTATTTATGCCGATGTGTTGGAAGAAGAAATGACGCAAGCCTATCTTGGGGTAAGCAACGCAGTGGCAAAGGTCGCCTATATTCATGCTGATCATCACGTTGGTCAACATCAAATTTTAGTTGGGTTCCGCAATTTGCTACGTTCGCGTCAATTTGATTGGATTGTTACCGGGACCCACAATCAGGCTGTTGATGTCCAGACGGAATGGCGGTGTCGGACAGCAGATATTGCCCCTGCGTCGATTACCATGCCCCAGTCAGTGACGGCGTTGGCAGACCGCCGGGCAATGTCAGTGGTGGTGGTGACTAGATTTGATCGCATTAAACGGGTTGAGGATATGATTGCAGCGGTAGTGCAGGCCCATCAACAAAATCGCGATATCAATTTGCAACTGTATGGCACAGTGACAGACCAAGCATATTACACGCAACTGCAAAAACAAGTCACGGAAGCCCATGCATCTAATTACATTACATTTAATGGGCCAACAACGGATGCGGTTGCGACCTTCCAGACTGGCCAATTGACGGTATTCACGTCTCGTACCGAAGGTTTTGGTCGGACGTTGCTTGAAGCGTTAGCCGCTGGCACACCAGTTGTGTCATATGATATTGATTACGGTCCGCGCGCTGTGATTGGTAAGGGGGGCAAGTTGGTATCAGATGGTCGGGTTGATTTGTTGGCGAATGCGTTAGTAATGGGACTGGCTGATCGCCACTGGCGCGAGCAAGCTAGTGAAGCAGCGCGACAACAGGCAATGCAGTATGATGCGCCACATATTACGGCCAAGTGGGCAGACTTAATTGCAGAATTGGAGCAGTGCGATGAAAATAATGCTGATTAATGAAAAAACGGACCATGTGATTGAGACGTTTAACCAGTTGAAGCGGCGCTACCATCACGTGCAGATTGTGAACGTCACAGAGGATGAACAGTATGCGGCACGGCAAGCCGGCGAATACGTACTGTACCGGCTTGCTGGGGTGCGTAAACGTCCGGCCACCACGTTGAATGATTTGCCGTTTGCAACGGACTATGCCATGGCTTATACGCCACAGGGTGAGTTACGAGTAACAGACATGGGACAAGAAATTGCCACATTGCAATTAATTGATTGGCAAAAGCAAACGGTCCGTGCCGTTAAATACATGGCCGCCGGCGCTAACTGGCAATTTGACTTGGTGGGTGAACGAGCAGAGGTAATTAAGCGCTGGATTCGTGATGAACGTTTGCGCACCATTATGATTCGTCTGACACAAAGTAACGGCAAGTTGGTGAAGAAGCTTTATAACTATGATGGCGACAGTCAACAACCGGTCAGTTTGAGTTTTCTTTATGACGGTAAACTCTATGCGAACGAAACAGATTACCTAACCAAAGCCTGCCAAGATATTTTTGATACACAAGACATCGAAATTTTACGATATCTAGGCTAATAGAAACACCGACTTATTTTGGTCGGTGTTTTTTAGTGCGGGTCGTGCTATCGCACGAGCAACAGGCACGGGTTGTATCCTACGCCGTTGTTCAAAAACTTGGCAACCGAATGGCGCGGACGCCATTCAGCAGGGCAAATAATTCCCCCTAATCCTTTAAGTCCTGTGTGGGCTTTTCTGAATAGCGCCGGCCATGCGGTATGTTGCCAATTTTTGAACGCTCCGGAGACAACCCATACCTGTTGCAGCAACCAAGTGGTTCTCTGTAATCTTTGAATGTCAATGTTCTGTGGTGTGATGGCGTAAGGGCAACAAAGACTATCAAGCAAACCGAGAATAGCTTGGCTGCTGGCATGGTGGGTGGGGTGTGACGTAGCGATTGATCGGGGTGAACTCACAAGTTCGGCCGACCGCCGGTTAGATAAGACGTTACGGACCTTGACTCTTCGCACAATTATTTGGGCACTAGCCGGTGCTCGCGCCGGCGGAGTTTACCCCGACCAATCTTTGGCGTAGTCACACCCCACCCACCATGTCTCGACGCAACGCGTCGACCGCCACCAAAACCAAAGTACACGTTATTTTTGTTCAGTAAAACCTAATTTTGCGTTATAATGATACCTCAGAAAGGGAGGTGTTTAACTTGGCTAGTTTATTAGATTTAGTCGATGATCTCGATGGTGTTGGCCCAAAGCGGGTTCAAGCGCTCAATAAACTTGGTATCTACACAATCGATGACTTACTTGGCTATTATCCAATGCGCTATAACGACTTAGCGATGAAAACGCCTGCTGAAACGCAAGATGGTGAGAAGGTAACGTTTAAAGGTGTTATCACGTCACCACCCGTGGTTAATCGCTTCGGGTATAAGAAAACACGGACTAGTTTCCGGCTGACAGTGGAACATGACACGATTATGGTGTCATTTTTTAATCAACCGTGGGTAGGGAAAAACTTAGAGCTTGGTCAGGAAGTGGCCGTCCATGGTACCTACGACAAGACGCGTCAAGGCCTGTCTGGTATTAAGTTAATGTCGCGGAATGGCGATGATGAAATGGAAGCAGTTTATCCATCTTCAAAAGAAATCAAAGCAAAGACTATTAAAGATTTAATTATTCAAGCACTGGGCAAGTATGGCGAATTGTTGCGGACAGATATCGTGCCGGCGTATTTACGAACACGATATAAGTTGATGAACCATCACGATACAGTCTTTGGTATGCACGCGCCAACGGATGGCCAAATTGCGACCGAAGCACGGCGCAGCGCGTCGTTTGAGGAATTTTTCGTTTTTCAAATGCGTCTGCAGGTGATTAAGTCAATGGATCGTGATAACCGTGGCCGGTCAATTAATTTCAACAATGATGAATTAAAGGCGTTTATTGCCACATTGCCGTTTGAACTCACGGATGCGCAAAAACGAGTCGTGAATGAAATCGTGCGTGACATGCGACGCCCGATTCATATGAATCGTCTTTTACAAGGAGACGTGGGATCCGGAAAAACAGTTGTGGCTGCGTTGGCGATGTATGCTGCAATTACTGCTGGGATGCAGGCAACTTTAATGGCGCCAACTGAAATTTTGGCCCAGCAACACGCTAAAACGATTGGTAACTTTTTTGATCCAGATAAAGTGCGAGTTGAGTTGTTAACGGGTTCAACAAAAACGGCGGCTCGACGCCAAATTTTGGAAGATGTCGCAAACGGTGAAGTGGATATTTTGATTGGAACGCACGCGTTGATTCAACCTGATATTGCTTTCCGTAATCTAGGGTTAGCGGTTATTGATGAGCAGCATCGCTTTGGTGTGCAACAGCGGGCGACACTCCGCGAAATCGGCATGAATCCGGATATCTTAGCGATGACAGCGACACCAATTCCACGAACGTTAGCCATCACAGCGTATGGTGAAATGGATGTGTCGATTATTGATCAATTACCAGCTGGTCGTAAACAAATTAAGACGTATTGGTTGCGTAGTAATGAGATGGAAAAAACAATCGCCTTTATTAGGTCCCAACTCCAGGAAGGCGCTCAGGCATACGTTGTGACACCGTTGATTGAAGAGTCCGAAACACTTGATGTTCAAAATGCCGAAGCTGTGTATGCGGAGCTATCGGAGTATTTTGCTCCTACTTATCGGGTCGGCTTATTACATGGACGGCTATCGAATCAAGAAAAAGAAGACGTTATGGCGGCTTTTAAGGCAAATGAGTTCCAAGTGTTAGTTTCTACCACGGTAATTGAAGTCGGCGTGGACGTGCCAAACTCGACGGTCATGCTCATTTTGGATGCGGATCGTTTTGGATTATCACAACTACACCAATTACGTGGTCGTGTTGGTCGAGGTAGTCGCCAATCCTATACCTTCTTAATTAGTGATCCAAAAACGCAATACGGTATTGATCGCATGGAAGCAATGGTTGCCACAACGGACGGATTTGTCTTAGCACAAAAGGATTTGGAGTTGCGTGGTGCCGGGGATATCTTAGGTAATCGTCAATCTGGTGTGCCAGAGTTCCGCGTCGGGGACCCGATTGCAGACTTGGCGATGATGACAGTGGCACAAGAAGAAGCCATTGAAATTGTGGCAAAACCAGATTGGGACAAAGACCCCGAGCTAGCACCACTGGCGGATATGCTGTCAGAAACCATGGCTCGTTATCGTAATTTTGATTAAAAAATTGGCGCCTTTTACTTTTACCCAGTCCTAAAAGTATGTTAGATTTGTTCTAGCATTTATTTAAGTTATTTTTTGAATCCGAGAGGAAATGTAATTATGTTTAAGATTGCCATTGACGCAATGGGAGGGGATAACGCCCCAGAAGCAATCGTTGCTGGTGTTGAGCTAGCGCGTGACCAAATGCCTGACACGGAGTTTTTGTTGTTTGGTCAATTGGACAAGGTGAAGCCTTTCGTTAAGAATGAGGACCGCTTGACTTTGGTACAAGCAGATGAAGTTATTGCGATGGCCGATGAGCCAGTGAAGTCAATTCGCCGCAAGAAGCAAAGTTCATTAGTTTTGGCCGCACAAGCGGTTAAGAATGGTGATGCGGATGCCATTTTCTCAGCCGGTAACACAGGGGCCTTGTTGGCCGCCGGTATCTTCATTGTTGGCCGTATCAAGGGAATTGATCGTCCGGCTTTGATGACGGCGTTGCCAGCGTTTGATGGTCCGCACGATGCTTTCGTGATGATGGATATGGGTGCCAATGCGGAAAACCGTCCTGCACACTTGTACCAATATGGTATTTTGGGTTCATTCTACGCACACGAGATTTTGGGTTACGATGCCCCACGTGTTGGCTTGTTGAACAACGGAACTGAAGAAGACAAGGGTGACCAAGTCCACAAGGAAGCGCACCAATTGTTGCGTTACGGTTCAGACCACAATTTGTTGAACTTCGTGGGTAACGTTGAAGCACGCGAAGTTTTGCAAGGCCCTGCTGACGTTGTGATTGCCGATGGTTTCTCAGGTAATGCCACGTTGAAGTCAATTGAAGGAACGGCCTTGTCGTTGTTGAAGTTGCTTAAGGATACCATTATGAGTGGTAGTCTTAAGACGAAGATGGCTGGTGCGATGTTGAAGCCTGCGTTGAAGGGCGTTCAAGCAAAATTGGACTACTCACAGCACGGTGGCGCCGTTGTTATCGGGGTTAACGCACCGGTTGTTAAGACACACGGTTCAGCTGGACCAGATGCAGTTGCGAACACGATGAAGCAAATTCACACGATGCTAGAAGCTGATTTGGTGGCCAAGGTGCAAGCGTTTGTTGCCGATCACAAGGAAGATTTGGCAGCGCGACCAGAGAATGATGTGGACGGCGCCGCTGAATAGCGTTAAACTAGGT
This sequence comes from Weissella sp. MSCH1, assembly GCF_045799135.1. Classification (NCBI taxonomy): domain Bacteria; kingdom Bacillati; phylum Bacillota; class Bacilli; order Lactobacillales; family Lactobacillaceae; genus Weissella; species Weissella sp. MSCH1. The sequence goes on along the minus strand of NZ_JBJMBA010000043.1, from coordinate 115,436 downwards.
AGAGTTAAATATTCGAATAGGAAACGGAATCATGGAACGACAAGAAATCTTAAACAAGGTCATTGAACTAGTTGCGGACCACTTTGAGTTGGACCCAGCTAAGGTGACTGGTGAATTAAACTTTTTGACAGACATCGATGCCGATTCAATTGATTTTGTTGAATTGGTATTGGAGATGGAAGACGAATTTGGTGCAGAAATCTCTGACGAAGACGCTGAAAAGTTGATTACCATCAACGACACGGTAGATTATATTGCCGCACGCGTTTAACTAACAGTTAAAAATTAACCATAAATCCCAGCAAGCTAACCCAACGTGGTTTAGTAGTTGCTGGGATTTTTGTGTGTTGGGAAAATTTGCGTGCGCTGGTTAACAAACTCTGAAGAACCGTAATATAACACGGTTTTCTCTGGTATAATTAAACAGTATATCTAGAAAGGAAGTCTTATGTTTAAACAACTACAAGCAGAACTTGCATTATCCTATAATATCCACTTTAACGATGTGTCATTGTTGGAGGAGGCATTAACGCAAGCAAATTATATTAATGAACATCCAAACTACACGGGAAATGATTACCAACGTCTTGAATTTTTAGGTGACGCCGTGATGCAACAATCAACCGCCGTCTATCTATTTAAGCGTTACCCAGAGTGGGATGAAGGTCGATTGACAGAGTTGCGGATTTCGATGGTCCAAACCCGGGCGTTTGCAGCTTTGTCACGTGAGTTGCATCTCGATCAATATGTGCAATTGGGCCGTGGTGAGGAATTATCGGGCGCTCGTAATCGTGATTCACTGTTAGAAGACTTATGGGAAGCGTTTATCGGTGCGTTATTCTTGGATCAAGGTCAAGATGTCGTGATGCACTTCCTAGGTGAAATCATGTTTAACAAGATTGATGAAGGATTCTACGATCGTTTCGTGGATTACAAATCGAAATTGCAGGAGCATTTGCAACGTCATGGTAGTGTCAAAATTACGTACACTAAGTTGGGCGAGCGACCTGTAGAAAATAATGAACAAATTTTTACAGTGCAGGTTGCCGTGAATGATCAAGTATTGGCAACAGGCGAAGGAAAATCAACAAAGGAAGCAGAAAAGGTCGCTGCACGGGCAGCGTACCAAACATTGACGAAAAACTAGGGAATTGGTATGAAACTAAAAACATTGGAGATTAGCGGCTTTAAGTCATTTGCTGATCGCACCAAGATAGAATTTATGCCAGGTATCACTGGAGTTGTAGGACCAAATGGTTCCGGTAAATCAAATATTATCGAAGCCGTTCGCTGGGTAATGGGTGAGCAGTCCGCCAAGGGACTACGTGGTGACAAAATGTCGGACGTAATTTTCGGTGGGACATCACAACGTGCGCCGTTGAATCGCGCCGAAGTTTCAATTACGTTCGATAATACCGATCGTTATTTGAATTCCGACTACTCTGAAATTCGGATTACGCGTGCACTATATCGAAATGGTGATTCAAAGTACCAAATTAATGGGACAACGGTTCGCTTAAAAGATATTCACGAATTATTTATGGATTCCGGGTTGGGACGCGAAAGCTTTTCAATCATTTCACAAGGACGTGTTGAAAGTATTTTCAGTGCGAAGCCAGAAGAACGTCGGTCAATCATTGAAGATGTGGCTGGAGTTTATAAGTATAAGCAAAATAAAGACAAGGCTGAAAAAGAGCTGACTGGTGTGCAGGATAACTTAAACCGGGTGCAAGATATTTTGTATGAGTTGGAAAATCGGGTGGCCCCATTAGCTGAGCAATCAGCAAAGGCGCAAACGTATTTGACAACAAAAGCACGGTTTGACCAGTTAGATCAGTCACGCTTAGTGTTGGAATTAACGGACTGGTACACTGAGCAAGCAGACATCAAGGCCCAATTAAGTCGGGCTGAAGATGAGAACGACACACATGCGGAATCGGTTAAGGCGCATACTGACGCGTTAGCAGCGATGAAGCAAGCTCGGACGGAAGCTGAAGAAAAGCAGCAACAAGCACAAGCTGAATTATTGCGATTGACGACTCGTGCGGAACAATTGGTTGGCGAACAAAAATTGCAGGCGGAGCGTTCCAGTAATCGGTCAAACGTAACTCGAGAACTCGAGACGCAACTGGCTCAAGTTGAAACTCGTTTGACGGAACTACGTGCAACGGAGGCAAACCGGCAAGACACAATGACGGCGGAGACCGAACAGGTAACAAAGCTAGAAGCAAATATTGCGACGTTACAGGCGTCACACCCCCGCCAACAGTTGACTCAGGTAACGGCGGACATTGAACAACTACGGGCAACCTTAGTTGAGACGATGCAATTGTTAACGACTGCTAAAAATCAACAGCAATTCTTAGCCCAAGAAAATGAGCGGAATGACGCTGAAAGTGAGCGGTTGACGCAACGTCAGAATCAATTGACGATGCAAATGACCAATGCTGAAGCCACAGTCGCAACCGCACAAACCAACGTAGCTGAAACGACGGCAACTTTGGCTAGTGCGCAAGCTGAATTTACGCGCTTGCAGCAGTTGGGCAAACAGTTAGAGGAACAAAGTCAAGCACGCCGCCAAGAGTGGTTTAGCAAGATGGAGGAGGATCAACGTCTGTCAACGCGTTTGCAGTCGTTGAGTCGTCTATCTGAAAATTATGAGGGCTATTTCCAAGGCGTACGTAACCTCATGAAGGCCAAAGAAAATTTTCCAGGCATTCACGGTGTGCTGGCTGAGTTAATTTCAGTTGCATCAACGCATCAAACAGCTATCGAAACGGCGTTGGGTGGTGCTTTACAAAACGTGGTTGTCGCGGATGAACAGGTTGGTAAGACGGCAATTAGTTATTTGACGCAGCACCGTTTGGGACGTGTGACATTTTTGCCATTAACAACAATTCGCAAACGTGAGTTGCAACCGGCACAAATTCAGACTGCTCAGGGACAAGCTGGCTTTGTTGGTGTCGCAGCAGATTTAGTGAAGACAGATAGTGCGTATCGCCCCGTCGTACAAAGTTTGCTCGGGACAACTGTCATTGTCACAAACATGGATGCGGCTGTGCCTATGGCTCGAGCCTTACAACATCGCGTACGGATTGTGACCCTTGATGGACAAGTCATGAACGCAGGTGGATCGATGACCGGTGGTGCCAGTCGTAATCAAGGTAATGGTTTGTTGTCACAGCAAAGTGAAGTGGAATCATTGACGGAGCAGGTTGCGACGTTGCACACGCAAACGGAACAGTTGGAACGACAGGTTCGTGAGTTAGATGACGAACTGAAAGCAACAACGACGGCCTTTGGTGAGGCGCAAGATCAGGTGTTGGTGGCTAATGAAGCGGCACAAACGGCGACGGCGCAATTACAGGTGGCTGAAGAACGCTTGGCCCAAGTGCAAAAAGAGAAGTCGGCCTTAACGTATGAATTTAGTGTGTCATCGTCAGGTACGGTTGACCACGCGTCATTGGTGGCTGACAATCAACACGACATTGCGACTTTATCTGAGCAACAAGCAACACAACAAACACAGTTAACGAACTTGTTGGCTGAGCAGTCGGCATTGAGTGACAAGATGGCGACAGTTGATCAAGAATTAACGACCTTGCAAGCGCAACTCGCCACGGCCCAAGCTAATGTGCAGTCGGCTTCCGTTCGTCACGAAGATGTTGTGGAACAAATTCAGGCGGAAGAACAGCGCTTATCGGCATATCAGCAACAGATGACCGATTTGACGGCAGATCAAGGTGATGTCCAACAACGCCTAGCTAACGACTTGACCGGTACGTTGGCGGATAAGGAAGCGACCGAAGACGAGTTGACCGATTTGGCAACTGAGTTAGATGAGTTGCGCCAAGAAATTGCCTTAGCAGAAGGCGAGCTTGTGCAAGCGCAAGAAGCACAAACGGAAGCGATGACGAACTTGAGCCGTTTGAGCGGGCGACAGGGTGAATTACGTAGTGCGATTCAAGCCGGTGAACGGACCTTGGAAGAAACATACGATACGTCGTTCGAATACGCCAAGTCGCAGCTGCTGGTCATGCCAATTGCAGATATCCGTACGGAATTACAGGCGTTGAAAGTGACTTTGTCAGAAATTGGTAACGTTAATTTAACGGCGATTGATGAATATGTGGAAGTGAAAGAGCGTTTTGATTTCTTGACCCAGCAGCAAGATGACTTGGTTGCGGCCCGTGATAACTTGCGCCAAACAATGTCGGAAATGGATGAAGAAGTCGAAACCCGCTTCAAGGAAACGTTTGACGCTGTGGCAGAACATTTTGCTGGCATTTTCGTTAAGATGTTTGGGGGCGGTCAGGCGAAGTTAGAACTGACGGATCCGACGAATTTGCTAACAACTGGGGTTGATATCAAGGCCCAGCCACCTGGCAAAAAATTCCAACAAATGAGTTTGTTGTCGGGTGGTGAAAAGGCGTTGACAGCAATCAGCCTGCTTTTTGCGATTTTGGAGGTCCGGCCCGTACCGTTTGCGGTACTTGATGAGACTGAAGCAGCGCTGGATGAAGCGAACGTTGATCGATTTTCACGTTATTTGCATGATGTGAATGATCGGACACAGTTTATTGTGATTACGCACCGTAAGGGAACGATGACAAACGCCGACGTTCTGTATGGGGTGACAATGCAAGAACCAGGTGTTTCAACGATGGTTTCAGTAAACTTGATGGCACTCGATGAGATGACATCAGAAAATTAACGGGGAAAAAACAATGGGATTGTTTGATTTTTTTAAGAAAAAGCCAGTAGCGCCAAAGGTTGTTGTGGAAGTGCTTTACCCACAGACATGGGAAAATGGTGAGGCGCCTGTTGAACCAACGGCACTCGCCGCAGAAGTGTTACAACCAACACCTGGCCAGGCAGTTGAAATTCAAGTACCAAGCCATACCGCTGTCGAAGACGTTGCGCCAGTTGCTGAAGTTGCTGAGACTGTAGAAACAGAAACAGCGGTCACATCAGAGACAAACTTGGATGAAGGCTTGACGAAAACACGGAAGACGTGGTCTGAACGTTGGAATGCGTTTATGGCAAACTTCCGATCGGTTGATGAGGATTTCTTTGAAGAACTTGAAGAAACGCTTATCGGGGCCGATGTTGGCGCGCAGACAGCGTTGCAATTAACGGATGAGTTGCGCAATGAAGTTAAGCTACAAAATGCGAAAAGCAAGGCCGATATTTCGCGCGTCATTATTGATAAGCTAGTTGAACACTACCGGAGCCAAGGGGTTAACGAAGATGCGTCAATGCATTTTGCACCTGAGGGACCAACTGTAATTTTGTTTGTTGGGGTTAACGGGGTCGGTAAGACAACGACAATCGGTAAGATGTCAGCACGATATAAGGCCGAAGGTAAGAAGGTTGTGCTAGCGGCAGCGGACACGTTCCGTGCCGGTGCCACGCAACAATTGCAAGCCTGGGGTGAACGCAATGGTATTCCGGTTGTGGCTGGCGCTGCTAACGCTGACCCAGCCTCTGTGGTCTATGACGGAGTGAAGACGGCGATTGAAACCAACGCTGATATTCTCTTTGTCGATACGGCGGGCCGTTTGCAAAATAATGTTAATTTGATGCAAGAATTGGCGAAGATGAAGCGCGTTATTACGCGTGAGTTGCCAAATGAACCACAAGAAGTGTTGTTGGCTTTGGATGCAACCACTGGTCAGAACGCGCTCCAACAAGCACGTCTGTTTAAGGACTCAACAGATGTGACGGGAATTGTTTTGACGAAACTTGACGGAACTGCCAAGGGTGGTATTATCTTGCCAATTCGTAACGAGCTACACTTGCCAGTTAAGTGGGTTGGTTTGGGTGAACAAGTTGGTGACTTACAACCGTTTGATGCGGATGATTTTGCCAAGAGTTTGTTTGGTAGCTTATTGATTGGAGATGACAAGTAATGGAATTAGAGAAAAACACGCGCTTGAATGCCTTGTTTGATTTCTATCAACCGTTACTGACGTCAAAGCAAAATGATTACTTGCAACTGTACTACGCGGATGACTACTCACTTGGCGAAATTGCCGAAGAATTTGAGGTATCACGCCAAGCCGTGTATGATAATTTAAAGCGTAGTACCCAGTTATTGGAAGATTACGAAGCAAAACTTCACTTGTTTGCAGATTATCTGCAACGACAAAGTGTGGCAGCACAATTAAATGATTATATTCAAGAAAAGTATCCGAATGACGCTGAGTTAACCCGATTAGCTGAACGTCTGGTAACATTAGAAGAGGAGTAAAGCATGGCCTTTGAAGGTTTGACTGAGCGATTGCAAAACGCATTGAGCGGGTTGCGTCGCAAGGGGAAGGTGACAGATGCGGACTTACGCGAGACGATGCGTGAGATTCGTTTGGCATTGTTGGAAGCCGACGTTAACTTTACGGTTGTTAAGGACTTTGTTCGTAACGTCCGTGAAAAGGCGGCTGGTGCCAAGGTATTGGAAGGATTGAATCCTGCCCAACAAATCGTTTCAATCGTTAACGATGAATTGACGGCGATGATGGGTGAGTCAGAGGTGCCATTGAACGTTTCTGACAAGATTCCAACGGTTATCATGATGGTTGGGCTGCAAGGTGCTGGTAAGACAACGACGGCTGGTAAGTTGGCCTTGAAGTTGAAGTCTGAGCAGAACGCACGGCCATTGATGATTGCGGCCGACGTTTATCGTCCAGCTGCCATTGATCAATTGAAGACATTGGGTGAGCAAATTGATGTGCCGGTCTTTGAGATGGGGACTGATGCCGACCCACGTGATATTGTTCGCCAAGGGTTGGCTAAGGCAGCGGAATTGAAGTCAGACTATGTCTTCATTGACGCGGCTGGTCGTCTGCAAATTGACGAAGCTTTGATGCAAGAGTTGGCTGATGTTAAAGAAATTGCGCAACCAGATGAAATTCTACTGGTTGTCGATGCTATGACTGGACAAAATGCGGTTGAAACGGCTGAAGGCTTTAATGAGCGATTAGACGTTACCGGTGTCGTTCTAACCAAGTTGGATGGTGATACCCGTGGTGGAGCAGCTTTGTCAATCCGTGCCGTAACAGGGAAGCCAATTAAGTTCGTCGGACAAGGTGAAAAGATGACGGATTTGGATATTTTCTATCCAGACCGTATGGCTAGCCGTATCTTGGGTATGGGTGACTTGCTAACGTTGATTGAGAAGGTCCAAAAGGACTTTGATGAGAAGCAAGCTGCTGAGACGATGGAAAAGATGAAGTCAAACACTTTTGACTTCAATGACTTCATTGATCAAATGGACCAAGTGCAAAACATGGGGCCAATTGAAGATTTGTTGAAGATGATTCCGGGGATGGCAAATAATCCAGCCTTGGCTAACGTTAAGGTTGATCCAAAGGATATGGCCCATTTGAAGGCCATTGTGATGTCAATGACGCCAGCCGAACGTGAAAATCCAGATTTGCTGAATCCGTCACGCCGTCGCCGTTTGGCAGCGGGTGCCGGACGTCCAATTGTCGAAGTTAACCGCATGATCAAGCAATTCAACGAGATGAAGAAGATGATGAGCGGGATGATGAATGGTAACATGGGCGGTATGGAACAAATGATGAATGCGATGGGCGGTGGTAACATGCCCGGAATGCCTGGTGGCTTCCCTGGAATGGGCGGCGGTATTAAGGGCAAGATGGCCAACATGGCGATGAAGCAAATGGCTCGCAAGATTCAAAAAAATAAGAAGAAGCGTCGTTAAAATTATGGGTCGTTATTTACTAGATGATAAGACAAAGGCTATGAACGTTAAGTACCAATCAGAGAAGAAGGGTGCTGTTTCAAAGGCTGATAAAGTTGCAATGCTCCGTGACCAAATGTTAGCGAAGCGTAAGCAAAAATAAGCTTAAAAGCGTCATTCGATGGTGAATGGCGTTTTTAATTTACAGATTTTTAACAAATTCCTCAAGTTAACCTGCCATACTATAACCATCGATCACCTGCTAGCATCGAAACAAGCCTGTGCACGGGGGCGTTTCACTTGTTGTGATCACAATATGCAAGGAGCCTGAATAGTCGCGACGGTGACTTGTTCGGGCTCTTTGTCCATAAGAGGAACTCATTTGCTGTTGGAAAACTTTGGTACGAACAGTGGGTGAGTTCTTTTTATGTAAGCGTTTTCAAAATTTCATATATTCTTGACGTGACCTTAACTTTTGTTTAAAGTAATATTCGATAACTTGTTGTAAACTAAATGTAACAATAAGAAAAGGACACATTTAAGGAGGATATGACGTATGGAATCACGAGTAACGAGAATGAAGCGAACACGCATTACGGCAAAGTTGTTGGTATTGGTTTTTGGGTTGCTTTTGTTAGCAGGTTTAGTTACGGCGTTGGAGACGACAGCTAATGCCGAACAGTCGCTCACACAACGGGATACGCATATCACCACGACTGTGTCGACAACGAAGGTTACCGCGGAACCAGTTGTAGCTGAGTAAGACGGAGGTAGGCGCTTAATGAGACAACGACATAAGCGGATACTGACTTTTACCGGTTTTGGTTTTATTATTGGTCTATTAGGTGTGGCACTGATGATGCAAGTTTGGACACATCAGCGTCAAGTTGAAGATGCGGCAGTTGCCCGATCGTTATCGGTTGCCAAAGAAATTTCAGCATCGCGTACAGCGTCCGAACAGGCACGCCAGCACGCCAAAAGCCAAAGTGTGCAATCAGCCGCGATGAGTCAAGTCAGTAAGATGACGTCGGATCCGGCAATTACCCATTTAACGGTTGAAAAGCGTATGGCTTTGATTATGTTAGCGAGTGATATCGAACTACCGATCGGTCAACCCCTGATTATACGGGGGCAGGGAAATGGTGATACCGATGTTATGATTGCATCCACGGATGAAGTGTTAGCAGTCGTGTCTATTATTTCCGGTTACGATCGACTCGTTTATAATCCAATCACAAAAGAAACGACTAAAGTCAATGTTGGTCAAGCTTACCAAAACTTACATCAGACGGTGGCCTATAAACAACTATGTGAACAAATTAAACTAACTTAGCAAAACCAGAATTCGTTATTCTGGTTTTGTTTTTGTTAGGAATGCGCTAAAATATAAACTTACGTGAGTGATAATATACCAGAACCGCGCTAAAAGCGTTGCATTTGAATAATTTTCAACGTGTAAAGGAAAAACACTTTACAGGCAGTTGGTTATTTGGTATATTATTATTTGTAGAAAAACAACTGGAGGAAAATAAACATGGCTGTTAAGATTCGTTTGAAGCGCATGGGTTCAAAGAAGCGCCCATTCTACCGTGTGGTAGTTGCTGACTCACGTTCACCACGTGATGGTCGATTCATCGAAACTGTTGGTACGTACAACCCATTGGTTGAGCCTGCCGAAGTTAAGTTGAACGAAGAATTGGTATTGTCATGGTTGAACAACGGTGCTCAACCATCAGATACTGTTAAGAACTTGTTGTCTAACGCAGGCATCATGAAGAAGTTCCACGAAGCTAAGTTCTCAAAGTAATTTGGGACTTGCTACATAGGCATTTATAAGGGTTTTGGTCACATTTGGTCACCCAAGCAATTATTCATTGTCTAGGACTTGAAGAGTTAGCTCATCTTGAGCTAGCTCTTTTTCTTTTAGCATGTGTGCATAAATCTGAAGTGTGACGCTCACATTAGCGTGACCAACGCGCTTGCTGACGTAATCAATATCAATACCGTTGTGGAGTAGGTATGATACGTGTGAGTGGCGCAATCCGTGAAAAGAAATCGCTTCGGATAATTCAGCATCAGAAATCAAATCGCGCATCAAAAGTGTGACCTTGGCATTGGTCAACTTGTTGGGAATAAGTTCGAATTCATCGGTGGTCTTAAAATACCATGCCACGGTCTCGAGTAGTTGATCGGGGATGACAACCTGGCGACGGCTATTCTGCGTCTTTGGTATTGATTTGTTTTCTGGAATTAAAACTTTTAAATAAGGTCAGGTGTTTGGAGCAACATTAAGAGATTTCACGAGACATCAGTTTCAAAAAACATAAGGATAACAAAAACGCGTCTTGGAATGTTCCCAGACGCGTTTTTGTTACTTAAACAATTTGTTGTTCCATCAAACCTTGGGCAGTAGCGACAATTGCCGTTTCGGCTGAACGCGGGTGCCACCCCAGCAAAGTCACGGCTTTTCGATTGGTAGTGGTCATGTTTTTGCCAAGTAAGCTAGCGACCATTTTCAATTGCGATGATGACCCTAAGTGGGCAATCAACCTCAGTAACCAGTTTGGGATTTTCTTGGTTGATACCTTATCAGCCTTCGCACCAAAATGTGTTTTCAAAATACTAGCAACTTCTGCCATTGAGAGGGTTTCCCCAGTAGTAGCCAAGAAACGCTCGCCGTTTGCGGCGGGATTTTCCATCGCCAGGATGTGTAGTGTCGCAACGTCACGAACGTCTACGTAACCAGAAGATAATTTTGGCACGCGACGCATCTCACCGCTTAGCATTTGGCGAACCGTCTGATTTGAATGTGAGAAGTCTTTACCCAAAATTGGTCCCATAACGCCGACTGGATTAATCGCAGTCATTTCCATGTCGCCAGCATGTTCTGCGATAAACTGCCAGGCTGCACGTTCGGCGGCCGTTTTTGAAATCTGATAGGGATGTTTGGTGTTGGTAATGTCAGTCCAGTCTTCTTCAGTATATGGACCTGACTTCGTCGTTCCCATGCCCACTGCGCCGAATGCTGATGTTAGCACGATTCGTTTTACACCAGCCAGTTTAGCTGCTTGATATACCCGCAAAACACCGTCAACGGCAGGCTGAATGATTTCGTCATTAGTTTGCGCAGTTGTTGCTGGTGTGGGGGAAGCCACGTGCATAACATAGCTGACGTTTTGCATTGCTGCTGTCCATCCGTCATCACTAGATAAGTCGGCCTGTACAAAAGTTAAGTCCGAAAAGTTTGATAAGCCACCATTTCGTAGCATCGTCTTCACTTCGTTTTGTCGTGTCATATTACGCAATGTTGCGCGGACTGCATAACCCTTTTCGAGTAGTTGTAGGATGATGTTTACCGCGATATAACCTGAGCCACCACTTACTAGGACAAGTTCTCGTTCATTTTGCATTTTCACATATCTCCTTTTCTATGAGCTGACATAACACTTGATACGTCAGTGATAACAGGATACAATGCGGCATGTAGAATGCCAACTAAAAATGGGGCATGCGTGACAAAAAGGAGAATGTGTTATGGCAGCGACAAACTTAGCGCAAGAACAAAAGAATGAAACTAAGATCTTTATCACTACTGCACTCATGCAATTATTGCATGAACAACCGCTTGAGAAAGTTTCCGTTCGTCAGGTAGCTGACAAGGCAGGTGTCAGTCGGATGGCATTTTATCGGCATTTTGACGATTTGAATGCTGTATTGGTTGGCTATTATGAACCGAGATTTCATCGGTTGTTCTCAGATTTAGAAAAGTATCATGATGAAGAAAAATTGGCACGAGTGGGATTGTTTTTCCAGGATACCTCTGATGATATTTTGTTGGCGATAAATCAAGGATACGAAAATTTGATTGTTGATTTATTTACAACGGGCTTGGAAGCAATATTTGCATCTGAGGAAGGCTCCATTGCTGAACAATATCGTGTGAAGTTTGTAGGTGCTGGTGTGTACGCAATGTGGCGGGAATGGTTGGTGTCGGGGATGGATGTATCGTTGATGGAGATGAACGCCATGGTGCATCAATTCGTGGGACAAAAATAATAAAGATAACCATCTCTGGTAGAGCTGTTTTTGTTATCTACGTATTTACGATTTTTTATCTTTGATACTTGAGTATGACTTTTATGAGAGCACATTCAAACCCCATATCGGTTATTCTGATAACGTCGAAAAATAACGAAACAGGTAGTCAGCGATGGTTACTCGTTTTTATGTGAGGTGCATGGGGATGGCTACAAAGTATGAAACCTTAATTCATCCCCAACTAGAAAACATCAAACGACTTCGACGCAACGGCGCAACCATCAAACAAATTGCGGATGATTTAGGCGTGGGCTTTTCCGCGTTGAAGAAGTATCGTAAAACAACACCTGAGTTGGATGAAGCATTAAATGATGCCGAGTTAAACATGCAGGTGGCGATGGCGAACTTAGCAGAGGCATCCCTGTTTGATAAGTTGCATGATCGTTTAATGACAGTTGAAATCATTGAGGAAGAAACAAGAGATGAATCCGGTGTTGTGGTCAAATCCAAAACAACAACCAAGTGCGCTTAGAAAAGCTGTCAGCGGAAATCAGAGCGTCAGAGGTGGCGATGGACTTAGGGACGATGATTCAGCAAAGGCTAGCATCATATTCAGGATGGAGACAAGACGGAGTAATCGCGATTATCAAAAGACGTTTAATGGCAAAGATTTGAGCTTTGAACCGCCAAAAGAACGCCGAGTAAATTTGTTCTAGCCCCCCCTAAGTACCTGGGTGACACCCTGGTGGAAGAACGGAGGAAGGGTGCTGTGTAGCTCTCCCCTAATTTTTTCGAGCCGCAATTTTTGAAAATGAGCCATTTGAGCCATGATTTTGAACGGAGCTAAGGGCTATGAAACATTTTGATAAATACGTGACACTAATTGAATCTGGGGACATAGTCGTTGGACGCTTAGTAAAACTAGCAGTCAAACGGGTGGAACGTTTCAAAAGCAGTACATTTTCAAACAGTCGGAAGTAGACCGGCGAATCGCCTTTATCGAAAATGAGACCTCGCAGACAAAAGGTGCTAGTGGCAAGTTGATTTTGTCATTATCGCAAAAAGTCTGGTTGGAGGTTGCTTGGGGGTTCTACACAAATGCGACCGTGACCAAAGTGAATCCGGAAACGATGGCAGAGTACACGGTTCAAGAAGAACGGCGATTGATTCATGAGGTGCCAATCATCATGGCCCGTGGTTCAGGTATAACGACTTTGGGGTCAGCGATTGCGATGGTGGGATTGTTGATGGACGGTGAGTACGGTGCCGACTTGGAATCACATGAATGTGGTGGTACGGATGGATGCTAATGGAAATATTTTTCCGAATAAGGCCAAGGCGAAGAATAAGATTGATGTGTTTGTAAGCCAGTTGGATGCGTTTGTGGCATTTGAAAAAAATCGTGAAAATCTTTTGTATTACTATTGAGTGGTATGAGTTTGATATGATTGTAAAAAAGGGGAACCGATTTATGGTAGTGGCGACAATCCTATCCGAAAATGATTCTCAAATTGTATATGAGTATTTTGTTTGGGATAAACGAGATGCTGACAACACGGGAACCATAAGCGTCAATAAACAATCATTGGAAATTGATTCGCAACGTGCAGAGACTGATAAGTTTGGAAGTTATGAAATGCACGCAATTTCAAAGATTTTGGGTTTTCGCAGAGACAATGATGACGAATATCCAGAGCGGGTTATAAGTGTTTGGCAGTAGAGGGGTGACCCTCTTTTTCTTTTGGAGTGAAATATGGGATTTTTATGAGACGATGCGGAGGCAAGGAATTTATTTGATGTTAATTCGCATTCAATCGTTGCTTCAGAAGCTGATTGCTGATGCATTAATTACGCAGGTGCAGGGTATCTTGACCAGCATGGTTTAGTAAAAATTTGACGGTCGCGGGGAGATAGGTGTGTAGAACGTCCTTGAAAACGCCCCAAGGTATGTTATTATATATGCATACAAAAAGCCCGTTGAAGGGCCATCTTCAACGGGCGACAGGTTCCTAGGAATTGACTGGTTAAGTGCCTATCACTGGTGTGGTGGGCACTTTTCTTTTGTCTCGAAGTTCACCCGCTTGATTGCGACGTATAACGCAGCAATCGCTTGAATGATTTTCGGAGACGTTAAGATAAGCACGATCAGCGCAGCTCATGGGCTGGCCTCAACGAAACTAACCATACAAAATCCTCTGGATAATCTTAGGAAACATTTTGTTTACCCTCCTCGGTTCCTAGTAAGTTACTGAAGGTGGGCAGGGACATTATGAACTTAGACACACTGCCATGGTCACGCAGGGGATCAATCCGTTGCAACCATGTTATCCAGTATGACTTAGTTTTCGTGTACTGTAAACAGGATTTCGAGGCTGTTCAGTTTTGAATTTCTTAAAAGAGCCAACCTATCTGGGGTGGCTCTTTTTTCTGCGGTGAAATGGTTATAGTCGCGTTACGAATTGGGGCTGGTGTTTGCATTTTGTGACTGAGATGACTATCATTGCATATTGAAAGTAGACGGTTAATGTCTATTAACCTTAATAGAAAGAAGCTAAACATTCATGGAAGTTAGTTTATGGATCTGGGTCGCATTTTTTGCCTTTGTGGTGGTCATGCTGGCGCTGGATTTGGGTGTCTTTAATAAAGAAAACGTGACACCAACATTCAAAAAGTCGTTATTGATGACTGGTATCTGGGTAGGGTTAGCCTTTGTTTTTGCAGCCGGTATTTGGTTGTTTGCTGGGGTTGACCATGCGATAGATTTCGTAACAGGATATCTATTGGAGGAATCACTAAGTGTCGATAATTTATTTATCTTCATTTTGGTCTTTAGCTTTTTTGGCATTGCATCAAAGTACCAACACCGGATTTTGTTCTGGGGTGTCTTCGGTGCCTTAGTGATGCGTGTGCTCTTTATTTTAGGTGGGGCAGCCTTGCTACATCGTTTTGAGTGGCTGATGTATATTTTCGGTATTTTCTTGGTTTATACAGGTCTGAAAATGCTGTTCGAAAAAGAGACCAATCAAAATTTGGATGATAGCCCGATTATTAAGTGGCTACGCAAAGTTTTGCCGATTAAGGATGACGTTACCGAGCCGCATTTTATCGTGAAGGAAAATGGCAAACGTTATGCAACGCAATTTTTAATCGCTTTGATTTTTATTGAGGCCTCAGATTTATTGTTTGCCGTTGATTCGATTCCAGCGGTCTTAGCAGTGACGACGGATACGTTTATCGTCGTGACGTCGAATATTTTCGCCATTATGGGGTTACGTTCGCTATACTTTGCCTTGACAAAATTATTACCGATGTTTCGTTACATCAAGTATGCGTTGGCAATTGTCCTGGCATTTATCGGTGCGAAGATGTTGATAAATGAAGGGGGTAATATGTTTGGTTGGTCATTTGAAATCTCAAACATGGCTTCGTTAATTGTCATCGTAAGTTTATTGGTGGTGGCGATTGCAGCCTCTGTCATTGTCGCGCGGGTGCAAGCACGCCGTGAATTTAAAAAGTAACAAGATGAAGTCGGTATAGCCAATTTGGTTGTAACGACTTATTTTTTTGCCTCTATTCAGGATCGCGAAAGTACGATAAACTATTTCTTGTAACTAAAAATTTCTTTTAGCATAAATAATACGGGGGTTACATGAGGAAACAGGTTAAGTTTATTGGATTAGGGGTTGTTGTTGTCATTTTAGCCATCTTGGGTGGGTTTAAGTTTTTTGACCGCGTTGAAAATGGAAATGTCGGGATTCGGTATGCAATTTCTGGTGGTGTCCGCGATAAGGCATTATCACAAGGAATTCACTTCGTGGGATTAGACTATGTCACGCAGTATCCCATTAAGACGCAGTCGATTAAGCAACGGGTTGCGGTGGCAACATCGGATGGTAAGAAAACAGATGTAAAAATTAGTTATTCATATCACGTCGATCCATCGAAAGCGGTTGCGATTTATAAAAAATTCGGTTCTGCAGATATCCACGCCATCGAAACCGGCTGGCTAGCGCAAAAATTGCAAAAGGCCTCGCGCGAATCCATGGCAAAGTTTACGTTGCTGGAAGTGGTTGGAACAGATTCGACCAAGGCACAAGCTGGCATTTTGAAGAGCTTCCAACAAGCTGCTGAACCATACGGCTTTGTTGTTGAAGATTTGTCATTTGGGACGCCATCAATTGATGAACAAACGCAAAAGTCAATTGATGACATTATCAAGGCTGGACAAGATAATAAGAAGGCCGAACTAGAAGCCAAGACGAAGGAAACGCAAGCTAAGGCTGACGCTGATGCCAAGATTACAGCAGCGAATGCTGAAGCGGAAGCAAATAATAAAATTAACGCGTCAATTAATGACCAAACGATTGCCTACATGGAAGCACAAGCGCGTTTGAAGCACGGTTGGGTAACGGTGCAAACGAATGATGCGATGGTTGATGCGAAGGGGAACTAAGCATGGGTTTCTTTATCTTCCGAATTCTATTAGCACTTGCGATCATTATTGTGGGTTATTTGAGCTATAAAGCGTATCAGGCATATAAAGCAGACCAAGCGCATCCCAAACATCGTGATGACGATGATATTTAAGCATAAAAAAGAAGCACCGCAGTGCTTCTTTTTTTGTTACCATTCAGTGGTTGTATCATTAAAGGTTTCTAGGTGCAAACCGTTTTCGTCAAGTTGCCAAGTCGTAATTGACCCGTTTTCTGGTTCAATACCTTTGTAAGCATCCCCCGCAAAGCGATTAACTAAATTAATCAGCAAGATACCATGGACAACTAGTAGCACGCGATCACCAGCTTGATGCTTTGTTAGTAGGGTATCTAACCCGTTGTTTAGGCGTGTCCAGAACATCTGGCTATCTTCAGCATCCCCGGCTGGGTCAGCTTGACGAAAGGCATCCATTAGTTGATCACCGTCAAGTGATCCGATTAAATCGCCATAGGTTGTATCGGCAGGTAAGCCAAGTACGCCGGCGAGGGCCTCGCCAGCTTCGACACCTGTCAGACCGTCGAACGAACCGAAAAATTGTTCTCGGAAGTCGGGTAACTCGACTAAGTCTTGGCTGTCTGAGGTGAGGTTCGCGTCTAAAACAAACCGCGCTGTCTCAGCGGCACGCGCTAAATCGGACGAATAGGCGCCATCAAAGTGCACATAGCGTAACCGTTCGCCGGCTGCCTGGCCATCCGCAATTCCTTTTTCGGTTAGCGGTGCATTTGTCCAGCCTTGCATGCGTCGATATTTGTTTAGATATGTTTGCCCGTGTCGAACCATATAGACAGTAATACTCATGTTTTTATCCCCCAATCTTGATGCCTTAAGTGTATCAAAGTTACTCAGATAATTCTTGTTTAGTTGGGACAATATTTACGGTATACTAGAAGTTAGCAAAATTAACTGAAATTTTTCACGATATGCGTGAAACTGAATAAAATTAAGAGGATACAAAAAATATGGCTTTGTATAAAGTAGGCACAATTGTGAACACCCACGGTATTCGTGGTGAAGTCCGTGTCATTGCCACGACTGACTTTCCAGAAGAGCGTTTTGCAAAGGGAAATAAGTTGATTATTGATGGCAAGTCACCTGTTGAAGTTGAGATTGCAACGGTCCGCAATCACAAGCAATTTGTGCTGTTGTCATTTAAGGATTTGCAAAATATCAATTTGGTTGAGCAATACAAAACACACGATTTAATGGTGCCTGAAGAGGCGCTACAAGATTTAGCAGACGACGAATTCTACTACCATGAAATTGTGGGCTTAGATGTCATTGATAATGCAACTGGTCAAGTTTTGGGCAAGGTTGCTGAAATTATGGAATTGCCCGCTAATGATGTGTGGGTGGTTAAGGCTAAGGGCCAGGATGATTTGTTTATTCCATATATTGAAAATGTTGTCACGGAAATCGACTTGGATGCTGGGGTAGCCAAGGTTGATATGTTAGAGGAAATTTAACCATGCGCATTGATGTATTGAGTCTATTCCCAAATATGTTTACGCCTATGCGTGAATCAATTATTGGTAAAACGATTGAACGGGGCCTAGTTGACTTTCAGGTAACTGATTTTCGCGATTATACTGACAATAAGCACAACAAGGTTGATGATGAAATTTATGGTGGCGGCCAGGGCATGTTGCTGATGCCACAACCGATCTTTGATGCGATGGACGCGATTGAGGCGGATGCTGGTTCTCGTGGTCGCGTGATTCTAATGGATCCGGCTGGTAAAACATTCAATCAAGCGATGGCTGAAGAATTAGCACAAGAAGAACACTTGACCTTTATTGCTGGTCACTACGAGGGCTATGATGAACGAATCCGTAACCTCGTGACTGATGAAATTTCGTTGGGTGACTTTGTGCTTACCGGCGGTGAACTGGGGGCGATGGTTGTAATTGATGCCACAGTACGCTTACTTGATGAGGCATTGGGTGACCAAATGTCAGCTGTTGATGATTCGTTTTCAACGGGACTATTGGAGTATCCACAGTACACGCGGCCAGCTGATTTCCGGGGGATGAAGGTACCGGATGTTTTGATGTCAGGGCACCACGCTAACATTGCAACATGGAAGCGTAAGGAAGCATTGCGTCGGACATACTTGCGCCGGCCTGATTTGCTAACTGATTATGACTTTACCAAAGAAGAACGTCAGTTATTAAAGGAAATCAAAGCGGAAGAAGCAAACGAAATATAAAGACTTGTTTATAAACACCAGAGATGATATTATTATTTCTGGTGTTTTATTCACCAAAAATAAACCCGATAATCCGCTGGCCGGGTGGTGTATCGATTATCGACTAGGAGATTTGATATGCGTCAAAACGCTTTGCTAGAAAAGTTGGTTGCTGATCAATTGCGTACGGACATTCCTGAGTTCCGTGCCGGTGATTCAGTTCGTGTATACGCTCGAATCGTTGAAGGTTCACGTGAGCGTGTGCAATTGTTTGAAGGTGTTGTTATCAAGCGTAAGGGTACTGGTATCCAAGCTACTTACACTGTTCGTAAGATTTCTAACGGTGTTGGTGTTGAGCGTACTTTCCCATTGCACTCACCACGTGTTGATAAGATTGAAGTGACTCGTCACGGTCGTGTACGTCGCGCTAAGTTGTACTACTTGCGTGCATTGCACGGTAAGGCTGCTCGTATCCGCGAAGCACGCCGTGCCTAATGACATTCCGTCATTAAGCTTCGAAAAGGCTGATTCCATTTGGAGTCAGCCTTTTTCTGTTATCTGGGTAAAACGTTTCATTAGATAATGATTAATTTATGAGCGTTCGACTCATAAATAAGTCTTTTTTTTATTATGAAATAGTGTAAACTAGAACAAGTGTTATTTTTAAAAGTTAGGGATAGGTAGAGTATTCATGGTTGAAAAAAAGACCAAGAAAGAAAAGCATAGTGTTGGTCTCGGTTGGCGCATTTTGTTTGGACTTGTTGTTGGTATTATTTTGGGCGTTATCTTCTATCAAAATAAGACGGCGATTACCGCGATGCAAAATATCGGGACGATGTTCATCGGTCTAATTCAAATGGTCGTGTTACCAATTGTTTTGACGAGTCTGACCGCTGGAATTGCGAAGATGGGTGACATGCATAAATTAGGCCGCATCGGTGGTAAAACAATTATCTACTTTGAATTGTTATCAACGGTGGCGATTTTAATTGGTATGATTGCCGGAAATGTGTTCCAACCAGGGGCGCATGTGGATATTCATAATTTGCAAGCATCTAATATCAGTTCGTACTTGTCAACAGCCAAAGCGGCGGGTGACCATGGTGTCTGGTCGACAGTTATGGACATTATTCCAACGAACTTCTTCGGATCGTTGGCCAATGATAAGATGCTGCAGGTTATTTTCTTCTCTGTATTCTTTGGATTAGGAACGGCGGCCATTGGGCCAAAGGGACAAATCATTATCGACTTCTTAGATGCGGTAGCTGAAGTGATGTTCAAAGTCACAAACTGGGTGATGCAAGTTGCACCAATTGGTGTCGGGGCATTGATTGGGGCGACTGTTGCCCAAATGGGAGTTAGCTCACTTGGGTCGTTAGGCTTCTTTATCTTTATTGCCTACGCAACAATGATTTTCTTTATTTTGGTTATTTTGGGTGCGGTGTTGCACATCTTTGGTGTCAACGTCTTTACCTTGATCAAGGTATTAAAAGAAGAGATTATCTTGGCTTTTACAACGGCCTCATCAGAAGCAACGTTGCCACGCATTGTGTCAAAGATGGAAAAGTTCGGGGTTAGCCAAGGGGTTGTATCATTTGTTGTGCCAACGGGGTACACGTTTAACCTAGATGGATCGGCCATTTATCAAGCGTTGGGTGCGTTGTTCATGGCACAGGCTTATGGTATTCACTTAACGATTGAGCATCAATTGACCTTGTTGGTTGTCTTGATGATCACTTCAAAGGGAATGGCTGGTGTACCAGGTGCATCATTTGTTGTCTTGTTGGCCACTGTGTCAACGATTGGCGTGCCGGTGCAAGGATTGGCGTTCATCGCTGGTATTGACCGGTTGGTTGATATGGGACGAACGGTTGTTAACGTTGTTGGTAATTCAGCCGCATCAATCGTTATTTCAAAGTCTGAAAAGGACTTTGATGAGGAAAAGAGTATTCGCTACTTAGCATCATTAAATGATTAAATAATAAGCTCCCATCTGTTTGGTTTATGACTGGATAGATGGGAGTTTTTTGGTTGATTAGGGGTTGCTTCCTTGTTGCGCGTATCTAGTGAGAAAACCTGACATTTGCTGTGGTGTAAGTGTAAAATGTGTGTGATAATATAGGGACGAAATAAAGTGGAAATTTGGGTATCCAACGGCCGCTTTGAAAAGACATAAAAGGAGGCGGCACTTGTGACATTAACACGTGTACGTGAGTATGGTTTGAAGGCCATTGTATTTGTAACGGCATCAGTATTGGTGGCGATTTCAATGAATAATTTCTTCATTCCAAATAACATCTTCTCTGGTGGATTTAATGGAGTTGCGCAACTGCTTAGTTTATTCTTTAAAGCAGTTTTCGGCATTCATGTTGAAGTTGGTGCGATTATCATGGCGGTTAATATTCCGCTTGCAATTGCCGGATGGATTTATGCAGGACGCGAATTTACGATCCTATCATTTTTGAATAATTTCTTCGCGTCGTTTATGCAGATTGTCTTACCGAAACAGACGTTAGTGGCACATGAGCCAATTCTGGCTGGCTTGTTTGGTGGTTTGCTGTTGGGCGTAGCGATTGGTATCACTTTTAAGTTGGGCTTCTCAACCGGTGGTATGGATATTGTTGCCATGATTGTCCAGAAGACAACCGGAAAGTCGATTGGATTTATTAATCTCTTTATTAATGGGTTTGTCGTGGTTATTGCCGGTTCATTTATCGGTTGGCAAAATGCCATGTACACAATCATTGGTATCTATGCGACGTCAGTGGCTGTTGATTCGATTCACACCCGTCACCAAAAGCTGACGGCCTTTATCGTCACCCGTCGAGCAGACGAAGTGACCAAGGCCTTGCAAGAAGATTTGATTCGCGGTATTACGATTTTGCCATCTGTTGGTGCGTACACACGTGAGCCGAACTCAACGTTGATGATGGTATTGTCACGTTATGAGTTGACTGAAATGGAGCGTTTGACGAAATCGGTAGACCCAGATGCCTTTATTAATATTGTTAACACAGTTAACGTATCAAACAATTTCTGGAACGAAGATTTGCAAAGTCAGATTAGGCGTGAACGTTTAGCCGCACAGGCACAAATTACGGATGCATTGAATTTGGACGCTGAGGCTGATAAGCTATTAAATAAGTAATAAAGAAGAGACGAGGAAAGAATAATGCCTTTTGTACACGTAGAACTGGTTGAAGGTCGCTCGGATGAGCAACTAAAGGGAATGATGGCTGATATTACGGCAGCAGTTGAAAAGAACACTGGCGCCCCACGTGAGGCAATCAAGGTGATTGTGAACGAAATGCGTGCAGACCGTTTTATGGACGGCGGTACTTTGCGTTCTGAAAAGTAATTGCGTACAATAAGAGGAGTGGTATTTTAATACCACTCCTCTTTTTTCGCATATTGTTGGGAATATGTTAGATATAAAACGATAATTAGGAGCTATGTATGGCTGATCAATATATTATGGCGTTGGATCAAGGGACGACAAGTACCCGCGCGATTTTGTTTGACGCAGATGGTAAGGCCGTGGCAACGGCACAAAAAGAGTTGCCACAAATTTTTAAGCAACCAGGCTGGGTTGAACATGATGCGGAGATTATTTGGGACCATGCGCGTCAAGTGATGGCTGAAGTGGTGATTCAGGCTAATGTGCCACCTTATAAAGTTGCTGGTATCGGTCTAACGAACCAACGTGAAACAACGGTTATTTGGGATCGGTTTACGGGTGAACCAAGTGCACCAGCCGTTGTGTGGCAATCGAAGCAAAGTGATGCGATTGCTGAATCGCTAAAAGCAGCTGGACTAACTGATCTTGTTTACGAGAAGACGGGCTTGTGGATTGACGCCTACTTCTCAGCTACGAAGATTATGTGGTTACTCGACAATGTCCCGGGTGCTCGCGACCGGGCTGAAGCTGGTGATTTGTTGTTTGGCACAATCGATTCTTGGCTGCTGTATAAGCTGACGAATGGGGCTGTGCACGCAACGGACTATTCAAATGCCTCACGAACGATGTTGTTTAATATCCACACACTAACATGGGACACGGAGTTGCTAGAGAAGTTTAATATCCCAGCAAGTATGTTGCCTGATGTGAAAGACTCTTCGGGATTGTTTGGTTATACGGCAGATTATGCATTCTTCGGTATTCAAGTGCCAATCGCCGGTATTGCCGGTGATCAACAGGCAGCGCTCTTTGGCCATAAGGCGTTTACACCAGGGGATGTGAAGAATACCTTTGGGACGGGTTCGTTTATTGTGATGAACACTGGCACGGACATTTCAACGTCGCAACATGGTTTGTTGACAACCATCGGCTATAGCTTGAATGGTGAAGTTACCTATGCATTAGAAGGGTCTGTCTTTATTGCCGGGGCGGCGATTCAATGGCTACGTGACGGCCTAGAATTGATAAACAGTGCCAAGGAAACGGCTGACTTAGCGACGTTAGCACGTGAGCAACATCCAGAGCCAATTTTCTTAGTGCCAGCTTTCACGGGCCTTGGTGCACCTTACTGGGACCAAAATACACGTGGCGCTATGTTTGGTTTGACTCGTGCAACGAGCAAGGGGGATGTTGTCCGTGCAACACTCGAGTCCTTAGCTTATCAAACGCGTGATGTGTTGGAAGCAATGGAGCAAGACACAAACTTGAAGGTCGCTAATTTGGTGATTGATGGTGGCGCGGCGGCTAATGATTATTTGCATCAGTTCCAAGCCGATTTAATTAACGTACCTGTGCGACGACCAGAACAACTTGAAACAACGGCCCTTGGCGCAGCCTATTTGGCTGGACTTGGGGTTGGTTTCTGGGAGAATTTGGCACAATTGCCAGATGTTACTGCATCTGATATCAAGCAACCAATGGCTGATCGTCAAACGGAAATGAAAGCGGCTTACCAAGGGTGGCATCGTGCAGTAAAAGCCGCACGTATGTTCCCTTTGCAGTAACGGATTAGCTTTTAAAAAGTGATTTTTTTGTAAATTGTTAATAACCAAAAATATGTTAACTAATATGTAGTTGGTATATTGCTAAGCGTCTCCATGCAAGTGATCCTGTGACAGGGTTTCTTGGGTAGACGCTTTTTTATTGTGTTAATGAGCGCGAATGGGTGTGACAGATGTTACATAACGTCTTGTGAACCAAACAATATAAATTGCATCCTGATAATGCCGGTTGGTGAAAATGTGAAGAGTTCCCGAACAGAACGTTTGTTCGCAAAAATGGCGCTTGAAATAAGGTATGATAGACACGTACAAGAATTATTTAAGAGTTTCTTAATTATTTTATTTTTAGTAAGTAAATAAGTCATTTTTCACGGGAGGAGTTGTTTGTATGGGACAAACACCAACAAAAGCAATTATTGCAGGGGTCGCGGGCGCCTTGGGTGTGGTTGCGACGACACAAGTACCAATGGTTCAAGCGGCCGTTGATCAATTAGCAAACATGACACAGGACACCAAGCACGTTAAGCAGGTTTCGACAGCCAATGATGCAGAAAAATCAAAGTCGACGCACCAAGGTGTTACAAAGAAATCGGATATTGTGAGGGCACAGTCAACGTCAAATGCGCCACAATTTGCAGTGGTGGCAGACGATGTTCCCGTTGTGCCATCATTGGACCCTGTAGTTGAAACAGACAGCCATGCAGAGGTCGCAGCAGCTAGCGAGGTGGACACGCCAACTTCCTTGTCTGTGGCCGATGAAGTGATGCAGTCAACGGCACCGGTGACTGCATCATACGTTTATATGGCACCAAGTGCCTCTGAAACTAGCGTAATGGTATCAAGTGCACCAGCCACGCCGGCTGAGCAGGCCGTGGTTTCAGAAGCAACCGCGGCAATTGCCAGTCCAACTGATGCAACACGCTATACAGTCCAAGACGGTGATACGTTGGGGAGCATTTCGGCAACGATCGGTGTTCAAGCCGAGGCAATTATCGCGCTTAATCCAAACGTTGATTTAACGATGCTGCAAGTCGGCCAAATAATTTTTGTCCCACGCGACACGGCGACTTTGTCCGAAGTGACGTCGCCGGTTAAGAGCGCTTCAGATGAAGTAACATCGATATCAGAAGCGACAGCTGACGATTATCAGACGGTCTTAGCTGCAGAAGTGGCAGATGCCATGGGTGAGGATATTGTCGTGGAGACCCCATCAATACCGTCTTCAGCGCCAACGATTGTAGTTTCGAGCGCGACAGACACGTCGATGTCAACTTCAGTTGCGACATCATCATCTGTCACAGCATCTTCTTCAGCCGCTAGTTCGGTTGCACCAACGGCACCGGTTGATACGGCGGTGGATAACACGGTGCCAAGCGCAACGCCAAATACCGTGTTGCCAGTCACTCCAGGAGACGAGACAGACGTAGTTAGCGGTAGTTTAACGGCTACCCAGCGCCAAACGATTGTGACAGCTGCCTTGAAGTACGCGGGACAAAATATTCCTTATGTTTGGGGTGGTAAAACACCAGCCGGATTTGATTGCTCTGGTTTAGCTGCCTGGGTATACCAAGATGCTGGCTTGTCATTGCCTTCTTACACAGTTTCCGAAGAATCTTACGTGGCAACAACTGATGTTCGGACCAAGGCTGATGTGATGGCGGTTGCACAACCGGGTGATTTATTATTCTGGGGTAGCCATGGAGCTTCATGGCACGTTGCGATTTACATTGGCGGTGGTCAATATGTGGCAGCGCCCGCACCAGGTAAGAATGTCCAGATTGAAACGATTGATGAAATTAACTTTATGCCAAATTTCATTGGCTCATACAACATCTAACTAAAAAGGCACCCACATGGCTATTATCAGCCGCGTGGGTGCCTTTTTAGTGATTACTTAACAGTTGCGTCAAGTTCAGCAAGACGTGCGTCAATGATGTCTAAGACAGCTTGACGGTTGTCAGCTTCTTCCAAGTCATATTGTTGCAAGTCAATTTTAATCTTAGGTGAAGCGTCGTACTCTTCGTACCACTTTTGGTAAGCGCTCCACATCTTGAAGTAGTAACTACGAAGTTCGTCGTTATCTTCAAATTGTTCATAATCACGACCACGCTTCTTGATACGGTACAAAATCGTATCAAAGTCAGCGTCGGCGAAAACCATCAAATCAGGGCGTCCCTTTTGCATAGTTTGGATTTCAGACATCATGTTGTTTAACAAGGTCATATAGACATCCAACTCAGCATCAGAGATGTTTCCTTCGCGGTGGTTTTCTTGTGTGAAGAGGGCATCTTCGTAAATTGAACGATCAAGGACATTGTTGTCGTCGGTCAAGGCCTTCTTAATCATCGCGAAGCGCTTGTTCAAGAAGTAAATTTGCAATAGGAATCCATATTGCTTTGGATCAGCGTAGTAAAGTGGTAACACTGGGTTTTCCCCAACGGGTTCAAAGAATGCTTGCGTCCCCAAATGCTTTGCAATCAAATCAGTCAATGTCGTCTTACCAACACCAATCATACCTGCCGTGATAATCACCATGGTAGTCCTTCTTCCTTCAGAATTTTGTATCTTTCTATTATCAAACCACGCAATTGTGTTTGATTTACTGTTAACTATCTTAGCCAAATTTTGAAATTATATCAACGTCTTGACAAATAAAAAACGTCTGCCATACCGGCTCAAACCGCGGTAGACAGGCGTTTGTTTTAAAGTTAAATGTATGTGTCTATTGTGTGACGAAATTCAACGTTCGGAATTAGTCCTTCTTTGTTGCCAAAGCATCACGGATTTCTTGCAAAACGCCCAATTCAGTTTCAAGAACCGTTTCCTCTTCTTCTTCAACTTCCTTGCTTGTCAAAGCTTGTGCCTTACGAACACCCTTCAAGATGAGGAAGACAGCAAAGCTTGTCAACAAGAACGTAATCAAAGTTGAGATGAAGGCCCCAATCTTGATGTCGGCTGAGCCAATGTGCCAGACGATAGCGGAAAATGAAATTGATCCAGTTACGATACCAACAAGTGGCATAATCAAATCATCAACAACTGACTTAACAACAGTTTGGAAAGCAGCTCCCATAATGAAGGCGACTGCCAAATCCATCACATTTCCGCGCATAATAAAATCACGGAATTCGTTCATAAAACTACGCATAATATACTCTCCTATATTCTTTGGTAAGTTAATTATACCTGTACCGTATTTGGGACAGCAAGTAATAACGTTTAACCACATAAACAAAATTTTGAGAAAAAGGCATATTTCTAATAAAACGGTCGAATTGTGGTCGTTCTTTGATACAATGACTATTGGAATAATAGGGGGTATTTACAATGGTTTACAAAATGTTGGTTTCTGATTTAGATGAAACACTATTAAACGATGATGGTACAGTACACGCAGATAATTTGGCGGCAATCAAGACGGCTGTGGCCCACGGCTTTAAGTTCGTGCCAAACACCGGTCGTTCGTTTAACTCGGTGCAAGAGTTGTTAAAGACATTGGGATTGTACGATCAAGCAGGTCAGTATGTGATTTCATATAATGGGGCAGCGATTGTAGAAAATAAGGATAATCAAGTGCTTTTGACACGGGGAATGGACCGCGAATTAGCTGCGTCGATTTTCCGGGCAGGTTTAGTCAATGATCAGGTCGACGTTCATATTTATACGGTTGACACATTGTTTATTTACAATATTTCACCAACTGACAAACAATACATGGCTGAACGTGGCGTTCCTTATGAATTGATGGTAAGCGATGATTTGACTTTCTTAGCGAACGAACAGCCTGTTATGAAAGTTATCTTTGAACATCCTGATCAAGCGGTGCGCGAACAGATTCGGGATGCAGTCCTAGCTGCGGTTGGTGCGGATGCCGTTGAAGCAACTTTTTCATCTTCACGGTATGTTGAATTTAATACGAAGGGCGTTGATAAGGGGGCAGCTTCGTTGTTGCTTGGCGAAAAACTGGGTATTCAGCGCGACGAGATTATCGCGGCTGGGGATAATAACAACGACCTCAAAATGTTGACAGCGGTTGGCTTGGGGGTTAGTGTTGCCAATGGTATTCCAGCGGTGCAAGAGGCCGCTGCGGTTGTCACCGAGCGTACAAATAATGAAGGTGCAATTGCAGAAATTCTTGAAAAATACGTACTGAAGGACTTTAAGTAGACATGGGATTAGCGATTCAGGTTGGTGCCAGTGCCGTTGTCATGGTACTGTTCATCGGGTTAGCATACATAGCGAAAACGTTTATGTGGCCACTATGGCTGTCAATCATCGTGTTCATTTTGGCCTTTGTGGCGGTGACAGTGTTGATGACGCTTTTAACAATGGCCTTGCGCCCGAAAAAGGAGGATGACGATTAGCATGAAAAAGGAAACGCTTAGCAATATCGGTAACGGTTTAATTTGGATTGTGGCCGGTATCATCCTGGATTTTGCCATTCAAGTGTCAGGAATGTTTGCTAACCGTGGTGCCGCAAGTATGTTCCACGTGTCAAAAAATAGTATCTTACCAATCCTGTTGATGCTGTTCTTTGTGGCTGTATTTACGACAATTACGGTGCTAGTGATGCTGTTTGCGGTGCGAAAAAAGGCGCCTAAAACGGGTTTTCACCCGATTAGAAGTGAAAAGATTGGTTGGGTCGGCAAAGGCTACCTCATGATCTTAGGAGCTGGGGCTGTATCAGGTCTGTTACAATATGCACTTACGGGTGGTCGGGTGACGGCAACGAATCAGGCCGCGTTGGAATCAATGGCTAAGGCTGGTGGTGCCTCACTATTATTTGTCATTCTGTTGGCTGTTGTAGTGGCACCGTTGGTCGAGGAACTTATTTTCCGTGGTGTCATCTTAAATTATTTCTTTAAAGATGGACCGTGGTGGCTGAATGTGGTGATTTCTGGTGTCCTTTTTGGGTACTTTCACGTCTTTCAACAATTCCAATTTTTACCAATGCTCCAGTATTCACTTATGGGGATTGCGTTGGCGGTTGTGTACAAGAAGACCAAGCAGATTCAGTATTCAATGCTGACACATATGCTGAATAATAGTGTTGCGGCCATTAGCTTAATTAGTATGGCTTTGCATCATTAAGGTAAGACGGCATTCCGATGCCGTTTTTTGCATATACCTGGTGTTTCGAAAATGCAACACAAAAGGTGTCTTTGGCACTCCCTTTCTCAGTGCAAGAAGCGGTACAATTAGATAAACTAATACTTGTAAATAGTAAGTAGATTTAATATAAAAACGGACGAAAGAGGATTTTGCACATGGCATTCATGGTTAATTTGAAGGAAGTTTACATCGATCCAGCTGACGTTGAAGCATACTTGACGGAGACGGCAAGCCTTTGGCAAGGTGAAGAAGATAACTACGAGAACGACGCTGTGACATCACAATTCATGGACTTTGTGTACAACAAGGACACGGATGACGCACACTTCGCTTTCGAGGCTGCTGAAAATGAATTGGTGATGCGTAAGGGTAAGGACTTCTACCAATTGATCCGTCAAATCCGTACGAAGGTAGACTCAGAAGTTCCTGCTGATGTCACACCATTGGTCGCACAAACGATTAACCAAAACGTGCAACAAAACTTGCGTATGCGTATGCAAATGGTAAATGGGCCTTTCGCACAAACAACTTCACGTGGCTACATCGCCCGTCAACAAGCTGAAGGTAACAACTAATGAAATCGGGCTGGCCACTGTTGGCCGGCCCTTTTTTTCACAGTTAGGCTGATAAATATTCTATGATGACAATAGAAAGTCGAGGTAAGTATGATGTATATTGAACTAGATGATTATGCGATGAATCGTTTGATGAATAATTTTGATCCCAAGACACAAGTGGTTTTACTAGCGGCTGAAGACGGCATCAGTCCTTACAACGATCCGTTGGACATTACGATGGAAACCAGTTTCACGATTAACATTGTTAACAACGATGCCCCATATCAACGATGGTTTGACATGCCGGTTGAGACGAATGCAGGTACTTGGTATATCAAGGCCACGTCTAAGTCGTTGCTTGCTGATAAGATGCAATTACGCAAGAAGAATAACTTCGGCGGGTTGGCTTTGGATTCAGTAGAAGAAGGGCGTTTGGTCGAGAGTGTGGCAATTAAGGATGCAACATCCGTTGACATTGCGGCATACGATGCTAATCAAAATGGACCCGAAATCCACTAAAAAACAATAGTTTGTCAGCGCATTCTTCATGATAAGTGACTATAATGGTAACTATACTAGGGGAACGATCATGGAGGATAAAAATATGACAGAATATTTACATGTAACGTTTGGGTCTCGAACTGTTCTACAAGACGTCCGCAACCAACACCTTGATCACAAATTACTGCTAACAGTAGATGAAGAAGACAAGGAACGCTACCAGTTGCTTGAAAAGACCACTAATAAGAAGTCAATTTTTGCGATGCCAACTACGTATGAAATTCTGGCCGCACGTGGCGATACCAGCGACTTGCGTGGTTGGATGAATTTCACGTTTATCACGTTAAATGATATGGAGCGCGATAATTTTATTCGACGTTACAAGGCGTATGAAGAAGGCATGACAGAGCCGGGCTTTATTAGTTCTTATTTATTGCAACGAAACGATAATTCACATCAAATTGTGATGTTGTCAACGTGGAACATGAAGACCGATTGGGAAAATTGGCAAGCTAAGGAAGATTTCCCACTACGTCAATATGAGAGTAGCAATTCACTATATGGTTTGATGCGCAAACAATATAGTTTTGCAGCTTTCTCAAAGCAAGTCTTTTAATAAAGGTATTCAATAATGGCTAATAATCTGGTATAGTTATTACTGTTATTGATATGCCGTTGTGGCGGAACTGGCAGACGCGCACCGTTCAGGTCGGTGTGGGAGCAATCCCGTGCAGGTTCGATTCCTGTCAACGGCATCAAACTCACCCGTGAAATCCCTTGATACTAGGGGTTTCACGGGTTTTTATTTTGCGTTTGTCGCACACACGAACGTTATTTTTCTAAATCGCAAAAATGGTAAAAAATAAGCACGCGGATAATTACTTAACCCCATATAATAATAGGTGTGGTATGAGGCATTTTAAGGGAGGATGCCAGGTAATGCAGTGGATGCTGGAGAAGAAAGAGAATGAAAAAATCGAGCTGTTAACGTTTTTGAGAGAGCAAATGACAGCCGATATTTCAGTTAAAACGGTAGGCGAAGCGCTTGGTTGGTCAAAGTATTTAACCATCACCGTCGCCCACCAGTTAGCTGAAGATTTAATGACAATTTACGATGGGGAAGAAGAACCGTTGTTGTCAGTACAACAAGACGATAAAATGTTGCACATGCCGATGTCGCGTCACGTTAATACGGACGCTGTGATGTTGGTCTATTTACGTGAATCACTTTATTGGACGTTTATTAAAGAAGTGTTTTTTGAAACGATTACGTCATACGAAGATTTTGCGGAACGTTTCCTGACAACGGTTAGCACAACCCGCAACATTAAGCGCTATGTGGTGAAACATCTGGAACCGCTTGGTATTGGCATTGATGATGAGTACCGCTTTACTGGGGATGAATCGGCCATTCGGGTCTTTTTTTATCGACTCGCGTTACGTTTTTTCGGTGATCGTGAGTTTCCGTATGGCGAGGCCCTGAAAATCCAAGCAGATGCTGGGATTGATCGGTTAGCCGCTGCGATTATGCCAAAGTCGTATATTCGTGATTCAAAACGAATTGCGTTGCGTTTTTACTATACGATTGCGGCATTACGTGTGCGTACCGGGCATTTTGTGGATCCGCACAATTTGGATAATGTCTTGCGTCCAAATGATCAAATGGATGGGTTAACACAATCGTTAATTCAAAAGATGGTTGCTGACTCATTAACGCACGATACGATTAATGAGGCGCAGGCTTTCGATGAGGCTCGTGAAACCCTATTTTATTTGTACGCGTTGAATATTGTTGGGGAAACCGATTGGTTCGGCAACCTGACACCGATGTTACAACGCCGATTGACCGACATTGTTGGTGTAATTGGTCAGTATCATGAGCAATATTTTAATGCGCCAATGTCGACAGTGAGTGCAGAAAAAATTAAACGTGATCTATTTGCGCCAGTCCTGACATTTGAATTGTATGCTCGTGATAGTGGTCATCGCCGTCGGTTTGATTTACGTGAAGCCTACCGGATGTATCCAGTCTTAGTTGAGATGGCACTCAATGTCAGTCGTGAGATAGCGCCGATTGTTAAGCAACCGGTTCGTGACGCAGAAGAATTATTTTTTAGTTATCTCTTTACAGCGTTTGTGGCCCATTTTGAACCCGCCGTCATTTTTCCGCCGATTAAAGTCGATATCGATATTACCTATCGTCCGGCATTAGAAGTCATTTTGAAGCGAATGATTGCGGGAATGGCAGAGTTTAATATTGTGTTTACCAATCGATTCGAGGACGACGTTGATTTGGTGATTTCAGATGCCATGTTGACCAATGTGGATAGTCGATATCGATTTGATTGGCAACATTTACCAAATGTCAAAGAACTTGAACAGTTGCGGACCCGGCTTTCTGAGTTGAAAGCGCAGAAGTTTGCAACCCGGTTCGAGCAACTTGGAATCGCCGAATAGCCAGTCATAGCGTGCATTTGCACGCTTTTTCTTTTTTGAGAAAAATTATTACATTTTGTAATTAGACCCCACCGGTTATGATAAAGGTGTCGAAAACAGGAGGACGTTTTCACAAAAGTACTTGTCACGAAGAATGGGGAAAGAAGAATGACAAAGAAGACAGTAACAACACTTTTGACGGCTACATTGGCATTGAGTGTATTGGCACCTTCAGCATTTGCTGACTCAGCCGTATACTCAAGTAACGCAAAGGTAACATTTGAAGCAACAACGGATCCAACGGCACCAATCGATCCCGACAATCCAGATAACCCAGCGCCTTCAAAGCCTGAGAATCCTGATGGAACGGATCCAAATCCTGGTACAGCTGGACCACTTTCAATCGATTTTGCTTCAAGCTTAGATTTTGGCACACAAAAGATTGCGTCAACTGATCAAACTTATACAGCTGCTGCACAAAAGTTTGCAGATGGGCACACGGGTTCTAACTATGTACAAGTAACAGATAACCGTGGAACTGATGCCGGCTGGAACTTGTCAGTTAAGCAATTGGGACAGTTTAACGACGGCAAGAATGATTTGACTGGGGCGACGATGACGTTTAACAATGCTAATTTGGTTGCCAGCTCAAGCACAACGGCGGGAACACCAGGCAAGTTGTCACCAAAGTTCACGTTGACACCTGGTGTATCAAAGTCAATTGTTGATGCAGCAGCGAACCAAGGTCAAGGAACGTGGGTTGACCGATTTGGGGATGATAAGTCAGCAGATTCATCAATCTCATTGGCGGTACCAGGTGCGACGACAAAGCGAGCAGCGGCATATACGTCAACCTTGGAGTGGACATTGGCAGAGCGTCCAGCCGGTAGTGTTGACTAGGTAAAATCACATATATGAATCGTCGTTTTGGCGAAAAAGACATTAGTCCCACAAACGATGACGTTTGTGGGATTTTACATATCAAGAGGGGAAACAGAGAAAATGAAAATTGGTAAGATTTTAGGCCTAACGGTGTTGGCAACACTTGGTCTACTTGTTGGTGGTAGTCAGACGACAGAGGCAAGCGTCTACACCTTTTCAGTGGTACCAGAATTACCAGAGAACCAGCTTGCAAAAAAGGCGGGCTATTTTGATTTGATGGTTAATCCAGGTGCGACCCAGGATTTAAAACTTAAGTATACAAATAATACGGATCATGCCGTCACGGTGAATGCTGATGTGACAACAGCAACAACGAACGGTGGTGGTGAGGTTGATTACGAGGGTGATCAAAAGAAACTAGACCCATCGCTAGCAGCAAAGGTGCAGGACATGATTACGGTACCGCAAGATGTGGCGCTAGCGGCACGTGAAACCAAGGAGGTAACAGCACATGTCACAGTACCGCAAGCCGGTCTAACGGGTATTTCGTCGGGTGCTTTCACTTTTCGCGACAAGGATTCACAACAACATGCCCAGGCAGCAAGTGCCGGCATGGCAGTGAAAAATGTCTATGCCTTCCAAATTGCCGTTCTGATGCGACAACAAAAAGACACACCGTTTACATTTAATCAAATTCAACGGTCTGGTTTGCAGTTGCATACAGTGGCTGCTGGTCAAGTTAACGCCCGTAATGTGATTAAGGCTAATTTACAAAATCCGTTGGCAAAGTATATTAACGACTTTACAACCGTTGCCATCATTAAAAAGGCTGACAGTGATAAGACGGTATTATCCCAAACGAATACTGATCAGCAAATGGCGCCAAATTCAAATTTTGACCTGGCGATTGCATATGCAAACGGTGCAGCGATGAAGCCGGGCAAGTATGTCCTAGATTTAACGGCGTATGGTCAAAAAGATGATCAGGGTGGCTACCAATTTACTGATGCCGCGAAGACAACGAAGTTTGCTCACCGTTGGCATTTTGAAAAGACATTTACGATTACTGGATCAGAGGCAACACAATACAACAAGGCGGACTTTACAGTCACAAAGGATGCCTTTAATTGGTGGAGTTTGCTGGCTGTACTATTAGCAGTTTTGATTACAGTGTTCTGGTTCATTCTATGGAAGCGCCGTCGTGATGATGAGGAAGAAAGTGAGCAAAACTAATGAGAAAGGGACTAATCAAGATCATGTTGGCAACGCTGGCGGTCTCGCTGACGAGTTATGCAGCACCAGCGTTGGCGGCAACTGTCACCGTCCAGGATTTACAAACGGCAACTAAAATTGGTGAGCCGGCTGCCAACTATGCTGGTGTCGATGAAATGACGAATGCTTTTTTGCCAGGTGGTACGAGTTCTGGTTTTACGAATGGTTGGGCGCAGCTGACCAACGGGGGTTCTAATCAATACGGGTCAGCGAGTTTTAAGTATCAGATTGATATGACATCATCGTTCAATTTCAAAGGCGGTTTTAAAACGAGTTCTGGTGGTAATAGTATTTTTGGTCAAGCCGGAGATGCGTTGGGTATGATTTTAGCGCCGTATGACCCATCGCAAATGGGGAATGGTACACCAAATAAGTACTTGGGAATCGGTAAGAACGGGACGACTGGATTCTCAAGTGCCATTTTCTGGGGAATTGATTTTTACTACAACTCGGACATGGGTGATTCGAACATCGGCACGTCGCTAGGTGTTAATTCGAAGCAATATGCGTCCTTCCGACACACTGACAGTACGGGTAAACTGCAAGCCATCGGTAGCGATGACCAAGCGCAAAACGTCAGTCTAAGTCGTGGTGGTGATGATGTCGGCTTTGCTTGGGAACCGACATCAGTTTCCAGTGATGGCCGGCAAGTAGTTGGTAAAATCACGGTAACGGGTTATGGTAAAACCTGGACGCAAACAGTGACGGTGGCCCGCAATATGGGATTCTCTGTTTTTGGTTCGACGGGTAATGAAACTTCGACTATGTCCGTCAATATGAAGACATTTAGCGTGAAGTATGGAACCGTCCAAGCAACCTTTAACGGTGTCGCCGCCAAAACGACGGTTGATGCGAGTGATTTTAAAGCACCGGTTTTTAATCCTAGCCAGAAGCCGGCAGTGGTTGGAAATACGGTGACGGTTGTGCAAAGTGATGCTGATGTTGATGCGGCAAGTAAGACTGCCAAATTTGATCCTAATTTTGTGTATGTTGCACCTAAAGTAGATGGCTATGATTTTACGGGTGATAACCGCAAAAATTATCAACAGTTTACGATTGCCAACAGTGATGATGATACGAATCACTTTGACTTAACGTATGAAAAGAAAAACAAGGTGACGATTAAGTATCAATATGCGACGCAACTGGGAACCTATTTTGATTCTGTCACAAAGTCGGGTTACGACGGGGATGATTATAGTGTGACCTCACCGGATATCGTGGGTTATAAGCCAGATATTGCAACGGTTACTGGTAAGTTGGGAGATAAAGATACCATTATCGTGACCTATGCACCGTTGGTTAACAAGCCGTTGAATCCGTTTGATCCCGACTATACCAAGCCGGTAAGCCCGTTAATTCCGGGAACGGATACGCCGGTGGGTAAGGAGCAATCTGGCATCTTGACGGTCGACTATGCCTCAACTTTGGATTTTGGGAAGCAAAAAATTTCAGGTCAAGCGACAACGTATGCTGCGAGTGCACAAAAATTCGCTGACACTGCACACAGTACATTGATTGCACCGGTTTACGCGCAAGTATCTGACTTACGGGCACAAGCGGGTGGTTGGACGCTCCAACTAGCGACGTCAGAGCTGAAAAACAAGGCCACAGGCAAGCCACTGCAGGGGGCGTCATTATCGTTTGAAAATGCTAAAATGGCCACGACGCCGGGAAAGTTGACGGGAAACGTTGTGGATAAGCAAACGGTGGCATTTGGTCAAAGTGCAACGATTATGACGACAAATCAAGCAAACGTGCCCGGTACTTGGTTGGCGGTTTTTGGTGGCCAATCTGATTTGGGCCAAACAGACGGCCGAGATGTGGATCAGGCTGTCAAGTTGGCTATCCCAGGTGGTAGTGCGCAGCAAGGTGACTACACGGCAGATTTGACGTGGACCGTATTGGACACGGTTGGGAATAAGTAACATGACAAAACAAATGATTTTATTGGGCGTCGCGATGGCCATGGGTTTCCTAACGCAACCCGTTTCGGCAGATGGGTTGCCATTTGCTGTGACGCCACAGCCGATGAAGGCGCAACTTGATAAAACGGCGCATTATTATGATTTGCAGACGCACCCGGGCGAAGTGGTTGCCCTGAAAATGCAGATTAAAAATTTAACGCAAACAGCGAAAACGGTCCGAATGATTCCTGAACCAGCGCGGACAAATCAGCTTGGTGATGTTGTCTATGATCGCACTGTTGGTCAGGCAATTAACCCGCGGCTAGGGTTTGATAAATTGGCGACAAGTACCCAGCGCATTAAATTATCTGCTGGCCAGACGCGTCGTTTGACCGTCAAGGTACGGTTGCCAAAGACAATGGGGAACGGTGTGATTGCCGGTGGTCTCCATTTTCAGGAAGTAACGGCGCAGCGGCAACACAGTCACCAGCAAATGTTAGCCAATCGTTATGCCTACGTTTTAGGTGTTGTGCTACACACGGGGCAAACGAAAAAAGTAGTTAAGGTTAATTTACAAGCACGGGCGGTTGGTCATCAAATTGGTATTGGTATTAGGAATAAGGCGAACCAGTGTGTCAATCAGGTGAAAGTGACGCAAACCGTGAAGGATGCCAGGGGACACGTGGTACATCAGGCAGCGGTACAAGGTAAGCAATTGGCACCTAATGTCACGGCAGCCATGACGCTGGATCAACAGACGTATCAACCAGGTGACTATCAGGTGACGACACGGTTTGTTAGTAAGACACTGCATCAAACCGTTACGAATAATGTTAAAGTTAAATAGTCAACGAGTAGCCCTTAGCGATGTGCGTCGCTAAGGGCTTTTTGTGATATCACGGGTGCGATGTAAAAATGCTATACAGAGCGATATTAATAGCCGTATAATAAAATCTAGAACCGATGAGGGGAATAAAGATGTTTGATTTAGAAAAACTATCCAAAAAGGAATTACGGCGTGGCAAGTGGCTGACCATTCTGGCGCTGTTTATTGGTGTCGGTGCAATTTCGCCCGTCCAAGCGTCAGCGACTTCAGCACTCACTGCTGGCCTACTGATTTCAATATTTGTGGCGCCTAAAACGGTCCTACGCTGGATTTTACCGCTCGCACTAATTGCAGCAACTTGGTCCTTTTCGGGGGTTAGTTGGCTGTTACAAGTGGTTTTGACGGTAGCTGTTATTGGTGCACGACAGGTATTAGTTGGCCAGGCTAAAATACCAGCTAAACTAACGACTGCCACCAAAACGAAACTTAAAATTAATGGTCAAGGACTTAATAAGCGTGATTTAACGGTTTTTAAAGCGGTTTTCAACCGGACTAACGATAGCGTTAATCATATCGAAAGCTTGCTAACAGAAACAAATGGGTTACGCAAGATTGCGTCAGAGACAGAGGTGATTCGTTTTGCCCGAGGCGTCGTCAAAGAACTTGCTGATGATCCAACGCAGCTGACGGATGCAGACGATTTTGTTTATACACATCTACCTAATATGGAAAAGATTTTGATGACATATCATGACATTATTAGCCATGAAATGATTGATGAATCTGATAAACAACAATTAGCAGCGGCCCGAGATGTGTTGCGCCAATTAGCCGACCAAATCCAGCAAGATTATCGCCATATCACGCGTGATGATATTACATCTTTGCAAGATCAATTGGATACAGCAAAACGAACAATGAGGAAATAAACCATGACGGAAGAGTTAGTAAAAACACCTGAAACAAGCACGCCGGAATTAACGGATACATTAACATCAGACGAAAAAGCTAAAGCGTTGCAGTTGGCGCAAACCCTTGACATGTCTGCTACGGATTCTGTCTTGACCTATGGTTCTGACGCCCAAAAGAATTTAACTGATTTTTCACAGGGTGTCTTGGATCGGGTGCAGAATCAAGATGTCGGTCCGATTGGAGATGCTTTGACAGAACTGATGGGAAACTTGAGTGAAGCAAATCCCAACGAATTGATTCCCGAGAAGCAAGGTTTCTTTGCACGTGTCTTTAAGCGGGTTCAGAAGTCAATTTATGAAGTCACTGCTAAATATCAGAAGATTGGTGCTCAGGTTGATAATGTTGCGGCGCGACTTGATCGCCATAAAGAGACTTTGTTAGCTGATAACAAAATGCTTGACGGTTTGTTCCAACAAAACTTAGATTTCTTCAAGCAACTCAATGTTTATATTGCGGGTGCTGAGATGAAGCTAAGTGATGTTCGTAATCGCGAATTACCCGCTGCCCGGGAAGTTGCGCAAGCGTCAGGTGACCAATTAGATGCCCAAAAGGTGCAAGATTTGGTGCAGTTTGAACAACGTTTGGAAAAGCGCAGCAATGATTTGAAGTTAACGCGTCAAGTTGCCTTGCAACAAGCACCGCAAATTCGTTTAATTCAATCAACCAACCAAGTATTGGCTGAAAAGATTCAATCGTCGATTTCAACAGCTATTCCATTATGGAAGAACCAAGTTGCCATTGCATTAACTTTGTTAAAGCAAAAGAATGCTGTGGCGGCTCAACGCGCGGTTGCAGATACGACTAATCAGTTGCTACAAGCAAATTCCGAGATGTTGAAACAAAGTGCCGTTGAAACTGCGAAGGAAAACGAACGTGGGGTTATTGATATTGAAACCTTACAAAATACCCAAGCTAATTTGATCGAAACCATTGAAGAGACCATGCAAATTCAGCGTGATGGCCGTCAGAAGCGGGCCGATGCAGAAGTGAAGATGCAGGAAATGGAAACGGAATTAAAGCAAAAACTCCTGGCAATGGCTGACGAATCGGCACCACGTAAGAATGTGAATTAATAAAAAAGCTGACCGAATATGACAATCGGCCAGCTTTTTTCATAGGCTATTCATAAAATATTTTAATAGCTAGGTTGTATAAGCAAAATATTTGACACGATATAATCTGCATATTAAGGCCTAGATAAATCGTAATAACTTGCTATAAAAGCTGTTGGACTTGACATGGA
Organism: Weissella sp. MSCH1; assembly: GCF_045799135.1. NCBI lineage: Bacteria > Bacillati > Bacillota > Bacilli > Lactobacillales > Lactobacillaceae > Weissella > Weissella sp. MSCH1. Next base: position 76,350 of record NZ_JBJMBA010000043.1, on the reverse strand, counting down.
TTTTTCTTAATCTATTTTTAATAATTGGTCATGGACAGCACATTGTGACTGTCATAGCACTGTAATTTATTCGCAATTTTTCGTAAAAATAGGGGTTACATGTTCACAACTAGACGGCTATAATTGTAGCCATAGGTAGCAGTAACACCGTAGCAGCCGAAAGGGGGCAAATATGGTCACGTTATATACATCACCTAGTTGTACATCATGCCGCAAAGCGCGTGCCTGGCTAGAAGCAAACGCAATTCCCTATAAAGAGCGTAATGTCTTCAAAGAGCCATTGACACGAGATGAGATTAAGAACATCTTGCGCATGACGGAAGATGGTACCGAAGAAATTATCTCAACGCGGTCAAAACTTTTTTCTGAATTAGATATTTCATTGGACGACTTATCGTTGGGTGAACTAATTGAAATGATTCAAAAGCAACCAGCCTTGCTCAAGCGTCCCTTGATGATCGATGAGAAGCGGATGCAGGTTGGGTATAACGAAGACGAGATTCGTCGATTCTTGCCACACGAGGTGCGACAAGCTGAGTTGGCCCGAGCAACAGCTTTGGCTGACCTGTAAAGCAAACATATCCACCATACATAAAAGGGCCATTCCGATGGTCTTTTTTTACCCCATCATGTCACGTTCGTTTATACTGGGGTGCGGTAGGAAACATAACGGGTGGGTTAGCACACCCTGAACGTACGTGGTTAATGCTAATATATCGACTATTATTTCGGAAATTTGGTATAATAGTAAGCAAAGCTAGATTCCCGCAGACTGGGAAGGAAAGGGGTGCCCATAATGGAAATGGAACGCATTAACGAGGATACAATTCGAGTGGTGGTGACCAACGATGATCTCGCTGAGCGCAGTATTTCAGTGATTGACTTGCTGGGCAACCAAGAAGAAATTGAACGTTTCTTCTACAATATCTTGGAAGAAGTTGATGTTGAGCATGATTTCGAAAATAATGAGGCGGTTACCTTCCAAGTATTGCCAAACCGTAACGGCTTGGAGTTGTTCATCTCTAAGAATATTGGGGATAAGGCCATGATGGATGGCGTTATCAACTCAATGTTTGGCAATCGTGATGCTGGTGATGTAAACGATGATGTTTCTGATAGCTTATTAGAGCAATTGTTAGATAATGATGGAGATGGGGCTAAGAAAAAGCCACAAGCTCGTCAGCAACGTGCCGCGGCTGAGTCACGGGCTGCCGACCAGATGGTTAATGCAGCACGCGAATTGGCGCGTGATAAGCAAGGTCGTCGTCAAGTTATTTTGAAGTTTAAGGACTTTGAAGCAATTATCCAATTTGCAAAGATGATGCAAGAAGAAGTTGGTGACTCAAAGGTGATCGAATACAACAAGGACTATTATGTCGAGTTGTCATTTGATGAGTCAGTTTCACAGGCTGGCGTCCAAGATATTACGGCTGTGGCTCGCGAATACGGTGAAGTTACGCCAGTGGCGGCTGAAGTGCTTGCTGAACATGGTCGCACAATTTTTGGTGAGAATGGTTTAACGCAGGTTTTGTCATTTTTTAAGTAATAGTGTTTTTAATAAAAGCCGGATCGACGGAAATGTCGGTTCGGCTTTTTTCGTGCAGAGATAATCAAAATCGCTAGAAAATGAAAACGCTTTCATTGCCCGAGTGAAAAGCCTGATTTTTGTAAATACTCCCACCTTATTCACAGACTAGAACCCGCCACTTTCACATATAGTTCTCATTATTCGAAACTTTTACAAAATATAACTGTAATATAGTTGTTACAACGAAGCGGGCGGTACGCACTATTCTGACAGCCGGCTTTGTTGATCTAAAAAATGCGTACGGGGGATAACATGGGACTTAAATTAGATAGTGACTTCTTGTGGGGTGGTGCCATTGCTGCGCACCAAGCCGAAGGAGCCTGGAATGTCGGTGGTAAGGGCGTGTCAATTGCAGACATTTTAACTGCTGGGGCACATAACCAGCCACGTCAAATTACTGATGGCGTGATTGCCGGATTGAATTATCCAAATCATCACGGTATCTACTTTTATGAGTCGTACAAAACAGATTTGGCGTTGATGGCAGAAATGGGCTTTAAGGCCTTTCGAACATCGATTGCCTGGACGCGTATTTTCCCTAATGGTGATGATGCGCAACCGAATGAAGAAGGTCTACAATTTTACGATGATTTGTTTGACGAAATGAATCGACTTGGTATTGAACCGGTGGTGACGTTAAATCACTTTGAGATGCCATATCATTTGGTTGAAGCTTATGGGGGCTGGTCAGATCGGCGTGTGATTGATTTCTTTGTGACGTATGCGGAGACAGTCTTTAACCGTTATCAGGATAAGGTGAAATATTGGATGACGCATAATGAGATTTCAAATCAAGCGAATTTGGTTGATGAAGCCATGAGCGAGTTCATGATTTGGACCAATTCAGGTCTGCGTTTTCCAGCGGGCACACCAACGGAAGAAAAGCTCGCTGCAATGGTGCAGGCTGGGCACTACGAGCTCGTTGCAAGTGCGAAAGCGGTCGCAATTGGTCATGCCATTAACCCGGAGTTTATGATTGGGGGCATGTTGAATGTGGCGCCACTATACCCAGCGTCACCAAAGCCAGCCGATAATTTGGCGGTTCAAAAAGCCCGTCAAGCGCGTGACTGGTTCTCAGATGTACACGTCCGCGGGGCATATCCGGCCGAATTTGAAGCCTTTGCAGAGCGAACGGGCTTCCGTCCGGACATTACTGATGAGGATCGTGTTGTCTTACAAGCCGGTACAGTTGATTATCTGGCAATTTCGTACTATAACTCGTTTGTTGTTAAAGCGACATCAGCTGGTGATACGGAATTTGAAGATGCGCATGGCTTTGAAATTGTGCCAAATCCTGAGGTGCAAGTTTCAGATTGGGGTTGGGCCATTGATCCACAAGGCCTGCGGTACACGTTGAACGAATTGAATGATTTGTATCCCGGTCTGCCGTTGATGATCGTCGAGAATGGTTTTGGGGCCTATGACGAAGTGGTTGATGGCCAAGTACATGATCAGTACCGCATTGATTATTTGAAGGCCCATATTGCTGAAATGGAAAAGGCAATCGTTAACGATGGTATTCCAGTCATTGGATACTTGTCGTGGGGCCCAATTGATATTGTTTCAGCGGGAACCGGTGAAATGAGTAAACGTTACGGCTACGTGTATGTTGATTTAGATGATATGGGTGAAGGTTCCGGAGAACGTTTACGCAAGGATTCGTTTGAGTGGTATAAGCAAGTCATCACCTCACAAGGTGTGACACTATAAAGAAAAGTAGAGGATTTTATCATGGCAGATAAGGTAATTATGTTAGCGTGCGCCGCAGGTATGTCAACGTCAATGTTGGTACAACGGATGCAAGATGCAGCAAAGGCAGCTGGTAAGGACTACAAGATTTTCGCGAAGTCAACGGCAGATATTGATAGTGAATTAGCTTCAGCTGAAAAGCCAGATGTGTTGTTGCTTGGGCCACAAGTACAATACATGAAGAATGAAGTTAAGAAGAAGACTGATGAAGCTGGTATTCCAATGGATGTTATCAACATGATGGATTACGGCATGATGAAGGGTGATAAGGTTTTGGCAACGGCCGAGGCCATGATGTAATCGCATCAGACGATACTAAATAGCGAACAACGGGGGGATATAGCCATGGATGACGCACGTATGGAAGTTGTTATGGGATTGATTATGCACGGCGGCAACGCAAAGGGCCAGGCTTTCCAAGCGATTCAATTTGCGAAGGAAGGCAAATTTGACGAAGCTGAGGGTGCTTTGAAGCTCGCGAACGAAGAGCTGAAGGCGGCACACGATGTGCAAACGGATATGCTAACCAAGGAAGCCCAAGGTGAGCACACAGAAGTTGATCTATATATGGTTCACGGCCAAGATCATTTGATGAATGCCATTACGTTCCGCGACATGGCTATTGAACTAATTGAGTTGATGAAGCGTGTCCAAAAGTTGGAGGGGTAATTGCAATGGTTAAAGGATACCAAATGCCTGAGGGGTTCTTATGGGGAGCTGCCGTTGCTGCGCATCAACTTGAAGGCGCTTGGGATGTTGATGGCAAGGGTGTGTCGATTGCTGATGTGATGTTGGCCGGCAAAAATGGGGTGCCCCGTGAAGTAACGGATGAAGTTTTACCGGATGGTAACTATCCGAACCACCGAGGCATTAATTTTTACGAGTCATACCCACAAGACTTTAAGTTGATGAAGGAACTGGGCTTAAAGGCTTTCCGTACATCAATTGCGTGGACGCGTATTTTTCCAAATGGGGATGAAGAAACGCCAAATGAAGCCGGCTTGGCTCATTATGACAAAATGATTGATGCGATGATTGAAAATGACATCGTGCCAGTCATCACGTTAAGTCACTTCGAGATGCCATTGCATCTGGTTAAGAAGTACGGCGGGTTCCGTAACCGTCAAGTCATTGATTTCTTCTTGAAGTTTGCCGATACGGTGATGCTACGTTATGGGGATCGCGTCAAGTATTGGATGACCTTCAATGAAATTAATAATCAAACGTCTTGGATGGATCCGCATCCGATGCTGCAAAACTCAGGGTTGCTTGATTATCAGGCAGACGAAGCGCAAGAACTGATGTATCAAGCTTCACACTATGAGTTATTGGCATCCGCATTGGTGACAAAGCGGGCCCATGAAATCGCACGTGAGATGGGATGCGAATTACTGGTCGGTGATATGATTGCCATGAATCCAGTTTATCCAGCTACCTCGAAGCCAGAAGATATTTTGATGGCAGAACGGGCGATGCAGTCGCGTTATTTCTGGGGTGACGTCCATGCAACGGGCCAGTATCCAAACTGGCTAAAAAAGTTCTGGGCACACAAGGGTTTCAAAATCGATATTACACCGGCGGATGAAAAGATTTTGGCTGAGAATACCGTGGATTATGTCGCCTTTTCATACTATATGTCTTGGACAGTATCCGATACTGGCGATGAATGGTTGGAATACGATGAGGAAGCAAATCACGGTGACAACCCATTCTTGCAAAAGTCAGACTGGGGCTGGCAAATCGATCCAGTTGGCGTCCGTTGGGCAATGAACTGGATGTGGGATCGTTGGCATAAACCAATGTTTATCGTCGAAAACGGCTTTGGTGCCTATGACGAATTGACCCCAGAGCATGAAGTGCACGATGATTATCGCATTGCCTATTTCCAAGGGCATATCCAAGCGATGGAGCGGGCGGTTGTCTTAGATGGCATTCCGCTAATTGGTTATCTACCATGGTCAGGAATTGACATTGTGTCGGCTTCAACAGGTGAAATGTTGAAGCGTTATGGCTTCATTTATGTCGACCTGGATGACATGGGCCAAGGGTCGGGCGCCCGTTACCGTAAGGACTCATTTAAGTGGTACCAGCAAGTGATTGCCTCAAATGGAGAGGATTTGGGGTAGGTTAATAAAATTGAGAATTGGTGATGACATGCAAGTAACGATACGAAATAAGTAGAGGAAAACAACATGAATAATTTCATCAATGAAAAGTTGTTGCCGCCAGTTATGAAATTCGTTAACACGAAGGCGGTTACGGCAATTAAGAATGGAATGCTTTACCCAATTCCATTCATTGTTATTGGCGCGGTCTTCTTGATTTTGGGACAATTCCCAATTCAAGGCGTCCAAGATTATTTAAATGAAATTGGCTTAGGTCCAATTTTCATGCAAGCAAACAACGCATCATTTGGTATTATGGCATTGTTTGCCGTATTCGGTATTGCGTACTCATGGGTGCGTGATGAGGGGCACGATGCGGTGCCTGCCGGTATGTTGGCCATTGTGGTCGACATCATTTTGCAACCGGATACGGTTAAGTCAGTGACTAGCATCGCGAACCCAGAACGTGTCTCAACGGCTTGGCAAGTGTCAGGTGTGATTGATAAGGCATGGCTTGGTGGTAAGGGTATGATCGTGGCCATCATCGTTGGATTGTTGGTTGGTTGGTCTTATTCATGGTTCATGAAGAAGGGCTTTACCATCAAGTTGCCAGAACAAGTGCCGGCTAACGTTGCGGCGTCATTTACGGCTTTGATTCCGGGTGCTGCAATTGTTACGGTCGCAACAGCCATTTATGGTATCTTCAAGCTTGGCTTTAACACAACGATGGTTGAGTGGATTTATGCCACGATTCAAACACCATTGCAACACGCAACTGATGGACCGTTGGGTGTTGTCGTTGTCGCCTTCTTGCCAGTGTTCTTGTGGTTCTTCGGTGTCCACGGTGCCACAATCGTGGGTGGTATCATGACGCCATTGCTATTGGCAAACAACGCTGATAACTTGGCTTTGTATAAGGCTGGTAAGTTGACGCTGGATAACGGGGCGCACATTGTGACGCAAGCCTTCATGGATCAATTCATTACGGTGACTGGGTCAGGTATGACAATCGGATTGGTTATCTTTATGTTGGTTCGTGCCAAGTCAGTGCAAATGAAGACGCTTGGAAAGTTGGAAATTGTCCCAGCGTTGTTCAACATCAATGAACCAATCTTGTTCGGATTACCATTGGTTTTGAACCCATTGTTGGCTATCCCATTCATTTTGACGCCATTGGTTTCAGGTTTTGCGACTTATGCCGTGATTGCAATGGGCATTATTCCACCATTTAACGGTATGTATGTGCCATGGACGACGCCGGCAATTGTGTCTGGTTTGATTGTCGGTGGTTGGCAAGGTGCCTTGTGGCAAGCGGTTATGCTTGTGATGACAGGATTCATGTATTACCCATTTGCCCGCAAGTACGACAAGGTATTGCTTGCTGAAGAACAAGGTGATGCACAACCATCAGCCGCTGATATTGAAAAGTTGGAAGAAAACCCAGCTAACTAAATCTAATCTTGATAAGAGTATCACTCGTTCTGAGTGGTGCTTTTTTATTTTTGGACAAATGTTGGTGACGTGCGTCTATCTTTAGTGGAGGTGATGAGATGTACATTGCGCAAACGTTCGGCACAAGCGTACTAATGACTGCGGATAAGGCTGATAAACAACGTAACTATGTTTGTCCCGGGTGTCAGAACCCAGTGACAGTGAAGAAAGGACGACTGAAACAAGCCCATTTTGCGCATACAAGCTTACAAAAATGTCAGGCATTGGCTGAAGGTGAATCGGCAGTTCATTTGCTGGGAAAATTAGCAATGGTTGACTTCTTTGAAGGCATTGGTGGTCGAGTGGTGTTGGAGCCTTGGCTACCTGAGATTCAACAACGACCGGATTTGCTTGTGACGTTTGACAATCGACAAGTGGCAATTGAATTTCAATGTGCACCAATCAGTGCCGAACGGGTGCAACGTCGGACCGCTGGTTTTGCTAAGTTAGGGTTAGATGTTGTATGGGTATTGGGACCGACCTACCAGCAACGAAAATTACAACAGGCGACACTGGCGAAGTTTGCACGCATTCGACAAGATACGCTGCAAGTGGCATTATGGCGTGGTAAAGCCGGCATTCAGTGGCGTGAATGGTGGACAGTTGATGGTCGAGTACACGTTGGGCGTAATGATTATTCTGATCCGATTCGCCAATTGGCAAAAATCCAACAACAACTTGTGCGGCGTGACCGGCGTATCAGACAACTACAGAAACAACTCTATCAGCAGGAACGGACGGTAACCGGGATTCCGGTTTGTTGCCATATTAGCAAACCATTGCCAGGCGGTTTAAAGACCGCTCATTGGATGCTAGCCACGCAATTGATCAGCAGGCTCGAGAAGGGGCCTTGCCATGCTGACCAATTACTAACGATCGTTGAACGGGCTGAATGGTTCGCGTTTGGGGCCAGCTCGGCTAGTACTGTTGCGAAGCTTTGGTTAAACCAGTTATTGGCGTTATGGCAGTCGATGGGGGTCGTGCAATTAACAAATGACCGCTGGTGTTTGGTCGCGAACGTGCATTGGTTTGCAGATTTCAATCAAAAATTACGAGAATTACGTTCTCACGTGCATACAGTTGTCAGTAAGTGATAGAATAAAGCTAACATTTTTGAAATGAGGTGGCGAGCAATGGCCAAAGAATTACCATTACGAGATGCATTGCCCGAGTCAATGACTTGGAATTTGCAGACGATTTTTGCTTCTGATGAAGCGTGGGAAGATGCCTTTGAAGAATTGGCCGATCGATTAGAGTCAGCGGACTTTTTCGCCCAATCAGCAACGACGTCTGGTACAGATTTGTACAATGCGTTGCAATACGGCTTGGGTGTGATGCGTGACTTAGAAAAGTTGTATGTCTATGCTTCAATGAAGTCAGACCAAGATACAGCCAACGCTTATTATCAAGGGTTGAGCAATCGAGCTGAAGCCTTGGCGGCACGTGTTTCTGCGGCTATCGCATTCTTTGATCCAGCTGTTTTGTCACTTTCAGAAGCTGAATTAACGGCCTTTTTTGAAGCAGAACCTAAGCTGGGTGCGTACAAGCATTACTTCGAGAGCATTCTGACGCAACAAGGTCACGTCTTAACGCCAGACCAAGAAGCATTGTTAGCTGCTGCCGGGGATGTTTTTGGGGCTTCAGAACGGACGTTTGGTGTGCTGGATAATGCCGATATTAAGTTTGAAGCTGTCGCCAACGAAGATGGTGAACTGGAGACGTTATCAAACGGGGTTTATTCACGTTTGTTGGAGTCGACTGACCCAGAAGTGCGTCGAAATGCGTTCCAAACGTTTTACAAGTCATATGTCTCACTTGAAAATACGTTTGCATCTTTGATTGCAAGTCACGTGAAGGGTCATAACTTTATGGCTGCTGTTCATAACTATGACAATGCGCGTGAAGCTGCTTTGGCGGGTAACCATGTGCCAGAAGTGGTATACGATACCTTGGTTGCCGAAGTAAATGAGGCGTTACCGTTGTTGCATCGTTACGTGGCACTCCGAAAGCAATTGTTAGGGTTAGACGAGTTGCATTCCTACGACTTGTATACCCCAATTTTGGGCGAACCTGACTTTACGATTGATTACGAATCAGCTCAGGCTGAAGCGTTGAAAGCGTTGGCACCATTGGGTGAAGATTATCTGGAAGTTGTCAATACGGCCTTTGATAATCGTTGGATTGATGTCATTGAGAACAAGGGCAAGCGTTCAGGGGCCTACTCAGGTGGTTCATACGATACAAACCCATTTATTTTGTTGAACTGGGTTGATAACTTGAACAATTTGAGCACTTTAGTTCACGAAATGGGTCACTCGGTGCACTCATATTTGACTCGTCAAAATCAGCCTTATCATTACGGCGATTACCCAATCTTCTTGGCCGAAATTGCGTCAACGACCAACGAAAACTTGTTGACGGATTACTTGCTTAAGACGGTGACGGACAAGAAGTTGCGTGCGTATATCTTGAATCAGTACTTGGACGGCGTGAAGGGAACAGTCTTCCGTCAAACCCAATTTGCAGAGTTTGAGCAATGGATGCACGTTACCGATGCGCAAGGCGTGCCTTTGACGGCAGATGTTTTGGATGAGGCCTATGGTGAGCTTAACCGACGTTATTACGGTCCAGCCTTGACGTTTGATGATGAAATTGCGCACGAGTGGGAGCGTATTCCACACTTCTACTACAACTTTTATGTGTTCCAATACAGTACTGGTTTTGCTGCTGCGACGGCGATGGCCGACAAGATTTTGACTGAAGGGGCACCGGCTGTGGCGGCTTATAAGGAATACTTGAAGGCCGGATCATCTGCATTCCCAATCGATGTGATGAAGAAGGCTGGCCTTGATATGACTCAGCCAGACTACTTGCGTGACACATTCAAAGTCTTCGAAGAACGCTTGAACGAATTTGAAGCGTTGGTGGCGGAATTAGCTGCTGAATAACTAGTGAGTATTAAAAAAGCACAATCTCGATGAGATTGTGCTTTTTACGTTTGGTAGAACGGCAATAACGCCATTCCCTTCGTGTTTTACTTAAACAATGCCCAGTACAAAGTTGAAGCGACGATTGCACCAGCGATTGGGGCCAAGATGGCAACCCAAGCGTACTCCCAGTGCGATGATCCCTTGAACTTCAATGGCAACAGGGCGTGGACCAATCGAGGTCCAAAGTCACGGGCGGGGTTCAAACCAGGTCCAGTTGCACCACCTAATGACGTAACCAACGTTGCAACTAGGACACCAAGTGCTAGACCGGCGATACCTTTATAAACTTCAGATGAAGTAATTCCCAAAGCGCCGAATACTAAGACAAACGTACCAACGAATTCGTTGATAAAACCATTCAGTCGTGAGTTAGCAGCATCAGTTGTTGAGAATGGCGCGAAAACGGCGTCAACGTTTGTGGTCAAGTCAAAGTATGGCTTGTATGCGGCTACCACTAACATTTGACCAAACATAGCTCCCAAAACTTGGGCGATAATGTATGGCAAAACTTCTGACCAAGGGAAGTCGCCTACAACGGCCAAGGCTAACGTGAAAGCGGGGTTAATTTGAGCAGAGAAAGCACCAAATGCCATTGCTGGGATAGCCACACCAGCACCGTAACCAACGGCGATGTTCAGCCAACCAGTTTCTTCTCCCTTTGTGTTCTTCAATTCTGTGTTGGCAACGGCTCCGTTACCCAATAAAACCAAAAATGCTGTTCCAAAAAATTCAGCGAACAAGCGCACTACTAATGAGTGGTCCATAATTCCTCCAAAAAAATAAAAAGTGACATGTTTAACCAAAACAAATTATGTCGCATTTCTGCGCACACACGAACGCTTACCAATTTATCAAACATTTGTTGTGATAACAAGGAATATTAAGGGTTTTTAACAAGTTTGTAAAATTGTGCACATGATACGAAGCGACTGTGAAAGTATCCCAGGCTTAGTTTACCCGAATGGATAATCCATACACACAACAGACTAATAATATTAGATTCGCTTTCATTGAAACGCTTTCAATAAACAGGTAAAATTAAAGGTATCAAATATGTTTGGAGGCAGAACTATGACACCAGGTCAAATTGCATTAATTATAATCGCAGTCGCGGTTTTGTTATTGGTGCTATTTATCGGTTTGTTCCTTGTGCGTTTAACGCGCACGTTGGGCGTAATTACCCGCGATGTCGATATTATTGCGCGCGAAGCGAATGATATTATGGCAAACGCGAATACTTTATTGAATGACGTAAATGGCAAGGTCGCCACAATCGACCCCGCATTCCAAGCGGTGGCTGATTTGGGCACGTCGGTTTCAGAATTGAACGCTGCAACCCACGATTTGACTGGCAAGGTGAAGAAAACAGCTTCATCACGGGGTGCCAGTGTTGCATCAGCGGTAACCGCGGTTAACGGATTCCGTAAAGCACGTAAGTCTCAAGCATCATCAAGTAAATAATTGGAGGGTAAACGCATGTCTAAGGGTAAGGGATTTCTAGCAGGATTGTTGTTTAGTGGGGTAGCTGCCGCAGCTGGGTACGCCTACTACAAGAGCTTGTCAGCTGAGGAGCAAAGTAAGTTGAAGGCAAAGGTTGATGACGTTGTTGTGGATGTTCGTGACAAGGCAGTTGACTATACGTATGCTGCAACGGACGCTGTTGCTTCAGTTCGGGATCGTGCCGATGAGCTTGTAGCTGAGAAGGGGTTGGACGGTAAAGTTGCCGATTTGAAGTCGCAAGCGTCTGAAAAGACGGCTGGCCTACGCGCTAAGGCGGATGATTTGAAGGCCCAAGCACAAGATTTAGCTGACCAAGCGAAGTCAAAGGCAGCTGAAGTTAAGGATCAAGTCCGGAGCAAGGTTGCCCCAGAATTGGCTGAGGAAGACATTGACATTGTGTTGGATCCGACAGCACCATCTTTGTCAGAGGCTTTCGATGATTTAGAAGAGCCAGTTGCGGTTGAAGAAGCAAAGACGATTACGCCTGAAGTTTTGGAACCATCGCAAGGTTTGTCAGAATCAGGTAAGAAGGGCTTGTCAGAGCTTTAATAACCAAAATGAAAAGCGTATCACAGTAAACGTGATACGCTTTTCATTTTGGTTATTACTTTGTAGAATCGCGGTCAATGTAGCCGTGTGGCAAGATGATGTTCTTTACTGCCAATTCTTCGTGATTCATTAATTTGGTTAGCATACGCATGGCAACTGCACCAAGATCGTAGATTGGCTGCGTGATTGATGACATTTGTGGCCGGGTCATCACCGCGATTTTTGAGTTATTATTTGTAATTAACTCAAAATCATCAGGTACGTTGACACCAGCGTCGGTTAGGCCATTCAACAAGCCGGCAGCCATTTCATCGTTAACAACGACAGCGGCAGTTGCTTTTGCTTCTTGGACCAGAGTAGCAATTTGATAACCTGATTGGTAATCATAGTCACCTTGCAAGACCAGGCTTTCATCATAGTCAACACCAGCAACGGCAAGGGCATTCATGTATCCCTTAAGCTTAAATTCACGGTTAATGCCGTGATCTAGGCTACCGGTTACAAAGGCAACCCGTTTGTGGCCGTTCTTTAGCAGCTTAGTGGTTGCTTCGCCGATTGCAGTTGTGTAGTCGATGTTGACAGAAGGTTGTTCTGACACGTGGTCAACTGATCCAGCCAACACAATCGGCACATCAGCACGGGCAAATTCCTTGCGAATACCGTCGTCAATCAAGTTTCCCATGAAGACAATCCCGTCAACCTGCTTGCTCAAAAGATTTTCAAGCACTTGTAGTTCCTTTGTGTCGGACTCATCAGAGTTTGCTAGGATAATTTGGTAGTGGTACATTGCGGCCACGTCATCAATACCACGCGCTAGCTCAGCAAAGTAGTGGTCCGTGACATCTGGAATCACAACACCAATTGTCGTTGTGCGACGTGAGGCAAGGCCGCGGGCGACTGCGTTAGGACGGTAGCCAAGGCGTTCAATCACCGCCTCAACCTTTTCTTTTGTTTCTTGCTTAACGTTGGCGTTGCCGTTAACAACACGTGAAACTGTAGCCATTGAAACCTTTGCTTCGCGGGCCACGTCGTAAATCGTGATGGTCTGCTTTTCCATGTCGATTCTCCTTTGGGTCTTGTATCTGTCTTTAAACAATCATGTTATTTTCATAGCTTGTCTTTCAAGCTCGTACCTTTGCATAACTGCAAACGGTTACAATGTGATTGTACCATGTTTTCATACGTTGTTTTCATAAAAACAATGAATTCACACAATGTTATATTCTAGCACACAATAGTGAGGAGTTGCGCATTTTCTGAAAATGAGCGTACAATGAAAAGAAACGTGAAAAACGAGGATTCTTTAATATGACGGATAAGTTAGCAAAGATTCAAAATTGGCTGAATGAAAACCAATTGGATGTCGCCTATTTTTCAGATTTCCACTCAATTTCATATTTAACTGGCTTTGAATCGGATCCAATCGAGCGCGTTCTAGCGCTGGTTGTTTTCCCACAAGATGAACCATTTATTTTTGCGCCAGCATTGGAAGTGGAAGCGGTTAAGGGGGCTGGGTGGACGCACCCCGTGTACGGTTATCAAGATCACGAACAACCTTACCAACTGATTGCACAACATCTTCATGAGCACACGCAACATGCGACAACATGGGCCGTTGAAAAGGGACAAATGACGTTGGACCGAGCAGCAGCTTTGCAAACGGCAGTACCTGATGCAAAGTTTGTGGGTGACTTGTCACCAGTCATGGTTGAGATGCACTTGATTAAGACACCGGATGAAATTGCTAAGATGCACAAGGCTGGAGAAGATGCAGACCGAGCATTCGAATTTGCTTTTGCTGCGATGCAAGCGGGTGTGTCAGAGTTACAAGTGATGGCGAAACTTGAATATGACTTGAAGTCAGCCGGGGTTGTTGGCATGTCATTTGAGACCTTGGTTCAATTCGGTGCACACGCGGCTGAGCCTCACGGCGATACGGGTTCGACACTTTTGCAACGTGGGGATTTGGCATTGTTTGATTTGGGCACGATTTATGAAGGGTATGTGTCAGATGCAACCCGAACAGTTGCCTTTCAAACCGTCTCAGATCACCAACGAGATGTGTACAACGTGGTTTTGGAAGCGCAATTGGCAGCCCAGTCTCAAGCTAAGCCAGGTATGACAGCGGGAGAGTTGGATGCGATTGCCCGTGATATTATCACCAAGGCCGGCTATGGCGAGTACTTTGTTCATCGTTTGGGGCATGGTATCGGGTCATCTGTACACGAGTCTATTCAAATTGCGACGGGGAATGATTTGGTATTGCAACCGGGCATGGCCTTCTCGATTGAACCAGGGATTTATATTCCTGGGGACCTAGGAATCCGAATTGAAGATTCTGTCGTGATGACGGAAACGGGTGCTGATTCATTTACGCATTCGTCAAAGGAATTGCGAATTATTGATTAGTTAACTAAAAAGCCACAAATCCACCGACTATGAATCGGGAGATTTGTGGCTTTTGAGGTTGAGACAACGGCTGCTGTCTCAGCCTCTTTTTTAATGCCAATTGGCAATGATTGTCTCGGCGTGGTCTTCTGTGTCGTTTGTCCAAGGCGTATTCTTCATCACTTGTAAGTGTGGTAACAAGGCGTCTTGGCGGGCTGCGTGCTTAATCACCCAAACTAAGAATACGGGTTGATCGAGCAACCATAAGACATGGCGCGCCGTGTAGGTGGTTGTTTGGCCAGTGACCGGGTTAGGCTTGACTGGTGCGGTTAATTCAGGTGAAACGGCTTGTAAGGCAGTCGCTTCGGTTTCGAAAGTCTCTTCGATTTTCTTGCGCAAGTCCTTTTTGAACGCATCGAATTTAACGCGGTTCTTTTGCTTGTTTGGATAGTCAACACCCCAGAGCTTGAGTAAGTCCATGATGTCGGTTAGGTTGTAAGTTGCCATTTGCAATCTCGATTCTCTTATTAGTTGGTAGTCTTAGCATAACACACTCAACCACAACGCGCGCAGAATTTACGGTGGGTCATTTGCTGAAAATGCCGTGCGATATTTGATACTTTCTGAAAATAAGCGTAACATAGATAAGTCGTCTTTTTGGGCGACATTTTTTTGCACGGAAGCGGTGCAGGAATTGCAGTTATTTATTGTTGAGAAAGTAGAGGTTACTATGAATTCTGGAAAAGCCAAGATATTTAATCAGTCTTTCCTTGAGATTGCGCTGATAAATTTCCTAGTTTTAATCACATTCTATAGTTTGATTGTGGCGATTGGGCCATATGCTGTTGATGTGTTACATTTGTCGACAGCGGTTAGTGGGCTGTTAGTTGGGATTGTTGTTATTGGTTCGTTGGTGATGCGTATGATGTCGGGAGCCATTTTGGCGAAAATTTCGACAAAGACAATGCTGTTGATTGGTGCCTTCGTGCTGATTCCAACGATGGTTGCTTATCATTTTGCGACATCAATGATTGTGTTGCTATTAATCCGATTTATCCAAGGTATGATGATTGGGTTAATTGGGACGGTGACAAATACAGCGGTTGTCTTCGTTGTGCCAGCAGAACGTCGAAGTGAAGGGATTTCATATTTCTCACTAAGTACAGTTATTGCCACGGCCTTGGGTCCTTTCTTGGGATTGGCTCTGAGTGGCGTGAGTTATAGTTTCCTATTTAATGTTGAAACAGGAATCGCTGGATTGGCATTCTTGGCAACGTTGTTTATTCACAAGTCAGCGGTTGACATCAAGGCACACACAGCGACAAAAACTGCAACAACGGAAGCATCGACCGGGTTGCACCGTTTTATGGAGCCCAAGGCTATTCCACTGGCTATGGCTTTATTCATTGCCACGTTGACGTATTCAGCGATTCAAAGTTATTTGTCCTTCTTTATGAAGGCCCAACATATGAGCCAGGTAACGGAATACTTCTTCTTGATTTACGCAGCGGTTATCTTCATCAGTCGGCCATTCACGGGTCGCTTGGCTGACAGTAAGAATGAAAATTTCATTATTTATCCAGCCTTGGTGTTGTTAGCAATCGGCTTTATTTTGTTGAGCAACGTTCATAATGTAGTCGTTTTCGTTTTGGCAGCGATCTTTATCGGCTTGGGCTTTGGTAATTTCCAATCAGCTGCACAAGCGACGATTTCAAAAATTGTGCCACCTGAACGCATGTCTTATGCAACGTCAACGTATTTCATTTTCTTTGACTTGGCGTTTGGTGTTGGACCATATTTGTTGGGGTTAATCGAACCAAGTATTGGGTTTGCTGGACTTTACCAGTTGATGATTTTAGTGACCGTGATTGCATTAATCTGGTACTTCTTGGTTCATGGCCGTCGCGTAAAATAATTGGTTAAAGTCTTTTCGATAAAAGTTCGCACAATTCATGAAAATCTGATACATTAGATAGAGATAAGATTCGAGTAGATTGTAAAAAAGCGTCAGGGATAGGTCAGTGATGATCTAACTCTGGCGCTTTTTTGCGCTAACTCAGTTGCTGGGGAGGGGACTTTATCAATATGACTTGAAACAATCATGAATCAACGCTATAATATATCATTGTTATGGAGACATGGCAGAGTGGTAATGCAGCGGACTCGAAATCCGCCGAGCCGGTGTAGAGCCGGTGCACGGGTTCAAATCCCGTTGTCTCCTTTTTTATTTAAATGGCTAACTGGTCGGAAAGATTTCGGTATTGAACCGAAGTTCTTCCGACCAGTTTTTTAATTTTCTCATTGCGACAATAGCGGTGATTAATAGTGCCGCTGTCAGAATCATATTTTTTCTTCTAAATGACTGTGCTGACCGTTTAGTATTCGTTGAATTTCTAGTGAAAATGTCTTTCTGCTGATCGGACGTAATTTTTTAAAGTAAGGTAGTTTTGCCGCATGCGACAAAAGTATGCCGGGAATAAAGGAACTTAATCGCGTTTTATCATAAATAATACCCGGATAGACAATGTACGCACGTCCCGGCAATGAATGATTCATTAGTCTTTCCACCGCTCTTTTTGCGTTTAGATATGGTTTCATAAAAAAAGGGCCGCTATTTGCGGAAATAAATAAAAAATTAGTAGTTGGTTGGTTGATCAATTGATCGATTAATTGTTTGGCGGGTTCATAACTGCTGTTTCTGTAAGTAATATCTTTGATAGGATTGGGCAGTAAGATTCCCACCGCATCTATCACCCAGTCAGCGTCTGCAATGATATGTTGCAATTCCGCCGAGTTGGATAGATTAACTACATGATAAATCGTTTTATCGGTTGGATGCGACTTGTATTTGTGTCGTGAAAGGCTATGTACTTCAAATTTTTCGGGAGACAGCAATTGAATAATCCCCTGACCGACAAATCCGGTTCCGCCGGCAATAACGACTTTAATCTTCATATGCCCTCCAATTTTGTTTGGCTATCATGTTTTTAGTGTGTTAAAACGTACTTTACGTGTGGTGCCGCTTCGTTTTTATTCTAACAAAAAACATTGTGAAAAAGTAACCGCTGTTTGATTGCGTACTGTCGCTATGGACTTATTTGGTTCATGGTTGTTGTGAATACAAAAAAGGCATCCAAAACTGGATGCCTTTCAGAATAGCTCATCAGGGAGTCGAACCCTGGATGCCGGTGTGAAAAACCGGAGTCTTAACCGCTTGACCAATGAGCCGTGAAATTGTTGAATGCCTAATCGATGAAGGCAAATAGCTCATCAGGGAGTCGAACCCTGGATGCCGGTGTGAAAAACCGGAGTCTTAACCGCTTGACCAATGAGCCATGAAATTGTTGAATGCTTAACGATGAAAGCAATAGCTCATCAGGGAGTCGAACCCTGGATGCCGGTGTGAAAAACCGGAGTCTTAACCGCTTGACCAATGAGCCATGAAATTGTTGATTGCTTAATGATAGAAGCAATAGCTCATCAGGGAGTCGAACCCTGGATGCCGGTGTGAAAAACCGGAGTCTTAACCGCTTGACCAATGAGCCATGAAATTCGTTAAACGCGTACTGCTTTTAACAACAGATAATAATATACCAGATGACAAAATAACGTGCAACACCCAATTTCAAAAAAAGTCGAAATTAATTCATTTTCGAACAATAAGTCTCTCCCCTTGCGAGGGCATGCCCCTTTCCGTACACTGATAGATAGACGGGGGACAGGGGTATGATGACTGCAAGTTGGGTATTAGAGAAGCAAGATCAAGATAAATTACGGCTGTGTCAATTTTTAACAAATCAGGTGGCAGATTTTATGACAATCCGACATCTTTTAGCTGAATTGGGGTGGACAAGGTATCGGTTTGGCCAGGCTTTGGCGGGGTTACAACAAGATTTGCAAATGTTATGGCCGGATCAACCACCTGCTTTTGCATTAGATGCGTCGCGTCGTGGCATCATAGTTGATCATCGTGTGTTGCTGGACATTAAACGATTAACGCATGAGTATCGGCAGCAATCGTTAATTTGGGCGTTGTTAGGTGAAATTTTTGCTGAAACATTTGTTTCATATGAAGTGTTTGCTGAAACTCATCATACAACCGTGCCGATTGCCAGGGCAACCAAGAAACAAATTGCACTGGTTTTGGCACGGGTGGGCATTACGCTAACGCGCCACAATGCGTTGATTGGTGACGAAACGACTATTCGTGTGTTCTTCTTTGGTCTCATGCGGGAAGCGTATGTTGATCAAGAGATTCCGTTTCCGACGGAGATGCGGATTAGAGCGGAAGCAGCAGTCACTGAAATTTTAGCGCTATACCAATTGCCGGAACGTGAAACGACGAAACAAGCCATTCGAATGCAATTTGCCATTTGGTACTCACGACTAGTTAATCACCACGCCATTATGGCAACAGAAATGCCACTGCTCTTTGTCCCGCTTACCAACTGGGATGAACAGCATCAGCAGATTCACGCGGGATTGGTTATGATGATGCGTCATTTTGTTGATTTACCCGATGCGGTCTTAGCACGAGAAGCGGAGTATGCGATTGCCTCAATGTATGTGGCTGGTTTTTTAGGGCCAATTCCAGAGACTTTGTTGACTGAGACGGCAATACGAAAATTACAGCCCTTCACGACCATCATGCAAGCGGAATTTGAAACGGTAATGCACCAGCCGCTTGAGTTTGAGACGTTAAGCCAAATGATGGCGTTGCTATCGCCGACGCATGTACGTTTATTGTATTTTAGTCATTTGGGATTTCGACCGATGCCGGATGTCGTCCGGGCGAAACAACGATTTCCACTTCAGACCCAAATCATTCTAACGGTCATCGCTAAGCTATCCGTGGTGCTCAGCGTTACCGAACAAGCTTTATTGAATGTTTTGTTTGAAGAGTATTTAACGGCTATGATTCAAACGGTAGCGACTACGAAATTGTTGCCGAAAATTAAGGTGATTGTTGATATGAATAATCTACCTAATTTGGAAGCCTTAATTGTCAGCCGGCTGGAACAGACCCCATTGGTAAACATTGTGGTTAGTCATGAAGCTATGTTACAGGCCGATTTTTATATCTCAGATATTGAAATCGCCGGTTTGAAAAATGCGACACCGTTCATTTGGTCGCATTATCCAGATGAAAACGAATTTAACAAGTTTATTGAGAAAGCAACCGATTTAACTGTCCGCCGGATGACGGCAACAGATTAGCCTGCGTAATGCCAACTTGATGACAGGGTTTATACCAACTGTCATTGAGTTGGCATTTTATTTTTGTGCGTACTTTCAGTAACCACTAAGGCTACCGTTTGTAAGCGAGATTTTTTTAAACGTTTTTGAAAAATATGACGTGGAGCGGACAATTAACATCCGATAAAGTTAAGCATGTCAACGAAACCAAATGCAAACAAGGGGGACGTGAAAATGACTTTAAATTGGCTATATAAGGTGGTGATAACAATATGGAGTGTGCTGTCAATCGTACAGTCCGTGGCAGCAGATGAAGGTGGTGTTGAAACCATGCGGGAATTTGAAACGGCATGGAATCAAGATAGACCGAATCAAGTCATTCGGCTTGATGGTGATGTGCTTAATGATACATCGACGGTACTTGTCACGCGTCGTCAGTCGGTCACTATTGTTGGAGATGGACATGAATTATCATTGACCCCAATTGGCCAGACGCAGCAACGTAAGACGTTGCATAGCACAGCAACCGTGACGCTGAGTCATGATTTTTGGTTGACAGGCCCTGGTGATCAACCGCTTGTGCGTGCTGATCAAATTGTCACATCAGCGGACAGTAATGTGTCGATTACGCCGGGCCAGAATGGCACAATGTTCGAGGCGAATAGCATTTTAATTCAGGGACAGTTAGCGTTACACGGAATGGGTGGTGATATGTTTACGGCCAACCGCATTGTGTTGGCAAAAGGAGCGTTCGTTGAAGCGTTTGGTCAATTGAACGCCCATGTATTCCGGACGGCTAGTCAACAGGGTGAAGTCTTAGTTGAACCAGAGGCCATTTTGGACATTTCAGTCATGAATCGAACGACGACGGATCGAATTTGTGCGCCAATTGCGAGTAATTTTAAACGAATAACCATCCAGGGCGGTCATGTTGAAGTGAATACAATTGGGCCAGGCATCTATTGGAGTGCTGGTGATGAGGCGATGTGGCGGGTAACGGATCAAGGGACACTTCGCTTAACAAGTACTGGGCAAATTCCGGTGCTTGAAAAGGCAGTTGATGGCACCGGTCGGGGTGGTGTTCAGGTTATGCCAGATAGTAATTTTTACGTAAGCGGTCAGGGACCGTCGCTGATTGCCTTTCCAAAACCAACCTTATTGAAAGTTGTACGGCCGGCAACGGTGCAATTGACTAATCGCGCAGGACAACCAATTTTCCGACGGGGGTTAGCGATGATTGATTTGCAACAAATTAATTTACGAGGTCGTGGCATTGAAATTGGGGAATTTCAGCACACCGACGTCTCGCAATTTCGCATTAAAGGTCGCGGTAAAGGGATGACTGACGCACAAATTGGGCGACCGGCTAGCGATTGGCTGGCACAAGTATCGGACTTAGCATTAACGGCAAGTTTGCCGAAACCGGCGCATGAACCAGTCAAAATGTTGGTTCAAGCTGCAAATTTTGGGGATAACCATCAAAAAATATACGGTGAAGCTTTAGCAATCGCTGCACAACCACGCTCAGGAATTATCACGCTACTGGGGAGTAACTTGAAATCTTGGGTTGTGCAAGCACGTTTAAAGCAGCCACTGACACATATCAGCACGGCGCATCAATTACCAAACGCATTGCGATTTAACGAGGTTGTTTTGACAGGGGATTATCAAAACGTGTTGGTAGGCAGTGGCACTGGTATGCGAGATTTAGGGGCAACACTACAATTTGAGGCCTATGACTTAGTACGAGTGGGATCGTATCAAGCACAGGTGTCATTAAATTTGGTCGCGGGACCAACAAATTAAAAGGAGCAAAAAGATGAAAAAACAACTTAGTTTAGGAATTTTGGCTGTTTGTACGGGATTGACAACTGCGGGCGTTGGTTTTGCAGCAGAAAACATTGAGGTCGAAACACAAGCGTTGGTAGGCTTTGCAGGGACAGAAACACCGGTGGCCATTGGCCACGTTGATCCGGAATCACCGCGCGAAACAGATCCACACGCCCCGGCAAATTT
This sequence comes from Weissella sp. MSCH1, assembly GCF_045799135.1. NCBI lineage: Bacteria > Bacillati > Bacillota > Bacilli > Lactobacillales > Lactobacillaceae > Weissella > Weissella sp. MSCH1. The sequence continues at coordinate 54,778 of NZ_JBJMBA010000043.1, read as the reverse complement.
ACGGGCAACCCCAATGCCACTGACATTGGATTATGCGTCACGCTGGCAATTTGATACGCAAAAAATGAGCTTAGTCGACCGAACATATACGGCCAAGCAAGATGTTTTTGCTGGGCGAGCGGTAGCAAATCACGTTCAGGTAACTGATCAACGTGGCCAATTAGATGGCTGGGACTTGCAGGTTCGCCAAAAGACACCTTTTGTCCACGAAAAGGGAGCTGAATTGAAAGGCGCCAAACTGCAAATTGACCGGGTGACCAGTAAAAGTGCGGTAACCGACACAACGGTTTTGACAGCTAAAGAAAAAATGGATTTGAATCAGGCGTTTATGCGTTTGGCATATGCAAAACCAGGTGATGGTTATGGGACGACCGCGATTTCATTGGGCGAGGTGTCATTACACGTGCCTGGTCAAATGAAGAAATTATCAGGGAATTACAACAGTACGATTGTATATAAGTTGTTAGCAGCACCGACAGGAGAATAGAGATGCACAAATTAAAATGGTTACGGATCGTCATTGCACTGATTGTCGGTGTTGTATTTAGTGCAAGTGAAAAAATGTCAGCGAATGAATTGTCGTTTGGTGTCCAAATCGAAACGTCTGAGAATCAACGACACGCGACGGCCGGCTATTTTGATTTGATTTTAGCGCCTCGTCAAAAGACACATGTTCAGGTACAGCTAACGAATCCAACTGATCGGCAAGTGAAAGTCGGGGTTCGCACAGCCGCGGCCACCACAAATGCAAACGGCGTTGTGGATTATGAGACGAGTCGGAACAAAAAATGGACACGGATGGTTCAAGTAGCGGATGCGGTTACATTACCGCCAAAGAGTTCGCAGGTTGTTTCGATTGCCATCAAGATGCCGGGAACGACTTTTCCAGGTGTGCGGGCGGGCGGATTGACGTTTTATGAGTTAGGGAATAATCAGCAAAGAAATCCATCGGGGATGCAAATCAAGCAAGAATACTCATACACGGTTGCGTTGCTGGTCCGAAATAATGAAAAACATGTTGCGGCCCATATGCGTGCGGACGGGATGACACTGAAACGACGTGATGGTCAAACAGCTTTAGTCCTACGACTACGTAATCAATCGCCAATTTTTCACCAAGGAATGATGATTCAGACCCGCGTTTATCGTGGCAAACAGTTAGTGACGAGTGAGACCCAACGCAACTTGCAATTTGCGCCTAGTAGTCATTATGACCATCGCACGTCGGTGGGACAATTGCAGCCCGGGCGTTATCGTGTCGAAACACAGGTGACAACAGACAAAGGTCGATGGACGTTCACGAACCGAGTTCAGGTGAACGCGATGACGGCGATCACGAGCCAGAAAGATGCCGTGAATCATTGGCCAGTTTGGTTAAAGCTTGCGTTGATCATTATTGGTGGCCTGCTTACATTAATTGGTTGGTTACTATGGTTGTTAATGCGACGTCAAAAGCAAACAAAGAAGCAATAAGAAATGATTAAAAACCCACGAACTGGAAAAAGTTCGTGGGTTTTTAACCTTTATTCGCACTGCCTGATGTCCATATCTGAACACTTATATTTTAACAACAAAAGTCACAATTCCCAAATAGAATGTTTGCGAAAGATTTCTAATTTTTGTAACAATTGTCACAATTCATTCGGCGAAAGCTACCATATCTGTCGTTCCTTTGTCCGGGTAAGCACACAAACGTTTTTTATACTGGCGGTATAGCGCAAGAACTAATGTGATGGGGATAAAATTATGAAAGAAAATATTGTGGCAGATGCACGTCTGCGAAAGATGGCTGAAGATGGCGGTGGCAAGAAATGGTTGATTCGTGGGGCGGCGACCTTGGCGATGCTTGGTGGCATTGCCGCGGCGCCACAAACTGAAACAGTGACTGAACGCGTCGATGATTTGGTGCAATCTGTTTTGCAAATGGCAATCGCCCCCGCTGAGGCCGCAACGGTTTCCGGCGTAACGATTGATAATGCCCAAGAAGTGCCAAGCCGAACAACAACGTCTTCCGGTGATAAAACAGCGGATTATCTAGTTAAAGGAAGTGCTTACTACCAGTCGAATAATTCATCTGGAAAGACAACGTGGTATGGACTGTCGAACGGTCAAAATCAAACCGGGCTGGTTGTTTATAACACGGCGTTGGATACCTCGAAAGATTTTACGGCTAGTGGTGCCTTTTATATGGCCAATTATGGCTCTGGCGCAGCTGACTATAATGGTATTTTGTTGTCATCTATTTTGCCAGATTCATTGGGTAGCGGAACAGGTGGTGGTGGTCTTGGTATTACAGGCATTAAGAACGCCATTTCATTTGGAATTGACATGTATAACAATGGGACGACTTATAAAGACGCCAGTGGGACGTACCCAATGGTGGGTATCCGTACGACGGACTCATCCGGTAATTTAACACAAGCAACTAGTGATTCGAGTTTGACCTCAGGTAGTGGTGTGTCAAGTGTGCCTGCATCTAATGCGCCCAGCGGAATCGGTAGTGGGGATGGTGCAGCCTGGACGATTAAATACACAGCTAGCAATAAAACGTTGACATTTACTTTGGGTGGTAAGGTCACGAAAACAATGACAATCAATACGACCACGATGCCCTATTTGTCATTTGCTTTGATCGGTTCAGCAGGTGATAAATCAACTGAAATGACGTCATCGATTGCCCAAGTTTCCGGTACAAAGGCCTCAATGACAGTGCCAGTGACGTATAAAGATACGGCTGGTAACGTCCTTAAGACAGGGACAACTTTAGCGGTTGGTGACGGTCAATCGGTGGGAATCAACAATGCTTCCCCTAAAGCTTCAAGTGATACATATAGCTATGATGCACCGAAGATTACAGGGTATAACATCAGTTCAGCAAATGATATTACGGTTAAGGTCGGGTCAGGGACAACGCCAAGTTTGAATTTGGTGTACGCACCGGCCTTACAAGAAGCGACGGTGACGACGTCCGGATTGGTCGGCAACAGTGCGAGTGGGAATGGGACGACGACGTATAAGGGCACGACTGGTGGCACAATTAGTATTTCAGACAGTAGCTTGACCAAGGCGGGATACACGTACAAGGTTACGGCGCCAGATGGGCAAACGTACGACACAATGGCGGCAGCCTTAGCAGCAGGGACCAATGGTAAGTATGACGCAACAGATAATGCCAGCACGGCGACGACGGATAGCCAACAACAAGCCTTCAAGGTTGTCTATACGGCGCAACCACAGACGGCCGAGTTTGCGTATACTGGGGCAACGCCACAGAGTGGTTCACCAACAACTTTGACAGGAACATCTGACGGCACAATAGCTAATACGGCGTTGTACGCGCCAGCAGGATATAAAATCGACACGGCCGCGACAACGTTGGCCAGTGGTGTGTCGCTAAGCATGGCAACCGATCAACGCTCGGCAACAATTTATGGAACTTTTGATACGGATACGGGGACGAATCAAAAGTCTACGATTGCATTTGCGCCATTGACGCAGACTGCGCAAATTGATCAAGTGGTCAACGGTGCCAAATCGACGGTTGAAACGAAGACGGGTGGTTCGAACTCAGCGATTGCGTTTAGTGCAACTGATAGTTCATTGGCGAAAACTGGTTACACCTATAAGGTGACTGGGCCAAACGGTCAAGTTTACGACACATTGGATGCGGCCTTAAAGGCAAATCCAAATTATGATACAACAAATGCAACGGATACTGATGGGTCGCCCCAGATATTTACGGTTTCGTACACCGATACCCAGGCGCCAACCATCACAACTGGTAAAGACACCTTTAATGTCACAACCGGTGCGGGTGTCACGGCGGCTGATTTCTTGGCTGGTGTGAATGCGCAAACCAGTGATAATCAAATGGCTGGTGACGTTACGGTGACGTCGAATTATGACTCAGTTGTTAAGGATGAGCCAGGGACTTATACGGTCACAATCACAGCAACGGATGCGTCAGGGCTACAAACGACTAAGCAGGTGACGGTAGTGGTGACTGAAACGTCACCGTATGACCAGGAATCGGCTGTGGCATCAGCTGCGGCAACACTTGCGTCAACGTCACGTGATGCAACGAAAACAACGGCTGATGTGCAAGCTGCCCAAGATGCGTTAAATCAAGCGCTGGCCGATGCAAAAACCGCACGTGATACAGCCAATAGCAACGCTGCGACGGCAATTACAAATGCGACGACTCAGGATGTGGCCACGGATGATGCGGTTGCCCAAGCAATTGCGGCTGTGCAAACTGCCCAAGCGAATGCCGCGTCAAACACCGGTACAACACAGGCAATTGTTGATGCCACGACGGCCTTAGACAAAGCAGTTGCGGTGGCGTCTGCCCAAGCGATTGTAACTAATCCGGTGAGTCAGGAACCAGACGTCAAGACGGCCCAAAGTAACTTGGATGCAGTGTTGAATAACCCGGACGCCACAGCAACCGAGATTGCCACAGCACGTGATGCGCTGAAACAGGCGGTTGCAGATGCCGTGACTGATCGAGACGCCGCTAAGGATACGGCTGCCACGGCAAATAATGCCGCGGCTACTTCAGCTGCGGCGCAAGATCAGGCGGTCATTGATGCGCAAGATAAGTTGGCGCAAGCGATTGCAGCTGCCGACGGGAATACGGGTACGACGCAGGCAATTTTAGATGCCGTGGCCGAGTTGAATACGGCGGTGACAACGGCTGAGAAGGCCCAGGAAACAGCTAGAGCTGCTGCCGCTGCCGCCTTGGCTGCGATGACACCTGTGTCTAATGAAGCAAATGTATTAGCGGCTGCCAAGTCACTGAAAGAGATTTTGGATAATGAAAATGCCACGGCCGCTGAAATCGAAGCAAAAACAACGGCTTTGACGGATGTTGTTGATCCAGCCAAAGAGGCGCGTGATACACAAGTGACAGCCGCGAACGATGCCGTTACAGCTGCAGAATCCGGCGATAACGCCAATGATCAAGGGGTTAAAGACGCGATTGCGGCGTTGCAGCAGGTTGTATCAGATGCAACCAATGAAGCGACTAATACTGATTTAGGGCATGTTGCGTTGACGCAGGATATTGCGGATGCGATGAGCAAGCTAGCCGACGCGATTAGTCAGGCCCAGCGCGATCGTGCGGCAGCGGTGGAACAAGCAACTGATGCGATGACAGCAGACAATACCACACCGGTGAGTTTGGAAGATGACACCGCGTCTGCCAAGGCGACCTTACAAGCGGTGCTTGATGATCCGACGGCAACCGCGGCCGATATTACCAATGCTATTAATGACTTTAAAAATGCGATTGATGATGTTCGAGACGATCGACAAGTCGTGGATGAGGCTGCCGCCGATGCATTAACAGCTGCCACGAATTCTGGTTATGCCGATGAACAGGCTGTGCAACAAGCCATGCAAGATTTGCAAGATGTTCGTGATCAAGCCGCTGCGGACGGGGCAACGTCAGCTGAAATTACGGCCGCACAAACGGCGCTAGAAAATGCGCTGGCGGCTGCCAAAAGTACGCAAGACCAAGCAATTGCAGATGCGCAAGCGATTGCCACTAATCCTGTCACGAATGAACCCGAAGTTGTCGCAGCAACTCAAAAATTGGCGGATTTGGTTGCGGAGGCAGCAGATGGTGGTGACGTCTCGACGGCTGACATTGTCGCAGCTGGCCAGGCAATTACGGCGGCTGTTGCAGCTGCTGAAAGTGAGCGTGATGATGCGAACGATGCTGCTCAGACAGCGATTACAGATGCGCAAGCAACAAATCAGGCTGAAGAACCTGGCGTTACGGCAGCTATTTCGAATTTGCAAGATTTGCTCACGCAAGCAGCGAATGATGATCCTAATGCGCTGACAGCTGATATTATTGCGGCGACAGAGGCGGTTAAGCAAGCGGTCCAAGATGCCGCACAGGCACAACAAGAAGCCCGTGATGCCGCGAATGCAGTTGATACGGCACCAGTTTCGTCAGAGCAAAGTGTGATTGATGCCAAAAGCGAGTTGGCCAAGGTAGTTGGTGATCCAACTGCAACGGTGGCTGAAATTAATGCTGCCCAACAGGCTTTGGTGGATGCGGTTAATGACGAAAAAACAAAACGCGATACCACGAATGAGGCAGCTGATAAGGCGTTGACGACGGCGTCAAATTCTGATCAAGCTGACGAACCGGCGGTGATTGCGGCGCAAAATGCGTTACAACAAGCCCAAGCAAATGCCGCGAATGACGCGGGCACAACGGCCGAAATTGCCGACGCTACGAAAGCGTTAACGGATGCGATTGCACAAGCCAAGGCAGATCAACAGACGGCTCGCGATGCAGCTGCAGCGGTTGACACGGCGCCAGTTTCAAATGAAAGTGGTGTGAAAGCGGCACAGACAGCACTCGACAAGGTGCTGGCTGATACTGGTGCGACGGTTAAGGAAATTGAAGATGCCACTAATGCGTTAGAAAACGCGGTCGACGCGGCCAATAGTGATCGTGAAGCCGCAAACACCAAGGCTAATAGTGCGAAATTAACGGCGGCTGGAACGGCGCAAGCAAATGAACCGGGTGTACAAGCTGCAATCGCTAACTTAACCGCCTTGCAAAATCAAGCGGCAACAGATGATGCTGGTGCGCTGACACAAGACATTTTGGATGCGATTACGGCTTTGCAAGATGCCGTGACGGATGCTGCGGGTGACCAACAGGAAGCACGTTTGGCAGCGGACAATGCCCTTGCACAGACGAAACCGGTTTCGAATGAATCTGCCACACAGGATGCGATTACAAAACTGCAAAACTTGTTAGCGGATGATAGTTCGACAACGGCCGATATTCAAGCGGCTACCAAGGCGCTGTCGCAAGCAGTATCGGATGATACGAAGGTCCGTACAGCGGCAAATACGGCGGCAGCGAGTGAAATCGCGAGTGCGCAAAATTCAACGGCGGCTAATGATGCTGCTGTGCGTGACGCTGTTCAAGCGTTGCAGGACGCCGTGAAAACGGCAGCGAGTGATTCGCCAGATGCCTTGACGCAGGATATTTTGGATCGTATTTCAGATTTGAAGGCTGCGGTAACGGCGGCGGAGCAAGCACAAGAAACGAAACGTTCCGAAGCGACCGCAATTTTGGCAGATGACAGTGAGACACAGCCAGTGACATATGAGCAAGCCACGGCAGATGCCAAGGTTGCCTTGCAACAAGTGATTGATAATCCACTCGCCACGGCTGCTGACTTACAGACGGCGATTGATCAGTACCGTGATACGGCGACGGCGACACGTGCGGTTCGTGATGATGCCATGACGGCGGGATCAGATGCCGTCACAAGCGCGCAAAACTCTGATCAAAGCGGTGATGAGCGTGTGGTGACAGCTATTCAGAATCTGCAACAAGTGATGGCTACGGCCGCCAGCGATTCACCGGATGCGTTGACCGCGGACATTGAAGCAGCTATTAGTGCGGTCAAGCAGGCTCAGGTTGATGCAGCTAAGTCACGAGCGGAAGCGGCTGATCTGGCAACAACAGCTTTGCAACAAACCGGTCCAGTGACTAATGAGGCAGATGTTGCGACGGCTCGTACCAATTTGCAGACATTAATTGATGATCTAACTTCGACGGAACAAGATTTAAAGAATGCGATGACCGAGTTAGCGGCAACGGTAACGGCAGCAAAGACTGACCGGACGACGACAAACAACGAGGCGAACAAGGCAATTACAACAGCTACGAATGGCGACCAGTCAGCAGCGCCAGCGGTTCAAAATGCCATTCAAAAGTTGAAGGATGTGATGGCTACGGCGGCGAGTGATTCGCCAGATGCCTTAACCGCTGATATTGCGACCGCGACAGCCGCCTTGCAACAAGCGGTCGCGGATGAAGACGCGGCCCAAGAAACCGCACGAGCCGCAGCTGCTACAGCATTATCGGAGACGGCCCCAGTTTCAAATGAAACAGCGGTTGCGTCGAAAATTAATGCGTTACAAAACGTTCTGCAAGATCCAAAGGCAACGGCCGCTGAGATTACGGCCGCTGTCACAGCGCTACAAAGTGCAGTTCAGACAGATACTGGCACGCGAAATACAGCAGATGACGACGCGGCGACAGCGATTGCGGACGCCGAGAATAGTTCTTTGCAGAACGAACCACAAATTGAGAATGCGATTGCGAATTTAAATGCGATTCGTGAACGTGCGGCGGCCGATTCTAGCGCTAGTTTGACCGCAGATATTGTCGCGGCAACCGATGCGTTACGTCAGGCAATGACGGATGTTGCCCAATACCAAGCTGACGCCCGGGCTGACGCTGCTGAAGCACAGCAGGCGACCACAACGGATGGAACGACCGTTCATCCAGAGATTGCAGCTAGTAAAGCTGTGTCAGAGGACACGCAGAATGCTTTGACTGACGCAGTCACGGCCTTGGATGCCGCGTTGAACAATCCGGATACACCATACGCCGATATTAAAACCACGACTGATGATCTGTTCGAGGCTGGCGGAAAAGCGTTGACTGAAGCGTCAGCGCCATACAGTGATAATGCGGCGGTTGAATCAGCGCTTACGACGATGCAGACGACGTTGGCCGATCCAGATGCAACCGCTGCTGAAAAGCGCGCTGCGATGGATAGCTTGCGGGCCACATTTGCTGATGCGGATGCCGCCTTAACAGATGCGAAAACGGCAGCAGAGGATGCGATGAGTAAAACAGCGCCAGTTTCAAACGAAACGGCGGTCAAGGATGCCGCAGATAAGCTGCAAAGCTTGTTGGCAGATCCGACAGCAACGAAGACGGCTATTGAGGATGCCACAAAGGCACTTAACCAAGCGGTCGCTGACGCGAATACTGATCGTGATGCGGCTAATCAAGCAGCCGACAAGCTGGCCGATCAGGTACAACAATCAGCGGGTAGTGGTGATCCAGCGGTGGTCGCCGCATTGACTGAGTTACAAAAAATTCAAGCAGCAGCGGCGGCGGATTCGCCAGATGCGTTGACGCAGGATATTGCGGCCGCGACGCAAGCATTGCAGCAAGCGTTAGATGCGGTGAACAGTGCCCGTGATGCAGCCAACGACGCGATAGCGCAGGCTAAACCAGTTTCATATGAATCAGCAGTGGCAGCTGCAATCAAGCACTTACAGCAGGCATTGGCCGATCCAGCGACGTCAACGGCTGATTTGGAGAAGGCGGTTAACGCTGTAAAGACGGCAACGCAAGCTGCCAAAGCTGACCGCGACACAGCTAATCAAGCGGCGGATGCGATGCGTCAGGCGGCAACAAAGACTGGTCAGAATGATCCGGCCGTCCAAGCTGCGGTGACAAAACTTGCTAATTTGCAGCAATTAGCGGCCACTGATAATCAGGATGCGTTAACGGCTGATATTAAGGCAGCAACGGATGCCTTAAAGGTGGCGATGCAAGCCGTTGATGATGTACGGACGGCTGCGGACACTTTATTAGGACAAACCAAGCCGGTGTCGCATGAAGGTGCCGTAGCTGATGCAAGTAAGCAATTGCGAGTCTTATTGGCCGGTAATGCGGCTGAAGGTGACATTAAGAGCGCCATGCAAGCATTACAAACGGCTTTGGATAAGGCAAAGCCAGCTCGTCAACAGGCCCAAAGTCAAGCAACTGATTTGCTGACACAAGTGCAAAATAGTCCGGTACGTAATGAACCGGCGGTGCAAGAAATGATGCAACGACTGCAGGCAGTTATGGCTGCGGCAGATCAGGATGACCCCAAAGCATTAACTCAGGACATTTTGAACGCCATGCAAGATTTGCAGACCGCGTTTAACAACGCTCAGGCAGCCCGTGACACGGCTAACCAGGATGCGACGGCCTTAAAGAATAGTGTGCCGGCGGACATGTCCGACGCGATTAAAGATGCTTGGAATCACTTAGCGGATGTGCAGGCTAAAGCATCTCGTGGCGAAGCAACGACGGCTGACGTTGTTGCAGCGACTAAGGCATTAGCCGATGCTATCGGCCAAAATAATGGGATTGTGAGTGGACCACAGTCGCGCCAAGCACAACAAAATGCTGAACTGGCAACGTTGGGGGCGACGTATCAACCGACGATGACCACGTTACCTACAGCGGTCCAGGCAGGCTACACAGCTATCCCGAGTGGTTACTTACCATATACAGGGGCCGGCGTGCTGCCATATACGGCTACCGGTCGGACGTTGGCAGCCGGTACGGCTAACCGGGTGCTACCGGACACTGGTCAAAACACAATGAGTTATTTAACAGCGATCGGGGTATTCCTGTTCGCAAGTAATCTGTTTATGTTGTTCGCAGCGCGCCGTAAGCGTGAGACGGAGGAAAATAATTGAGAAGTGAAACGAGGACTGTCGGAGACGATAGTCCTCGTTTTCTACTTATGTAATCCGTAAGATTTCTATTCATGGTAAACTTAATGTGGTTATTTTTAAGTAAAACGCTAGAAGGAGCAGCACGGCATGTTTACCGATAAAAAGATTGTGTTAGTTGTCAGCGGTGGTGTCGCGGCCTATAAGTCAGCGATTTTTGCCCGCTTGTTGATGAAGGCGGGGGCGGTTGTTCGTGTGGTGATGACACAGGCTGCAACTGAATTTGTGACGCCAAAGACGTTTGAAGCGTTGACGCAGCAGCCGGTTGTGACAGATTTGTTCGAGGCACACAACGACAGCGTCATTGCGCATGTGAGTTTGGCAGATTGGGCCGATTATATTTTTGTGGTCCCGGCGACGGCTAATATTTTAGCGAAAATGGCGGCTGGCATTGGTGACGATGCCGCAACGTCAGTTCTATTAGCTCGGCATACCCCAGTTATTGTGGCGCCGGCGATGAACGTCAATATGTATGAAAATCCGGCAACCCAACGTAATTTAGCGACGTTGCGTGACGACGGGGTGATTGTACTCGAACCAGCTGAAGGTCTTCTAGCTGAAGGTTATGCTGGTAAGGGGCGTTTGCCAGAACCGGATGAGATATTAGCCTTGGCAGAATTAGCGTTGCGCCAACGAACGGGTCAACTCACGGGCAAGCAGATCATTGTCTCAGCCGGTGGGACCGTTGAACCAATTGATCCGGTTCGCTTTATTACGAACCGGTCGTCAGGGAAGATGGGGTATGCGATTGCACAAGCCGCAGCAGAGCAAGGGGCTAACGTGACACTTGTGACGTCATCCGATTTGCCAGCTCCAGCAGGTGTACAAACGGTTCATATTCAGTCTGCCCGTGAATTGTTGGCAGCGATGACCGAACGGTTTGAGACGGCAGATGCTGTGATTATGGCGGCAGCTGTTTCAGACTATCGCGTGGCAACGCCAGCTGATCAAAAGATGAAAAAAGATGCGGCCAATCCGGGGTTAACTTTGGAGTTGGTTGAAAATCCGGACATTCTAGCGACCCTGGGTGCGAATAAAACCCATCAGTACCTGGTTGGTTTTGCCGCTGAGACGCAGGATTTAATTAATTATGCACAACAAAAGCTAACAAAAAAGAACGCGGATATGCTAATTGCAAATGATGTCTCAAAGGCCGAAGTTGGTTTTGGTTATGATACGAATCAAGTGACGATTTTGACACGAGATGCAAAACCAGAGACCTTGCCTTTGCAAACGAAAATTGCAGTGGCTCGTGAAATTATGCGACGTGTGACAGAAGCAGTAAAGGATTAAAAAATGGCACAAATTGGAATTGATAAGATGAGCTTCTTCTCACCACATCAATATATTGATATGACTGAGTTGGCAAACGCTCGTAATGAGGAACCTGGTAAATACTTGATTGGAATTGGTCAGACGCAGCAAGCGGTTGTGCCACCAACGCAAGACGTTGTGACGATGGCCGTTAATGCAGCAGATCAAATTTTGACACCTGCTGAACGTGAAGAAATTGACACCATTATTTTTGCGACTGAATCAGGCATTGACAACTCAAAGTCGGCCGCGGTTTATGCACAGCGGTTGTTGGGGTTAAGCCCATACGCCCGTACAATTGAAATGAAGCAAGCTTGCTATGCCGGTACTTACGGTTTGATGCAAGCACGGGATTACGTTGCCTTGCATCCTGGCGCTAAGGTACTGGTCATGGCGTCAGATATTGCCCGTTATGGTCTCCATACCCCGGGTGAAGTTACACAAGGGGCTGGTGCGGTTGCCATGTTGGTGACGGAGAATCCGCGCATTTTAACGATTAATCGGGACAACCAATTTATGTCGCGTGATGTGATGGATTTCTGGCGCCCGGTTTATGCCGAAGAAGCGTTGGTTGATGGTAAATATTCAGCCGAAGTTTATCGTGAATTCTTCCGTGATTTGTGGGCTCGTTATAAGGACAAGACTGGTTTAGCTATTGATGACTTCAAGGCATTTGCATTCCACTTGCCATTTACTAAGATGGGGTTGAAGGCTTTGCGTGATATCTTGCCTGAAGCAGACGAAGCGAAACAAGAATTGTTGTTGACGGAGTTTGAAGCCAGCCGAGTTTACAACAAACGCATTGGAAATTTATATACGGGTTCGGTTTACTTAAGCTTGTATTCACTGTTAGAAAATTCAACGACCTTAACGGCTGGTGATCGTTTGGGAATCTTTTCTTATGGTTCAGGTGCAGAAGGTGAGTTTTATTCAGTTGAATTGCAACCTAACTTCCGCGATGGTCTAGTGACTGGTCAAATGGATCACTTGTTTGATTCACGTGAGTACATGACGATTCCAGATTATGAGGAAAACTTCATGGCCGGTTTACACGGTGCAACTGATCGTGAATTTGATATCACCAAGGATCCAGCCAAGTTTGTATTGGCTGGCTTGAAGGATCAACAACGCGTGTATTTAGCACACTAATAACGCGAAAAAATCAATAATTGTGCGAGGGTTCATCAAACGCACTGGGTACACTAATCGCAAACGACTAGTCAGGGGGAGTGCCTATGCAGCGACATGAACTACAGATTGGTGATATAGCCCATTGTGATGCTTCAGCAGCGATTAATTGTCCGTTTATTGGCAAAGTGATTCGCTGTGACGCAACCGATTATGAAATGGAAGTCTTGTTTATTCCGGAGTTGACTCGTGAAAATGCCGCATTACTTCATACGCAACAACGGGTCGCCAAGACGGCTTTGCAACCGTTCATGAATAAGCAAGATTTACCATCGATGAAAGGTTGATTGTTCGGTATTTGTCGGTTAAACTAATTGGGTAACACAAAAAAATCTGTAATTAGTTAAGAGGGAAAATTATGAAGCGCGTTTACTTAGCCGGTCCATTTTTTGATGATGACCAAATTGATCGTATTGAGCGGATGGAAAAAGCACTTGCAGCCAATCCAACGGTTTCTGAATTCTTCAGTCCACGAACTGAACAACACGATGAATTTGAATTTGGTTCAAAGGAATGGGCAAAAGCAATTTACAAGGGCGACAAGGATCATCTTGATCCAGCCGAAGTTGTCATTGCGGTAATCGACTACGAGGGTGAACACGTTGATCCAGGGACTGCCTGGGAGATTGGTTACTCAGAAGCGGCCAAGAAGCCTGTGATTTTGGTGAAAGAGAAGGAGGGAGGCATCAACTTGATGATGTCAGTTCCTGCTCACGCTGTTATTACAGACGTTGCAGATGTTGCAACGTACGACTTCGATGCCTTACCAGCGAACGAATGGGAAGGTAAGACTTTCTAATTTGGTTAAGCTTACCAGTGATTAACGGCACTCACAGCAAAGTGGGTGCTGTTTTTTCTTGCACTGGATTGCACTGATTACCGCTGTGCTAAACTAAACAGATACGAAACAGAACTTGAGAGGGTATTGTTCATGCGAAAAATTGGCCGGTTGTTATTGGCGTGGCTCGTGAAATTTTGGATTCCACTAGCCATTACTGTGGGGATGCTTGGTGTCGCAGTCGCAGTTACCACAGTAATGCTATACAAACAACAAATTACAGTACAAATCCCGAATATTACGATTCGAGAAAAGAAAGGAGTTGCTGGTACGCCGATATCGGTGTTGAAGCAAGGTGAACATTTACAAATTTTAGCCAAGGATGATGGTTGGTATGAGGTGCGCCGTGAAGATGAGTCGACCGGTTGGGTAGCTGGTTGGCTATTGGAGCGTAATGAGCCTTTAGATAAGATTACGCCGTTATCAGAATCGACAATTGTTTTGGATCCTGGTCATGGTGGGTCGGATTCCGGTGCAATATCAAATACTGGCAAATTTGAGAAGACCTATACGCTCCAATTGGCACGGCGGGTGGCAAAGACGTTACGTCAATCGGGGGCGCGGGTGATTATGACGCGTGATTCGGATAAAATTGTGTATCTGTCAAAAATTCCACAAGTGGCGGAAAAGAATCATGCCGATTTATTTATTTCATTCCACTTTGATTCATCCCCAGAAGCGAACGAAGCGAGCGGGTACACAGCTTATTATTACCATAAAACAAATGGCTCTAAGCAACTGGCGACAGCCTTAAATAAGGCCATGGCACCGACAATGCCACTCACTAATAAAGGGGTCGACTTTGGTGACTTCTTGGTTATTCGAGATAATACAGTACCCGCGGTATTGCTTGAAAATGGGTACATTAACTCAGACACGGACTTCAAACAGATTAAGTCCGTGAAAACACAGGAAAAAATTGCCAAGGCAATTCCAATCGGTTTGGAAAATTATCTTGATCAACGGGCGAAAAATGCCCAGTAACTTGACGTTGACTACTTTCTATAAGATAATGTTTGTCATAGATAGAACCGATGAGAAAGCAAACTTATTTTGGACATGTTTAGCGAGCAGGGTGTGGTGAGAGCCTGTCATTGTTAGGATAAGGGGACACTTTTTAGGTCGCAGCAATGCGCGTGTTGCCACGTTACGGCATGAGACCAAATTCAAGGTGGTACCGCGCTTAAAAGGCGCCCTTGACGATACAATTGTGTCGTCAAGGGCGCCTTTTCCGTTTTTGCACCATCGAATTAATTGAGAGGAATTACGATATGGCTAAGCAATCATTCCAAAAGCCAAAGGGAACAGCAGATTTGTTGCCTGGTGAATCACTTAAGTGGCACTACGTTGAAGAAACAGCGCGTGTGTTGTTTGGTGACTACCAATATTCAGAAGTACGGACACCAATTTTTGAAAGTTTTGATGTCTTTGCACGTTCAGCTGGCGATACATCTGACGTGGTAACAAAGGAAATGTATGATTTCCACGACAAGGGTGACCGTCACGTTGCTTTGCGTCCAGAAGGGACTGCGGGTGTTGTGCGTGCATTTGTTGAAAATAAGTTATTTGGACCTGAGCATCAAAAGCCATACAAGATGTTTTATATCGGACCAATGTTCCGTTATGAACGTCCACAAGCAGGTCGCATGCGTCAATTCCACCAAATTGGGGTAGAAGCATTGGGATCAGACTCACCAGCACTAGATGCTGAAGTGATTGCAATGGCTGTTGATTTCTTCCAAACGTTGGGTGTGACGAACTTGAAGGTTAAGATTAACTCATTGGGTGATAAGGAGTCTCGTGAGAACTATCGCCAAGCGTTGATTAATTTCTTAACGCCTCATTTTGATGAGCTTTCAGCTGATTCACAAACGCGTTTGGAGAAGAACCCATTGCGTGTCCTGGATTCTAAGGATGCCAAAGATCAAGCGATTGTTGCGGATGCACCATCGATTTTGGATTATTTGACAGAATCAGCGCAAGCCCACTGGGATAAGGTGCAAACATACCTTGAGGCAATGGGTATTGACTATGAAGTGGATGCCAACGTGGTTCGTGGCTTGGATTATTACAACCACACGATTTTCGAAGTGATGACACAATCAGAAGCTTTGGGTCATGGCTGGACAACGATTACCGGTGGTGGTCGCTATAACGGTTTGGTCGAAGAATTCGGCGGACCAGAGATGCCAGGGGTCGGCTTCGGAATCGGTTTGGAACGTTTGATGTTACTGCTTGAATCGGAAGGGGCAACGTTGCCCGAACAAGCACCGCTTGATGTGTACGTTGCCAACACGGGTGACGGGACTGATGTGGTTGCCATGCAAATGGTACAAGCGGTTCGTTCATTTGGCTACAGTGCTGAGCGTGACTACCAAGAGCGTAAGTTAAAGGGCCAATTCAAGTCAGCTGATCGACTTGGTGCCCGCTTTATGATTACGATTGGTGAGCGCGAGTTGGCTGAACAATCAGCTAACTTGAAGAACATGACGACTGGTAAGGAAATTACGGTGAAGTTGGCCGAATTATACACCGGGTTGCCAGAATTTATTGAAGACGAAGAAGTTACAGAAGAGGATTAAGAGATATGAAGCGTACAAACTATGCAGGCTTGATTGATGAAGCTTACCTTGATCAAACTGTCACGTTACAAGGATGGGTGCAGAAGCGCCGTGATTTGGGTGGTTTGATTTTCGTTGATTTGCGTGACCGCGAAGGAATCGTACAATTGGCATTTTCAGAAGAAATTAACGCTGACGCATTGGCGGTTGCCGAAAAGATGCGTTCAGAGTTTGTGATTGAAATTGAAGGAGTAGTTCGTTCACGTGCAGAAGGTGCCGTTAATGATCACTTGAAGTCAGGTAAAATTGAAGTTCAAGTGGCTAAGGCAACTATTTTGTCTGAAGCGAAGACAACGCCTTTCTACATTGAAGATGACATCAATGTTTCTGACGAATTGCGTTTGAAGTATCGTTACTTGGATTTGCGTCGTCCTGAGATGCAAAAGAACTTGCGTATCCGCTCAAAGATTACGGCGGCCACGCACGAATTCCTGGATGCCAATGGTTTCATCGATATTGAAACGCCTTACTTGGCTAAGTCAACGCCAGAAGGTGCGCGTGATTATTTGGTACCTTCACGTGTTTATCCTGGTTCATTCTATGCTTTGCCACAATCACCACAATTGTTTAAGCAATTGTTGATGGGTGCAGGCTTCGACCGTTACTACCAAGTTGCTCGTGCCTTCCGTGATGAGGACTTGCGTGGTGACCGTCAACCAGAATTTACCCAACTTGACGTTGAAACGTCATTTATGACGCAAGACGAAATCATGGCTTTGGTTAACGAGTGGGTTGCTGCGATCATGAAGAAGACGGTTGATGTCGAGTTGAACACGACCGAAATCCCAGTATTGGACTATGCTGATGCCATGGCTCGTTTCGGAACTGACAAGCCTGATATGCGTTTCGGGATGGAATTGCAAGATTTGTCAGAGTTGATGGCTGACTCAGAATTTGGTGTCTTTGCAAACGCGGTCAAGAACGGCGGTCAAGTTAAGGCGATCGTCGTGCCTGGTGGGGCCGACAACTACTCACGTAAGGATATCGACAAGATGGCCCAATACATCGAACGTTTCGGTGCGAAGGGATTGGCTTGGTTGAAGATTACTGACGAAGGCATTACGGGACCGATCGCAAAGTTCTTGACGGCCAAGGGCGATGCGTTGTTAGCACAAACTGAAGCGAAAGCGGGCGATTTGATTTTGTTCGCTGCAGATTCAGCAAACGTTGTTTCAGCAACATTGGATGCTTTGCGTCGCATGACTGCTAAGGAAATGGGCTTGATCGATGACACCAAGTGGGCCTTTGCCTGGGTTGTTAACTGGCCATTGTTTGAGCACCAAGCTGAAGAAGATCGCTGGATTGCAGCTCACCACCCATTCACAATGCCAAATGAAGAAGATTTGCCGTTGTTGGAGACGACAGATGGTGCGCACCAAGCACACGCACAATCATACGATCTAGTTTTGAATGGTTACGAATTGGGGTCTGGTTCAATTCGTATTCACCGTATGGACATTCAAGAAAAGATGTTGTCAGCCCTTGGCTTTACCAAGGAAGCGGCCCACGATGCCTTTGGCTTCTTGCTTGAAGGAATGGAGTATGGCTTCCCACCAATGGGTGGTATTGCCTTGGGGCTTGACCGTCTTGCCATGTTATTGGCTGGTCGTGACAACATTCGTGAAGTCATCGCATTCCCTAAGAACTCAAAGGCCACTGAGCCAATGACTGAGGCGCCAACGCCGGTTGCACAAGCCCAAATCGTCGATGATCTTGGTTTGACGGCACCTGTTTACGCAGATATTGAAGCGCCTAACATGTCTGAAGAATAATGACGACACAAAACGCTCGGAACTTTTCGTTCTGGGTGTTTTTTTGTTTCAAAAATGGGATACAAAAAAATCAGACTTTCATATTTTATTCACAAAATGAAACTATACTTTAATAAGTGGTGAGGAGGTTAGCCTCACGAAACAGAGAAAAATTTGGGGTGTTTATTATGTTTAAATGGCGACATTTAATCGCTTTAGCGGGGGTTACGCTAGGTCTGTTACTGACAGGTAGCATCACCGCATCCGCTGATCAATTATTTACAACAAGTCAAACAGAGACGCATACACAACCACTGTGGGTGAATGGTAAACAAGAGGTTGACGTAAGCTGGAATACGCCTTTGTTTACTAATGAAGACGTTGGTAAGTTGGATATGGGAGACGCCGCGTTGCGAGCAGAAGTTGTTTCGAAATCTAACTTTGCGCTTAATGGTCGGGTAGCAGGTGAGTCTGATTGGCATCCCGGTACAATTACTGGGCCAAATCATGAACAGTATGATGGCTATGTGTTATTTAAGTCGTCACGTGATCTAACGACGGCATCAACCACGATGTTGTATGTGCGTTTTGGTCAGGGCGCAAATTCTGCGTATAACATGCAATTTGCAGTGCTGTTTGTTAACGGTACAAATGCAAATCAAACGGAATCTTGGTATTCTAACTCGAGTTTGTGGGTTGGTATTCAGCACACTGATACGCCGGCGCCAAGTGAACCAGAACCGCCACATGTCTTACCGGCTGCTCCAATCGCAACGCCGGAAGTTTTGCCAGCGGATGCTATTCAAATTCCTGATGTGGGGCTAATCGCACCGCCGTCAGGGACGGATACAGGAAATATCAGCGCACCATCTGGCGTCGACACAGGAGATATCAGCGCACCATCAGGGACGGATACAGGTGACATTAGCGCACCGTCGGGAACAGATACAGGTGACATTAGCACACCGTCGGGTACAGACACAGGAGATATCAGCGCGCCGTCAGGAACAGATACGGGCGACATTAGCGCACCTTCAAGCGCAGACACAGGTGACATCACAGTTAATGGTCAGACGGATGGCAGTCAACCTGATACGCAGCCAGCTGCATCATTGCCTAATCAAGCTGATGATCAAGAGACCGATGCAACACAACAGCCACCGGTAACCGGTTCAGATGTGGACGATGCTAAGGCTGGACCAACGACGGATAATGAGACAACTGTTGGGCCGGAACAACCGGTAGCACAAACTGATGACAAGTCAGAAACGGATCAGTCTGGTGACGGTATTCCCGTTGCTGATGAAACGAATCAGAGCCTGGCTGATGGAACGCCAACAGCAACTGTGACCGATGCGTTGTCGAGTCAGCCAGCAACCTTACCTGAGACCGGTATGAAGCGTCAGTCGATTTTGACAGTCGTTGGGTTAGGCATGTTGATTTCGCTATCAGGAATGGTTTTGTTTAAGAAAATACGGTAAAGTAGACGGAACTTATGGACCAATTGGTTCATAAGTTTTTTGTTTATCCGGCGCAGATTTGCAATTAAGTGATAAAATCATAAAGTACAAATCGAAAGAAGCGAGAAAATGGACCAGATAGAACAGTATTTTAATCGTCATCAGTATTCAAGTCGGATTGGTAGTGCAATGGTATATGCCGTTGCGTCAGCCGTAGCCCTTAATTTTTTCTGGACGCCCGGTCATATTTATTCATCCGGATTTACTGGTTTAGCCCAGTTATTAAATACCCTCTTAGAACGATTCGTCGGCTGGAAGGTGCCTGTCGGCGTGTTGTTGTTGCTGATTAATGTGCCACTGATGATTACGGCTTATCGTAAAATTGGTAAGCGTTTTGCGATGTTTACGGCCGTTGCGCTGGTTTTGGCGGCCGTCGCGATGCGCTTGGTGAGTCAGCCAGAACAATTGTGGACGCATGACCCACTTGTAATGGCGATCTTTGGTGGGGCCGTTAATGGGGTTGGAACTGGTTTAGCTTTGCGTAATGGCTTATCAACGGGTGGTCTGGATATCATCGGGATTTTGGTTCGTCGCAAAACTGGCATGAAGATGGGCGCGGTCAATTTGACCTTTAACTTCTTTATTCTGTTGGCGTCAGGTTTCTTATTTGGTCCACAATATGCACTGTATACCGGGATCGGCCTAGTGGTTAACGCGCGCGTTATCGATTTGGTCTACACACGTCAACAAAAAATGCAGGTTATGATTGTAACGGAAAAACCTGATTTGGTGATTGAAGCGATTCAACGAGATATTCGTCGCGGCATCACCATTGTGCACCATGCCGAAGGTGGCTATAACCACCATCATAAGGAAGTGTTGTTTACGGTTATTTCGATGTATGAACAATATGACCTACGTGATGCAATTTATGATGTCGACCCACAAGCTTGGGCATCATTGTGGCGCATCGACCGCACGTTTGGCCGTTTTTATGAGCCAAAATTGTAAACAGTTGGTTAAAAAATCTAATTATCGACAAAGCGTTGACAACAGCGCCTATTCTGGTAAACTATTAAAGAACAAAAGTGTGCGACATATATAAAAGTTGGAAACTTCACACGGGAAGGGAGGGTAAACATTATGGCAAAGACTGTTGTTCGTAAGAATGAGTCTCTTGATGATGCTCTCCGTCGCTTCAAGCGTGGTGTATCAAAGGATGGTACCTTGCAAGAGTACCGTAAGCGTGAGTTCTACATCAAGCCATCAGTACAACGTAAGTTGAAGGCTGAGGCCGCTCGTAAGCGCAAGAACAAGAAGAGCCGTTAATTCGACTCTTGCCGGGCTACCTTATTGGTGGTCCGGTTTTGTTTTATAATCATAAAATAAGTCAAACAACATTATTTGGAGAAAAACAATCATGAGTTTGCTAGAACAATTGACGTCAGATATGAAGGAAGCGATGAAGGCCAAGGATAAGGTAACGCTTGGTGTTGTCCGCATGGTTAAGGCCTCTGTTTCAAATGAACAAATCAAGTTGGGTCACGATTTGACGGCTGATGAAGAATTGGCAGTCTTGTCACGTGAAATGAAGCAACGTGTGGAAGAGATGGAATCATACAAGGATGCCGATCGTGCAGACTTGGCTGAAGAAATCCAAGGTCAAATCGATGTGTTGAAGCGTTACATGCCTGCACAAATGTCTGAGGAAGAAGTCGTTGCCATTGTTAAGGAAACGATTGCCGAAGTTGGTGCGTCATCAAAGGCAGACTTGGGTACGGTGATGGGTGCCTTGATGCCTAAGGTTAAGGGTAAGGCTGACGGTAAGTTGGTCAACACAACGGTTCAATCATTGTTGGGCTAATTGAGATACAATGCGGGGTGATGCCCCGATACATATATGTTTGCGGTATAATAGTACCGTACTAAAAAATATTGCGAATTAGAGGGAATCCATTTTTGGCAGCACAAGTTGAAAAAATTTATCGTTTTGAAAATGCCGAGCAAGAAATTGGCTTGGTTGGACCACAAGACAGCAATTTAAAGTTGATTGAAGAAGGCGTTGGGGTGTCTTTGCCAGTCTTTGGTGATCAGTTGACCATCAAAGGTGACGCAGAGTCCGTTGATGCGGCTGAAGCAATCGTTGTTGAATTGACGAATTTAATCAAAAAAGGTGTTAAGCTAAACGCAACTGACATCGTTTCAGCGATGAAGATGTCTGAACGTGGTACGCTAGAATACTTTGGCGATATGTACACTGAGACTTTGATCCGAGATGCGAAGGGGCACCCGGTTCGTGTGAAGAATTACGGTCAGCTCCGTTACATTCAAGCGATTCGTAATAACGACATCACGTTTGGTATCGGACCTGCCGGAACTGGAAAGACGTATTTGGCCGTCGTTATGGCAGTGGCAGCACTGAAGCGTGGAGATGTCGAGAAAATCATTATCACACGTCCTGCCGTTGAAGCTGGTGAAAACTTAGGCTTCTTGCCAGGTGATTTGAAAGAAAAGGTCGATCCTTACTTGCGACCAATTTATGATGCGCTGCATGCCATTATTGGCGCGGAACATACAGAACGTCTGATGGATCGTGGGACGATTGAAATTGCACCACTTGCCTACATGCGTGGTCGTACCTTGGACAACGCCTTTATTATTTTAGATGAGGCACAGAACACGACACCACAGCAAATGAAGATGTTTTTGACCCGACTTGGCTTTGGCTCGCATATGATTGTGAATGGTGACGTGTCACAGATTGACTTGCCAACGAAGGTACGGTCAGGCCTGATTCAAGCCAAGCAAGTGTTGGCAAATGTCTCACATATTACATTTATTGAATTTGCCGCGGATGACGTTGTCCGTCACCCGGTAGTTGGGGCCATCATCAATGCCTATGATGCATTTGATGCCGCAAAAAATAAGCAAACAGAGAAGAAGGATTAAAGATTATGGATTTGGCGATTATTGACCAATCAAAGCCCGGAGTACCGGCAGAGCAAATTGAACTTGTTGAAAAAGTGCTAGATTACGCTGGTAAGTATATGAAGTTGCCAGATGACACAGAGATGTCCGTCACTTTTGTTAACAATGATGAGATTCAACGTTATAACCGTGAGTATCGCGGGCTTGATAAGCCAACAGACGTCATTTCTTTTGCAATTGAAGAAGACGGTGACGATATGCCACTGATGATGGATGAGGATATGGCTGAAGATTTGGCCAAAAATATCGGTGATATTATCGTGTCTGTTGATAAGATTGGTGAACAAGCCGAATACTTGGAGCACTCATACGAACGTGAGCTAGGTTTTTTGGTTGTTCATGGTTTCTTGCACTTAAACGGTTATGATCACATGCGTAGTGATGAAGACGAAAAGATTATGTTTGATTTGCAACGCGAGATTTTGGATAGCTATGGACTTACACGATAAGAAAAAGGCGACCGAACCGGCGCCACAAATTGAAAAGAATACGCACTTTCTACAAGCGCTAGGCCATGCCCTCGAAGGAATTGGCCAGTTACTTGTTCGCGAACGAAATATGCGCTTTCATATTTTTGCGGCAATTGTCGTCTTACTTGTCGGGATATATGTTAAGCTAGGACGGTCGGACTGGCTGTGGATTACGGTGGCTGTTTTTACCGTGATTATGGCCGAGTTCGTTAATACAATGGTGGAAGCAATCGTTGATTTGATTGTCGGTGAAAGTTACCACCCATTGGCGAAAGTCGCAAAAGATGTGGCTTCCGGGGCTGTTTTGGCAGCCGTTGCCTTCGCTATTGTCGTGGGTGTGTTGATTTTCCAGCCTTACATCTTGCCGAATTTGCAGATGTTGCTGGGATAAAGTTGTGCGTGGTAACACGTGGATTATACAGAAAGAACAGAGATTTTATACATGAGTGAACAAGGATTTAAGTCAGGTTTCGTGGCCTTGGTTGGTCGTCCAAACGTTGGTAAGTCAACGCTTTTGAACAAGATGATTGGTGAAAAGATTGCCATCATGTCACCTAAGGCACAAACAACCCGTAACAAGATCCAAGGAATTTACACCACCGATGAGGGTCAAATCGTCTTTATGGATACACCAGGTATCCACAAGCCTCATAACTCGCTAGGTGATTTTATGGTGAAGACAGCCATGTCAGCTTTACGTGAAGCAGACATGGTTTGGTTCTTGGTGAATGCCGACGAACCACGTGGCGCCGGGGATGATTTCATTATTAATCGTTTAAAGGACACGAAGACGCCAGTTTATTTGATTATTAATAAGATTGACTTAGTGAACCCAGCAGATTTGTTGACGATTATTGATGATTACCGCCAACAAATGGAATTTGCTGAAATCTTCCCAATCTCAGCTTTGAAGGGAGACGGCGTTCCTGAGTTGTTGGATTTTGCGATGGATAAGATGGCAGAAGGGCCACAATATTACCCAGCTGATCAAATCACGGATCACCCAGAACGATTTATCATGAGTGAGTTGATTCGTGAAAAGGTCTTGCAATTGACGCGTCAAGAAGTGCCCCACTCAGTTGCGGTGGTGATTGATAAAATTGAGCGTCAAGATGAAAATCACTTGCATGTGCAAGCGACGATTGTTGTTGAACGACCAACGCAAAAGAACATTGTCATTGGTAAGCAAGGGGCAATGATCAAGGAAATTGGTGTGCGGGCACGTAAGGATATCGAACGTTTGCTTGGTGATAAGATTTTCTTGGAGACATGGGTTAAGGTTGAAGAACGTTGGCGTGATAAGCCACAAGCACTTCAAACTTACGGTTACAAGGAAGATTCAGATATTTAATTTGGCGAGAAAGAGACTATCAAGTCTCTTTTTTACTAGGGGATGGGTATGGCAGAAGTATTTGATGCAATTGTGATGTACCAGCAAGACCGCAAGGAAAAGGATCTGATGGTTAAGATGCTAACCAAGCAAGGTGGCAAGCGGATGTTTTACATTAAGAATGGCAAGTCAAAGCGGTACCAATTCGCAGCGGATGTCCAACCGTTAACGGTCGCCACGTTTGAGGGAACCTTAAATCCAACCGGATTGAGTTTTATTAACGCCGTTAAAGAGAGCCACCAATCACGTGAATTGATGATGGATGTCACGAAAAATGCCTACATGACTTATATTTTGGGTTTGATTGACGCAGCGTTTGTCGATAATCAGCCGATTGGTAAGTGGTATGAATGGGCCCGCTTGGCGATTGAAAAAATTGAGAGTGGTTTGGATCCACAAGGCATTGCCAATTTTTTTGAAATCAAATTGTTGCCGGCATTCGGTCTTGAACCGACTTGGGGTGAATGTGTTGTTTGTGGTCGACGTGATTTACCACTTGATTTCTCCGAGAAGCTAAACGGGACACTGTGCCAGTTGCACTGGGATCAAGATGAACAACGTATGAATGCCAATCCACGTTCTGTACGTGTGTTATCACAACTTAACAAAATCGACCTAAAGCAGTTAGGTTCATTGTCGCTAAAAGAAGAGACTAAGCATGATATGGCACGCGTGATGGACAAGATTTATGATGACCAAGTTGGTGTGCATTTACGCGCCAAAAGTTTTATTCAACAACTCGACGGTTGGTCACAACGTCTCGCACAACGTGGCCAACAAAAGTCAACTGACGAGTCAAAATAGATGACAGGTATCGCTGGTATCACTTATAATAAGTGTATAGTAAAGAAGCGAACGGAGAATTGACATGGATTTTGATTTGGATAAGTTGAAGGACCAAGCTGGTGATCTTTTGGAAGGCGCTGACTTGAACGAATTGAAGGAAAAGGCCGGCGACTTGCTAGGCGACAAGGCTGACATTTTGGACAACGTTGATATGGATGACGTTAAGGACAAGTTGTCAGGTTTCCTTGGCAAGTAAGTACGGTATGAATCAGGTAGAAAGCGATGTTCCTTTTGGGATATCGCTTTTTATTATGTCTGACATTTACGAGTACGTGACATAGCGCACAAGCGAATGTTAATGTGGTAATCTAATCGTTAGTGTTTAACGAGGGAGTAGAGAAATGCAGTATCTTAAACAAGCTTTGCGTGAAGCGATGTCACCAACCAATATTAAACGTGATTTAGCCTTGATGAATCGGTTTCAACGGGTGTATATGGTCATTATTATGGCTGTTACGATTTGGGCCTTCGTCTATACAGGTGATTATTCATCATCAGGATGGACGAGTTTAATTACCGGGTTGGTATTGGCTTTTTACTTAATCATGTTAGCGAGTGGCCGGTTAACGAACTTTTTCTGGGGGCTCCTGACCAATGGGATCTGGTTATTAATGTCCATTCACAACCATTTGGTCGGTGACATTCTCAATCAAGGCTTCTTTTTTGTGATGCAGTTTGTGGGGATGGTTGCCTGGTACAAGCAGCTAGCCCAACAACAAGACAGTAGTCAGATACAAGCGAAGCGTATCGGCCCTAAAATGATGGGATGCCTTGTCGCAGGGGCAGTTGTGGTTTATGGTGTCGTTCTAGCCGTTGCCAAAACGGCACATGGTAATCAAGTCTACCTCGACTCCTCACAATTACCGCTGGGGATGTTGGCACAAATTTTGGCAACGTATGGCTACCTCTCGCAGTGGGTTGTCTGGTTGTTAGTTGATGCGGTTGGCCTGTTATTATGGTGGAATCAAATTCAGGCTGGTGGCTCAGGTGCATTAGGCATGTTTGTTTTGATGATCGTGAAAACGTTCAATGCGTTTTATGGCATGTACTTGTGGTCAAAGACAACTGAATATTGAGATTAATTTCGTTGACATTCAACGGCTGAGTGATAAACTTATTAGTTGTAATAAGCGATGAAAGCAGAAGAATTCCGTGAAATCAGTCCAGCAAGTCACCGGTGATGTGAGGGTGATCTGATTAGCGTAAGGGGCACTGCTGGAGCACAATTTAATCCAATGAAGCTGCTAGGAGTTGTCCTAGAAGTAGGGTGGAACCGCGAATTATCGTCCCTACATCAATCATTTTTTATGGTGATTGGTGTAGGGCTTTTTATTTGCTCGAAGCCAACCACGAGAAAGGAATTTGTCAATATGAGCGCAAAAATGAGTGTGCAAGACATTATTTTGACGTTGCAAAAGTTCTGGGCTGACCAAGGCGCAATGCTGATGGAAGCTTACGATACAGAAAAGGGTGCTGGTACGATGAGCCCTTACACGTTCCTACGTGCCAATGGTCCTGAACCATGGAACGCAGCCTACGTGGAGCCATCACGTCGTCCTGCCGATGGACGTTACGGTGACAACCCAAACCGTTTGTACCAACACCACCAATTCCAAGTGGTTATGAAGCCATCACCTGACAACATTCAAGAATTGTACTTGGATTCTTTGAAGGCCTTGGGCATTGATCCGTTGGAGCACGATATTCGTTTCGTTGAAGATAACTGGGAAAACCCATCAATGGGTGCCGCTGGTATCGGTTGGGAAATCTGGTTGGATGGTATGGAAGTGACGCAATTTACGTACTTCCAACAAGTTGGTGGTATCCAAGTTGATGCCGTAACATCAGAAATCACGTATGGTTTGGAGCGTTTGGCTTCATACATCCAAGACGTCCCAACTGTGTACGATTTGGAATGGGGTAACGGCGTTTTGTACGGTGACATCTTTAAGGAGCCAGAGTACGAGCACTCAGTTTACTCGTTTGAAGAATCAGACCAAGAAATGTTGTTGCGTCACTTTAACGAGTACGAAGCTGAAGCTAAGAAGGCTTTGGAAAAGGGCTTGGTTCACCCAGCTTACGACTACATTTTGAAGTCATCACACACGTTTAACTTGTTGGATGCCCGTGGCACAGTGTCAGTTACGGAACGTGCGAAGTATCTTTCACGTATCCGTAACATGGCCCGTTCAGTTGCGCGTGCCTTCATTGATGAGCGTAAGAAGCTTGGCTTCCCATTGTTGAAGGATGAAGCTTTGCGTGCGAAGTACTTGCCTGCAGATGAGGAGGAGAACTAAGATGGCTAACTTTTTGCTAGAAATTGGTTTGGAAGAAGTTCCGGCCCACTTGGTGACGCCCGCAATTAACCAATTGGTTGAGCGTGCCGAAAACTTTATGGCCGACGAGCGTTTGGCATACGGGGCAATTAAGCCTTTCTCTACGCCACGTCGTTTAGCAGTGTTGATTTCTGATGTTGCTGAAAAGGCCGAAGACTTCCAAGAAGAAGTTAAGGGACCTGCTAAGAAGGTCGCACTTGATGCTGAGGGTAACTATTCAAAGGCAGCCCAAGGCTTTGTTCGCGGCCAAGGGTTGACGACTGATGACATTACGTTTAAGGAATTTAACGGTAACGAGTATATCTACGTTACAAAGTTTGAAGCTGGAAAGCCGGCAGCTGAAGTTTTGACGGGCTTTAAGCAAGTTGTTGAGGCAATGACATTCTCAACAACGATGAAGTGGGGCCGTCACACGTTTGAATACGTCCGTCCAATTCGTTGGATGGTCGCATTGTTGGATGATGAAGTTGTCCCATTTGATATCTTGGGAGTTGCAACGGGTCGTTCATCACGTGGACACCGTTTCTTGGGTCATGATGTTGAAATTGCATCAGCTGACCAGTACGAAGCGGCCTTGACGTCAGTCTTTGTACAAGCAGATGCCGAAGCACGTAAGCAAAACATCCGCACACAAGTCGAAACGATTGCCAGTGATAACAACTGGACCGTTGTCGTTGACGAAGATTTGCTGGAAGAAGTTAACAACATTGTTGAATATCCGACGGCCTTTGCTGGTGGCTTCGACGAAGGTTACTTGGAAGTGCCTGATGAAGTATTGATTACGTCAATGAAGGAACACCAACGTTTCTTCCACGTCGTTGATGCAAATGGCGTTTTGTTGCCACACTTTATCTCTGTTCGTAACGGAAACGCCGAACACATCGATAATGTGATTGCCGGTAACGAAAAGGTGCTGGTTGCGCGTTTGGAAGACGCTAAGTTCTTCTACCACGAAGATCAAAAGCACGATATCGACTTCTACAACAACAAGTTGGAAGTGGTGTCATTCCACGCTAAGCTGGGTTCAGTTGCCGCGCACACACGTCGTGCCAAGGCCTTGGCTGCCATCATTGCTGGTCGTTTGGCCTTTACTGATGATCAACAAGCCAAGTTGGCGCGCGCCGGTGAAATTTACAAGTTTGACTTGATGACTGGTATGGTCGGTGAGTTTGATGAATTGCAAGGTATCATGGGTGAGAAGTACGCTAACTTGTTTGGTGAAGATGCTGCCGTGGCCCAAGCAATCCGTGAGCACTACATGCCAATCTCTGCTGATGGTGAATTGCCTGCGTCAGATTTGGGTAAGGTATTGGCCCTAGCTGATAAGTTGGACAGTTTGTTGTCATTCTTTGCGGGTGGTATGGTGCCATCAGGTTCAAATGACCCATATGCTTTGCGTCGTGCCGCTTCAGGTGTTGTGAACATCTTGGCTGACAATAAGTGGGATTTGGATATTGACGGTATTTTGTCAGACTTGATTGCTGACATTAACGCTGACGCCGTTAAGTTTGGGTTGCCAGAAGAAGTGATGGCTGAGTTGCAAAACAATGTGGCTGCGGTCGTGAACTTCTTGACGGACCGTGTTGTGAAGGCGTTGCAAGATGATGGTGTTCGTCGTGACATTATCAACGCTGTGACGAAGAACAACTTTGCTGATACGACGCAAATGTTTGAATCAGCGCAAGTCTTGGTTGCCCACGTTAACGATGCCAACTTCCGTGAAGGGGTTGAAGCGTTGACTCGTGTAATGCGTTTGACAACGAAGAATGCAACGGATGCGACTGTTGACGCTGCGTTGTTCGAGAATGCAGCCGAAAAGGCGTTGTTTGAAGCAGTTGCGCCTGTGGCAGCTGTTGATGCAACGGATGCGAAGCTTGCAGCATTGTTGAACTTACAACCAGCCGTAGCGGCTTACTTCGAAGAGACGATGGTTATGGTCGAAGACGAAGCGGTTAAGAATAACCGTTTGGCAACGCTACACGCGGTTGCTGATGAAGCAACAAAGGTGGCTAACTTCCTCGAACTGGATGTTAAGTCTGCAAATTAATGATATGAAAACACCCTGGATTAATACAGTCCAGGGTGTTTTTAATTTGGGGTCTAACGGTTTAGCCAATTAACAATGCGATCAGCAATCGCTGTCTGTTGTTGGGCGTTTGAAATTGTCGCTTGACCATCGTGTTTTTGTGGCCCATAGCTACCGAAACCACCGTGATTGCCACCGTTAATTGTCTGGTACTGGGTGTCTTTAGGTAACCACGCTTTTGCTGCGCGATAATTTGCTTGCTTCAGTACCTGATCTTGGCTAGCAGTCAGTGACAAAACAGCAAGATTGCTTCGCTTAGCCAAATGGTTTTTCTCTTGTGGATAACTGGCAAGTAATAACAGACCAGTGATGTGAGTTTTGGGATGCTTGGCCACGTAACCACTGGCAACCACGCCACCCAAGGAATGGCCGCCGATTACAAAGTGGTGGGCATGGCTATTTTTGATCGCAACGTCCGCTTTGTTCTGGGCGATTAGTGAAAAAGATAACGGTGTTTTCAATAAGTAAACGGGGTAGCCAGCTTGGGCAACATCTTTGGCCCAAATGGCATAGGCGTCACTTGTGACAAACGCCCCGGGATAAAAAATAATGGCCGTATCTTTTTTTGCAGTACCAGCTTTGGGTTTGAAGGCCCAATAGTCCGCCGTTTCGGTGGCTGAATGGGCTGCGCGTTGCGCGGTTGGGGTAGCACGGTAAAGGCCAAATACTTGCATGTAAGCGACAGAACCGGCTAATAGGATGAGGACAACGCCTAAGAGCATGAGCAGGCGCTTTGTGATTTTTGTTGACTTCATAAACGAACTCCTTTTTGGTTAACTAGGGCTCATCATACCTTAATGGACTGACAGCTGTCAGTCTTATTTGCAATATTTTCCCAAAATGTTGGTAATAGTATTTCGATGAGAATTCAGTTAAAATAAACTTATAGTCATTGCGGGTCAAATTGTTGAGCCGTGACGTCGCTAGATATCAGAAAGTTGAGAAATAAATGGAAGTTAGTATAGGTTATTGGATTGGTTTCTTCGCCTTTGTTTTGGTCATGTTGGCCCTCGATTTGGGAGTCTTCCACAAAACCAACGCGGCACCAACCATGAAGGAGTCACTACTTTGGAGCGCCTTTTGGATCGGTTTGGCCTTTATTTTTGCCGGTGGTCTCTGGTTCTTTACGGGTGGTGATCATGCCCTAGACTTTGTGACGGCATACTTGCTGGAAAAGTCGTTGAGTATTGATAACTTGTTTATCTTCATCTTGGTCTTTGGTTTCTTTGGGATTGAATTGAAGTATCAACACCGTTTGTTATTCTGGGGTGTTTTCGGTGCCTTAGTGATGCGTGTGATTTTTATCTTCGGTGGGGCTGCATTGTTACATCACTTCGCATGGTTGATGTACATCTTTGGTGCCTTCCTGATCGTCACTGGTGTGAAGATGCTGTTTGAAAAAGAAGAAGCACAAGACTTGAATGATAGTTTTATCATTAAGGGATTGCGTAAAATTTTACCTTTGAAGGAAGATGTTGCGGAACCACATTTCTTGGTTAAAGAAAATGGGAAACGTTATGCCACCCAATTCTTGTTGGCATTGTTGTTTATTGAAGCTTCCGACTTATTGTTTGCGGTTGACTCAATTCCGGCCGTCCTTGCGGTGACACAAGACACGTTCATCGTGGTGACGTCAAATATTTTTGCTATCATGGGATTACGTTCTTTGTATTTTGCCTTGTCAGGTATTCTGCCAATGTTCCGCTACATCAAGTACGCGTTGGCTGTTATTTTGGCCTTTATTGGGGTCAAGATGGTCTTGAACGAGACTGCCAAGGCATTGGACTGGCACTTCCACATTTCAAACGTGGTGTCATTATCAGTGATTATTGGTTTGTTAACGTTATCAATCGTTGCCTCAGTAATTGTCTCACGTGTCCAAGAACGTCGAAAGTTCAAAGCATAACCTTGATAAAGGACCTGTGTTACAGACAGGTCCTTTTTTTATTGGCTGACGGTCGACAGCGCGTATACTAACGCTATTACTAAGATTGGGGACATGAAGATGACAAAACGAATCATTACGACAACGCAGGCGCCGGCTGCGATCGGACCATATTCACAAGCTGTTTTAAGCAACGGTACGCTGTATGCATCGGGTCAAATCGGTTTAGTACCAAGTACTGGTGAATTTGCAGGTGCGTCAACGCTTGAACAAGCTAACCAGGTTTTTACTAATATTGATGGGTTATTGGATGCTGCTGAGTTGACACGGGCTGATATTGTTAAGGTGAGCGTTTACCTAGTTGACATGGCAGATTTTGCGCTGGTGAATGATATCTATGCGCGCTTCTTCCAGGACGTTGACGTGTTACCAGCGCGTTCAGCGGTTGCAGTGGCAACGTTACCCAAAGCTGCACGTATTGAAATTGAAGTTATTGCCAATAAATAAGTAAGAAAATCAAGCGACTGCATCTGTTGGTGTGGTCGCTTTTGTGTTACAATGAAAGCGTTTACTAAAAGATTATTAATGAATGAAAGCGAGATCAACCATGGCATTGGAAAAGATTTTATTTGGTACTTATACGCGACGTGTTTCAAAAGGAATTTACGAAGCTGCATTGAACACGGAAACTGGTGAGTTGCAAGATGCTAAGTTGGTTGCTGAAGTTGGATCACCAACTTACTTGGCCTTGAGTAAGGCTAACACATTGTATGCAGTCGATAAAAACGGTGATCAAGGTGGGCTCGCGGTCCTTAATTTCGCGGATGATACGGCAACGTTGACCCAAGAAGTTTTGGCAGAAGGTGCTTCACCTGCTTATGTGGCGGTTGATGAGGCACGTCAATTGTTGTACTCAGGTAACTACCACAAGGGGACGTTAGAAGTCTTTGCGATTGCCGCTGATGGTTCATTGACGTTGACGGATAGTTTTCAATCTGAAGGTACCGGCCCTCGCCCAGAGCAAGGTTCATCACACGTGCACTGGAATAATCTAACGCCAGACAATCGTGTCGCGGTTGTTGATTTGGGTGCCGACAAGGTGTTGACGTTTGATGTCTCTGATGCCGGTAAGTTGACGTTAGTTGCGACGTATGAGACGGAGGCTGGTTTTGGCCCACGTCATTTGCGTTTCAGCCCTGATGGTCAATATGCCTACTTGTTAGGTGAGCTGTCATCACAACTTTCAGTTTTGAAGTACAATGCGGATGGTTCATTCACGCATTTGCAAACTGTGGCAACAATTCCGGCTGATTGGACGGAGCACAATGGTGGTGCGGCGATTTACTTGTCAAACGACGGTAAGTTTGTCTATACATCAAACCGTGGTCACAACTCAATCGCGGTCTTTGCAGTAAAGGATAACGGTGCTTCTGTTGCACATATCCAATGGATTTCAACTGAAGGCGATTTCCCACGTGATTTCGCTTTGAGCCCAGATGACGCCTTTTTGGTTGCGGCTAACCAAAACACGGATAATGTTACGGTATACCGTCGAGATGCCGTAACGGGCGAGCTAACGTTGTCACAAAAGGACTTCGAAATTCCCGAATCAGTGCGTGTATTGTTCATCTAAGCTTGATACAATAAAACCAGTACCAGTCATGGTGCTGGTTTTTTATATATGGGGGATAAAAGATGACAAATCGCGAGACGAAACAATCTGTCTTTCAACGATGGTTGTTAAACAATAAAATCATCTCAAGTATGCTAATCATATTGCTACTATTAGCGATTATTTACATGTTTGACAAAGTAAATTTTATATTTGAACCGATTGTGGCACTGTTCAGTGCGGTCGGTGCGCCAATCATCATTGCAGGCGTGTTTTATTATCTCTTGAATCCGATTGTGGATTGGGCGGAACGTCGGTATAAGATGTCGCGTGTTGCGACGATTACGGTGCAGTTTTTGGTATTGTTGGTGTTGATTGTCTGGGGCTTAGCTGTCTTTATTCCGTGGTTGAGCGACCAAATCGTCGGTTTGATCAATCATTGGCCGGAATATTGGCGAGCTTTGGTCAAAATGATCGATCAGTTAACGGCTGACAAGCGCTTTGCTGATGTAAATAAGTGGTTTAATCAGACGAATAGTGATATTTCAAAATGGGTCCAAGATTACTCAGCTGAGTATGCGAAAAAAGGCATTCATGGCGTGAGTTCGGTTGTTGGTACATTGACTTCAGCCATTATCACAATTGTGACGTTCCCGTTGATTTTGTTTTATTTGCTAAAGGATGGCCACCAGATGCCAAGCTACATGGCGAAGTTTTTGCCACCTAAAGCACGCGGCTCATTTTTGGATACTATCGGCGAGATTAACAAGCAAATTTCGAACTACATTCGGGGGCAATTGTCAGTCGCGTTTGCAGTGATGGTCATGTTTGCAATAGGTTATACGATTATCGGTTTGCCGTATGGTTGGTTAATTGCCATTAGTGCAGGTTTGTTAAACTTAATTCCGTTTCTGGGATCGTTTTTAGCGATGGTTCCGGCGGTGGTTGTTGGACTGTTCGTTTCGCCCATGATGTTGGTCTATGTGTTCATTGTCTTTATGATTGAGCAAACATTGGAAGGAAAAGTGATTGCGCCAAAGTTGCTTGGTAACTCACTCAAAGTTCATCCAGTAACGGTTGTGGTTATCTTGCTATCGGCGGGTAATATTTTTGGCCTGGCCGGGGTGGTTTTTGGTATTCCGGGCTATGCGATTGCCAA
Source organism: Weissella sp. MSCH1 (assembly GCF_045799135.1). Lineage (NCBI taxonomy): Bacteria > Bacillati > Bacillota > Bacilli > Lactobacillales > Lactobacillaceae > Weissella > Weissella sp. MSCH1. The sequence goes on along the minus strand of NZ_JBJMBA010000043.1, from coordinate 20,484 downwards.
AGTACTGATTTATCGCTTGTATAAGTGGTGGCAGTTGAACTCAGGTCTGTTTCGAGACGAAACCAACCAGTAAAGACATTAATAAGGTTTTTTAAGTATAGCGCGGTCGAGGATTTGTCCGTGCTATACTTATTTTTGTATGCAATAACGCATTGGGGGAGGGGAGGACCCGCCCTAGAAAAGGAGATTATCATGAGCACGAATCATATTGTATTGTTTGAGCCATTGATGCCAGCAAATACTGGAAACATCGCCCGTACGGCAACGGGAACGAACACGAAATTACACCTGATTGAACCATTGGGATTTAAGTTGGATGATAAGCACGTTAAGCGCGCTGGGTTGGACTACTGGGACACAGTTGACATTACGGTCCACGAGAATTTGCCAGCCTTTATGGCAACGCTTAAGGACACGGATGAGTTGTTCTTGATTTCTAAGTTTGCGCCACGGGCTTATCACGAGGCAGATTACACGAATCCTGATCACGATTATTACTTCTTGTTCGGTAAGGAAACGACCGGTTTGCCAGAGCCGTTCATGAAGCAACATCCTGAAAAGGCGTTGCGTATTCCACAAAACGATGAACACATTCGTTCGCTGAACTTGTCAAACACGGCCGCTATTATTATCTACGAAACGTTGCGTCAACAAGGTTTCCCAAATCTTGATTTGACGCACGAATATGATTACGACAAGTTAAAGTAATAAATGAACAATTATTTACTTAAGAAAGGAGGCTGCGATGGCAGCGACGACTAAACGACGTCCCGCCTCCAAGGCAAAAGCACGACCACGCAAAAAGCCGGCCCCTCGAAAAAAAGCCAGTAATGACACAATGACTTGGCTAAAGGATCGTGGGCCCCAATTCTTAGGCTTATTTGCTAGTCTGTTGGCCGTCCTTGCAATTGCCAAAGTTGGCTTGGTGGGTAAGTTTATCGCCAACATGGTGCGCCTGATTGTTGGGGGCTCATACCAATTTTTGTTGCTAGTCTTGCTTGTGCCATTTCTCGTGGTGCTTGCATATGGTCAGTGGCCACGACGATTTAAGTGGCAACATTATGTTGGTTTTGGCCTATTTTATTTAGGTATCATGTTGGTCGGATCAATTTTGTTGTTCAACAAAATGAACGTCCACAACAACTATACACAGGTTATTCAGACATTGATTAATCAAGATCTCAATAATCATGCTGTCACGACGCCAGTTGGTGGTGGCTTGATTGGGGCGGTGCTATACAGCGCAACTTACATAGCATCATCTAATTTTGGCTCATGGTTAATTGCCATTGTGTTGTTAATTATTGGTTTAGTGGTGATGTTTAATTTACCATTGCGCGAGGTCTTTGATAACTTCTTTAAGTTAGCTGAAGGCACGGGCGACTTTGTGCAAACGCAGGCAACGACAGCCCACGAAAAGGTCACGGAATCAATTGAAGGGTTCCGCGATCGACAGCGCACGGCGATGAATGATTTCTTCAATGATGACCCGTTTGCATCAGAGGGGGATAAAGCAGCCAAGTTGGCTGGCGTTGTACCGGAAGCGGATGCTAGTCAACCCGTTAAATTAGCGACAACGAAGGCAAAGTCACCACAAGACGTGTTAGCGGATGCTGCTGAGGCTGAAGCGACGGCGACAGAATTTAAGATGCCAGAAATTGTGGCACCGTTGCCACATCACGAGACGGCGCCAACGGTACCGGCACCAGTTACGCCTAGTGCAACTGCGCCGGCGCCTGAACCTGATTTGACGCAAGTGCCTATACCATCGCTTGACGATGCACCAGCAGCGTCGATGAGTTTTGACCCGGATTTCGATCCGACTGATGTTATTCAGTCAGAACATGAAGAAATTGCACCAGTTGTCTATGGTGCGGACATACCGGATGATGACTTATTACCGGGACAAGAAACGCCATTGACGCACGCAGATATCTTGGGGCACAGCAATCAAGCAACATCACCAAAGACACAAGCGCATCAAGCCGGTGTCGGTCACGTTGAACCATCAACAATCACAGAACCCAAGGCAGACGTTGATGCGTCAGGATTGGGTACGGTGATTGATGATAAGGATTACGTCTTACCGACCACTGAACTGTTGCAACACATTGGTTCAACCGACCAATCTGCTGAGCGTGATGCACTAAATGAAAAGGCACGTATCTTACATGAAACATTGAAGAGCTTTAACATCAATGCCACGGTTGAAAAAGTTGTGTTGGGACCAACGGTAACCCAATATGAAATTAAACCAGCAGTTGGGGTGAAGGTTTCAAAGATTCAAAACTTAGCCGACGATTTGGCGCTCGCCTTAGCGGCTAAGTCACTGCGTATTGAGGCGCCAATTCCAGGTAAAAACGTCGTTGGTATTGAAGTGGCGAATGACCAACAGGCGACGGTTGGTTTCCGGGACATGGTCGAAGAGGCTGGTGTTGATACGGAGAAACCATTGGTTGTGCCAATTGGGCGTGGTGTTACAAGTGGTGTCGTGAAGTTGGATTTGACGAAGATGCCGCACTTGCTGATTGCCGGTTCAACTGGTTCAGGTAAGTCAGTCGCAATCAACGGTATCTTGGCGTCGATTTTGTTGCAAGCAAAGCCGTCGCAGGTACGCTTGATGTTAGTTGACCCCAAGAAGGTTGAGTTGTCAGTCTATAATGATATTCCCCACTTGATTACACCAGTGATTTCAGATCCTAAGAAGGCGTCACTTGGTTTGAAGAAAGTGGTCGCTGAAATGGACCGGCGTTTCAAACTGTTAGCCGAAGAAGGTGTGCGTAACATTGATGGGTATAACCGGTTTGTTGAAAAGCAAAATGCGAGCGACCCAAGTACAGTGTTACAAAAGATGCCTTATTTGGTTGTTATCATCGACGAGTTGGCCGATTTGATGATGACATCAACGGTGTCCGGCGATGTCGAAAATGCCATTGTGCGTATCGCACAACTTGGACGTGCAGCGGGAATCCACATGATTGTCGCGACGCAACGCCCATCCGTTGATATCATTACCGGTTTGATTAAAGCGAACGTGCCATCACGTATGGCGTTTGCTGTGTCATCCGGGGTCGATTCACGGACGATTTTGGATAGTAACGGGGCTGAAAAGTTGTTAGGTCGTGGTGATATGCTGTTCGCGCCAATCGGTTCGAACGGACCACAACGTGTGCAAGGCGCGTTCTTGACGGATGAAGACGTGGAAGCATTGACGGACTTTATTAAGAATCAAGGTGAAGCGCAGTACGATGACAGCATGACGGTTTCCGATGAAGAAGTGCAAGCGCTTGAAAACGGTGGCGATGGTGCTGACGATTTGGATGAAAAATGGGACGAAGTACTTGAATTTATCCTTCGTGCCGGCGGTGCCTCAACTTCATCAATTCAGCGTCACTTCGGCATGGGGTACAATCGTGCTGGTCGTATCGTGGATGCGTTGGAAGATCGGGGACTGGTGGGACCAGCAAATGGTTCTAAGCCGCGTGAATTGCGTTTTACACCCGAAATGCTTGACCGATTCCGTAAAAACGCGTGATAATAGCGCTAAAGAAAATTAATCAGGGGGCAATCCAATGATTCGCTATGATTTAACAGCGCCATTGCAAGGCACAGAGCTTGTTGCAATGTATCGCAAGGATTTCGACGTTGATGTCGGTCGTTTATATACTTTTATTCCTGAGTTGAATGGGTTCCAATTGCACTACAATCACGATGTGGTTGTGCCAGCTACGGAAATGCGCGCTGATGATGACGCCCGTTTCTACTTGCAAGTGCACGGTCAAAACCCAACCGGTCGCGGGCGCATGGCGGATATTGATTTCCAACTTGTCCAACGTGACGAAATTAACTGGGGTTAAACTTGAAACGTCTACTGTGTGATGACAGTGGACGTTTTTTTGTTGGCGATAACTGGAAAATCTCAACTAAATATTAAGAACGGCCCATATGCGATAAAAATTAGGTACAATGTCAATAACAGAATATAGGATGGGGACAGTGATGATTGAATTAACACATCTGAACAAGCAGTTTGGTGATAAAATTGCGGTTCAGGATATGAATATGCGTCTGAATCCTGGTGAAGTTATGGGGTTGATTGGCCAAAATGGGGCTGGTAAGACGACGACTTTTCGCATGATTTTGGATTTTATCGAACCAACGTCGGGTACGGTGACTTGGGATGGCCATGCCATCACTGCTGTAGACAAGCAGCGGATTGGTTTTTTGCCTGAAGAGCGTGGCCTGTATCAGAAATTGACGATAGAAGAACAAGTCATGTATTTTGCCGAGCTACACGGGATGAAACGGTCTGATGCGAAATCAGCCTTAGTAGATTGGATGAAGCGGCTTGACGTGGTGGGTAAGCCAAGTGACAAGGTGCAAAAACTATCTAAGGGAAATGCACAAAAAGTACAATTGATTGCGACAGTCATCTTCGAACCGGATTTCTTGATTTTAGACGAACCGTTTACGGGGTTGGACCCAGTCAATACGGAGTTGATGATGCAAGAAATTATGCGCTTGAAGCATGAGGGGGCCATGATTATTTTTAGTTCACACAATATGAGTGGTGTCGAAAAATTGTCTGATCAACTGACGATGCTTCGTCATGGTGAGACGGTGTTGCACGGTGACACCAATGCAATCCGCGAATCGTTCGGACGAACTGAGATTTATTTGGAGTCGCCGGTTACGGATGCTGAGTTGCGTGAGATTGCCGGCGTGAAAAGTATTACGCCACAGGGACCTGGCCGTCATCTGCAATTAACTGACGCAGCGGTTGGCCGCGAAGTCTTTCAGTTGGTTGCCCAAGATGGGTATGTGCCAGTCTTTGCGCAACAACCACCGACATTGGACGAAATTTTCCGTCGCGAAGTACAAGGAGGGCAAGCATAATGACAGCCAAGCAGTTAATGTTAGTCGCCCGTCAGACGTATAAAACGCGGATTAAGTCGGTCGGCTTTTGGTCATTGGTCTTAGCACCAATGCTAATTTTGTTAGTGATTGCTGGTATTTCGTTTATTATTACCGCCACTCAGAGTCATAAGACACCTGTTGTGGGGGTGGTGAATGAACCAGCTTTAGCGACATACTTAAAAAAAGATGATGCCTTTGACATCAAAGTGAAAAATGTGACTGACGAGAAACAGGCAAAGCGAGAATTGACAAAAGGAAAGCTGGATGCCTATTTAGCAACTGCCAATCAAAAGTATGAATTGGTGAATTCTGCAGATGGGCAATCTGTTTCTGAAACAAAAATGAAGGCGTCGCTGAATACGTACACGATGTTGGCGAAAGCGTCGGCAATGAAGTTGTCACCAACTGAGCTTCAAACATTGATGACGCCACCGACTTTGACCACGAAAGTTCAAAGTGACAAGGGTGAAACTCGTGGCGGTGCCGCAGCGGATACAGCTAATTATGCCTTGGCCTCAGCTTTGGGGATTTTGATTTTTGTGTTCTTGACATCATACGTCAGCATGATTGCACAAGAGATAGCGAATGAGAAGTCATCACGCATTATGGAAATCTTGCTGTCTGCAACATCACCAGCGGTGCAGTTTTTCGGTAAGCTAACTGGCATTGCCTTGTTAGCGATTACCCATGCGGCCTTGTATGTGGTGGCGGGGTTAGTTGTGAACGTGTTTGCGCCACATTATAAGTATCTAAAGATGGTTAAGAGCCTACTGGCCGGCGTTGATATGGGCTTCGCCATTATGTCGTTGTTGCTCGCTCTTGTGGCTATCTTCATGTACATGGTGTTGACAGCAATTCTGGCGGCAATGGTTAATGACCAAAGTCAGGTGCAACAAGCCGTTGCACCAATGACTTATGTCGCCATGATTGGGTACGTCTTGACGTTTACGTTGTCAGGTCAACCGCACAATACGTTCTTGAACGTTTTATCATTCGTGCCATTTATTTCTCAAACCTTGATGCCAGCCCGGTTGGGACTACAATATGCAACGATGGGGGATGCCACCATTGCATTGGTATTAGAATTAATTGTTTTGATTTTCCTAAGTCGGTTCGGTCTGCGTGTTTATAAGCGCAACGTGCTGACTTACAGTGATGGTAATATCACCAAGGCAGCCTTAGGCAGTCTGAAGGGATTGTTTGTTAAAACGAAGGATTAAACAAAAAGGAAGTGCGTCAATATTGACGCACTTCCTTTTTGTTAACGCTTTAGTTGTTCTTCGTCCTTCTTACCCAAAAAACGATCCTTATTATCGTCTTTGACATCAGGCATGACGAATAAATCATCAAATTGCTTGCTTAGTTCATCAGTTCGCTTTGTTTGCAATGGCATAGTAGCACCCCCGGTTAAAATATTATCTCTAGTATAACATGTTAACTTAATGGGGACTTTATGGATGCCAATGAACGACTTTTCACAAAAATGATAACGGTTACAAATTCATAATTCAATCATACTCGCCCTGTAATATAAGTTCTTGCAAGTGATGATTATATAAGAAAAGGACTAACAATATAATGAAGGCTGTACAAAAGATGGCACTAACAGTGGGCGCGATGATTACTGGCGTGTGGGGGTTGACGGAACAAGGGTTTGCCGCAAGCACTGCTGCAATGCCAACGCCAAGCAACACAGATATGTTAATTGCCATGGCTGGTGTTTTACTTACGGTTGCTGCAATCAGCGTTTACGTTTACCGAACAAAATAATGATTTAATCGCATGTCCTAACCAAGGATGTGCGTTTTTTTGTTCAAATGTCTGGGGTTAAATTAAACCGAATGTCGGCGTATAATAAGAAAGGAATATTTGTCGAAAGGAAAAGCGAATGGCGTCAGAACATATTGAACAAAAGTTAGCCTTGTTACCAGATTTGCCGGGTTCATATCAAATGAAAGATATCAACGGCAAAATCATTTACGTTGGTAAGGCGAAGAATCTAAAAAATCGTGTACGGTCGTATTTTAAGAGCGAACACACTGGTAAAACGGCGCAGTTGGTTGAGAATATCGCGGATTTTGATTTTATAGTGACAAGCTCTGAAAAAGAGTCCTTGCTCCTTGAAATCACCTTGATTCAAAAGTACCAACCTTATTACAACATTCGTTTGAAGCGCGGGACGGGGTACCCTTACATTAAAATCACCCATGAAGCCGATCCGAAATTGGAGTTGGCAAATGATGTTAAGGAGGACGGTGCCCAGTACTTTGGTCCGTATCCAAACGTCTACGCTGCCCAGGAAACGTTACACTTCCTGCAAAAGGTGTACCCACTCCGGCGTTGTAACGGTTATCAAGGTCGTCCTTGCTTGTACGCTAACATGGGGCAATGCTTGGGTGCATGCTATCGTCAGGTCCCATTTACGGAGTATTTGGACCAAATTAAAAAGATCCAACGCTTCTTGGATGGTGATACGAAAGAAGTGACAAAGGTCCTGAACGAGAAGATGAACACGGCTTCGGAAAATTTGGAATTCGAACGGGCGGCTGATTTACGCGATCAGTTGAAGTTTATCGAAACAACGGTTGAGAAACAAAAGATTATTTCCAAGGACGGTACACCACGAGACCTATTTAATTTTTATATGGATAAGGGTTGGCTGTCTGTCCAGGTCTTCTTCGTACGGCAAGCGCGACTGATGAAACGTGAGAAGCGTACGTTTGCAATTGTGGAGTCAGCTGAAGAAGAAATGACCAGTTTTATTTTGCAGTTCTATAATCGGAAAAATGCCGTGTTGCCAAAAGAAATCTTAGTGCCGGCCGGAGTTGATAAAGCGATGATTTCGGACGTGCTGCACGTGCCAGTGCGGACACCGCAACGTGGTGAAAAGCGTGATCTATTAGATTTGGCAGAGAAAAACGCAAAGATTGTGTTGGATGAGAAGTTCCGTTTGATGGAAATGAATGAGTCGAAGACAAGTGGTGCTATGCAAGAAATCGCGGATGCATTGGGGATTCCTGAAATCCACCGCATTGAGGCATTCGATCACTCACACACGCAAGGGGCCGAAATGGTGTCTGCGATGGTCGTCTTTGAGGATGGTGTCCCTAATAAAAATAAGTACCGGAAGTACAAAAACAAGACAGTCGAGCATGCGGATGAACGGGCTGAAACGATGGAAGTCATTCGCCGTCGATATACCCGTTTGCTTAAGGAACATGCTGAAATGCCAGATTTGATTTTGATGGACGGTGGTGTCATTCAGCTGAACGCTGCCCGTGAAGTCATTGAGGACGAATTGGGGCTTGATATTCCAGTTGCGGCCATGGTGAAAAACGATCAGCACAAAACAGCAGATTTGTTGCGTGAAGAGGGTGAACCGCACGTGAACTTGGATCCAAAGTCACAAGGCTTCTTCTTGTTGCAGCGGATTCAGGACGAAGTGCACCGTTTTGTGATTACGTTCCACCGGCAATTACGTTCTAAGAGCTCTTTGGGCTCAAAATTGGATGAAATTGCTGGCGTTGGTCCCAAGACACGTCAGAAGTTGCTGGCTAAGTTTGGCTCATTAAATAAGATTGCGAATGCCTCAATAGATGACCTGCGAGAAGTGGGCGTATCTGAAAAAGTGGCTAATGCAATCAAAATTTCGTTGCAAGCAATTCAGCATGCTGATGATTAAAGGTGGTCAAACCCGCTTAATTACTGTAAAATGATAAGCGACAAAATACGCCTGTTACAATGGAATTTGTGTTTGGCGTGCCAGCTTGTCCTGTTCGCATGACTCGGTCTGATGAGCTGGTTTATTATAGAGTAAGAGCTTAAAAAAGAAAGTGAGGTCATAAACCATGGCGTTTGTCGACCAAGTTAAAATTTTTGTGAAGGCCGGTAAGGGTGGCGATGGTGCCGTTTCTTTCCGTCACGAAAAGTATATTAATATGGGTGGTCCATTTGGTGGTGACGGTGGTCACGGTGGATCAGTTGTAATGGAAGTTGATGAAGGGTTGCGTACGTTGATGGATTTCCGTTACAAGCGCCACTTTAAGGCAACTCCTGGTGGTAACGGAGCCACTAAGGGGATGACGGGTAAGTCATCTGATGATTTGATTATTAAGGTACCTCAAGGAACGACGATTACTGAAGCTGAAACAGGTCGCGTCATTGGCGATTTGACCGAGCAAGGTCAACGTTTGGTGGTTGCTCAAGGTGGTCGTGGTGGTCGTGGTAACATGCGTTTTGCCTCGTCAACAAATCCAGCACCTGAAATCGCTGAAAACGGTGAGCCTGGTGAAGAATTGGATATCGCCCTTGAATTGAAGGTGCTAGCTGATGTTGGTCTAGTTGGATTCCCGTCTGTTGGAAAGTCAACGTTGCTGTCAGTTGTGACGGCGGCAAAGCCAAAGGTCGCAGCGTACCACTTTACGACGTTGGTTCCTAACTTGGGAATGGTTCGTTTGGAAGATGGTCGTGACTTTGTTATGGCTGACTTGCCTGGGTTGATTGAGGGTGCGTCACAAGGTGTCGGTTTGGGAATTCAATTCCTACGTCACGTTGAGCGTACGCGTGTTATTTTGCACATGATCGACATGTCAGGTATCGATCCAGAAGAAGATCCTTACGAGAATTTCTTGAAGATCAACAATGAATTGGCAGAGTATGATCCAGCCTTGTTGGAGCGACCACAGATTATCGTCCCAACGAAGATGGATATGCCTGATGCCGAAGAAACATTGGCGACATTCAAGAAAAAGCTAGCTGCGGATCCAAATGTGCCAGACGATGTTGAAATTATGCCGATTTCATCATTGACGCGCCAAGGGTTGGAACCGCTCATGCAACGAACAGCCGACTTGTTGGACGAGACGCCAGCCTTTATTCCTAAGGGGATGGAGCCTGACGACGCAGTGTCAGCTTTGTACGAGTTCTCTGAGGAACGGACACCATTCGAAATCGATCGTGATGAAGATGGTGTTTGGGTACTTTACGGTGATGAAATCGAGCGCTTGTTCAAGCGTACGAATACCAACTACACGGAATCAATGATGCGTTTTGCTCGTCAATTGCGCTTTATGGGTGTTGATGAGGCATTGCGTGATGCTGGTGCCCGTGGTGGTGACACCGTTCAAATCTTGGACTTCCAGTTCGAATTCGAAGAGTAAGTTAATTAAAAAGCCAGATGCCGGCATCTGGCTTTTTATTGTTTAATAACGAGGTAATCATTATGGCAGGAAATCAGACTGAACATATTGTGAATACAGATCAATACATTACCATTGCCGCGTCAGAATATACGTGGGAACAAACAATTAAAAAGTCGCGCTTCATTGTTAACATGGCTCGTGTTGAAACGGAAGCGGATGCCCGTGCGTTTATTGATCGCATTAACAAAGAGCATAATAAGGCCACACACAATGTTTGGTCGTATATGTTGGGGGAGCGCGACCAAGTACAACGCTACTCTGATGATGGTGAGCCAGCTGGTACGGCTGGGGTGCCGATGCTTGAAGTGTTTAAAAATAATGAGGTGCATGATATTGTGGCGGTCGTGACCCGCTATTTCGGTGGCATCAAATTAGGGGCTGGTGGTCTTGTCCGTGCGTATGCCGGTACGGTGGCTGGTGGCATTGCCGAATTGGGACTAGTGGAACGCATTCAACGCCACAAAATGTCAATTCGGGTTGACTATAAGAATTATGAGCCGCTCAAGTATTGGCTTGAACAGCATGAGTTTACGATTTTGGATACGCAGTACGATACTGGGGTAACAGTGACTGTGCCAGTTGCTGATGACGCGACGGACTCATTTGAGGCGTCAGTGCAAGATTTGTTGGCTGGTCAAGCGAATCTAACAGTTGGTGAAGTTGATTTGTTCGAAGTGCCATACGATAAACGGGTGACGGCGCAAACGTCTTCGCTGAAGTAAGCGACTAATTCCCTATATCGCATTTAACCTAGCTGACGTATAATAATTTTCATGAGGTAATTCATGAGGTGGTGAACGTGTTGAAGCGGAATATTTTGGAAATCCATGTGCTGGTACTGGCTTTCATGCTGGTTGTTTGGTATTTTCCGACAAACTTTAATTTTCTAATTTGGAACGTCTTTTTGGCCATTGTGCCGTTTGATTTGGCGTTATGGATTCGCGCAACAAAATCAACACGTTGGCTGAAATGGGGATTGACGGCGGCGTGGTTGGTTTTCTTCCCGAATACGATGTACATGGTGACTGATTTTAGTCACTTGTCATCAATTGGGACTGGTTTAATGACGGAAACGCAATTCTTTAACTATGCGATTTTAGCTAGTGGTGTTTTGATGGGAATGCTGTTTGGCATGTCGTCAGCTCACGCGGTGGCAATTGCGTATTTTGGCGAGAAAAAGCCATTGCAGACGTTGACTTTTTATGCAGGTTTATCCTTGCTATCGGCCTTTGGTATTTATTTGGGTCGTTTCCTACGATTAAATTCTTGGGAGTTAGTAACGGATATGCATGGTGTCCTAACACAGGTCGCCCAGGCGTTTACCACGCATAGTTTGGTCTTCGTGGTGTCATTTGGTGCGTTACAGTTGGCTATTTTGCTGATGTATCACGTCTTACGAAAAATGTAAGTTATTCAAAAAACCGCTCGAGCAAAAACTCGAGCGGTTTTTTTGGTTAACTTAGTCATCTAGACTGCCACCGGCGCGTAGGAAACGCGTACGGATAAAGAATAGGATAGCGTTCAGCACAATTAAGAAGGCACTGAAAATAAAAATCCCGTTATAATCCAGCACACTTGCAATCACCGTACCAAGCATTGGTCCAGCAACGGCCCCTAATGACTGGAATGACTGATTGTAAGCAAAAATACGTGATGTAATTTCACGCGGCGTTGATTTCGTCAACATGGTTTGCACCGCTGGTAACATGGTGGCATCAGAGATACCAATCATAAAACGCATGATGGCGAGTTGCCAGACGGTTGTGACAAATCCGGTTGGGAGCATAAAGATAAATGCTAAGACGAACCCAATCATAATCATACGGTGTGTACCGATGCGATCCCCGATGCGACCAAATCGCGGTGCCGCAATCATGGTTGCGATACCAGGCATGGCTGCGACAACACCTGCTAGGAAGGTTGTACTACCAGCCCCGTGATTCAACTCACGTACAAATAGGGCAACAATTGGACTGATTGACAGATTAACTGTTTGGATAATGAAAGTTGTGGTAAATAAACCAACTGTCAGTTTAGGGAAGGGGAGTAGTTTGAAAACTTCTTTGCGTGATGGTGAAGCACCGCGTTCAATAGGTGTAAACTCCTCTTTGACGAGCGTTAACGTTAAGGTGAAAACAAGTAAGAAAATAATACCAGTAATAAAAAATGAAACGCGATAGCTTACCACGGATGCTAAGATACCACCGATGAATGGGCCAAGTAGTTGACCACCGGTTACCCCAGTCACTAACATACCAAGGGCGTACCCTGAACGTTCCTTCGGGGTCTGCGTTGCAATCATGGCATTCGCGTTTGAAACGAAACCACCAAATAACCCCTGCAAAGCCCGCAGGAACACTAATTGCCAAATGTTTTGGGCAAGTCCCATGAGCAGAAACACGATGGCCATACCAAGTGAGGCGCGCAGTAACATTAACTTACGTCCTTTGCTATCTGCTAACTTACCCCAGAAAGGTGACACAATCGCTGTCATCAAAAAGGTGATGGCAAAAGCTAGCCCACTATAAAAGGTGAGCTGATTTTTACTGAAGTTACCAAGCGTATCAACGTAGAGTGATAAGAATGGCAAGACTTCACTAAATCCGATACCGGTCATAAAGACACCGAACCATAAAACAAATAGGTTACGTTGCCAAGTTGGGAGACCGGCTAATTTCTTGGTCATAAAGAAGTCTCCTTTTTCCACAGTTATTTAATTCCAAGAGACAATTGTACGCTTATTTTTCGGAAGATGCACCCGGATTGTCTAATGTAAAACTGTTAACCGAACTTAAAATGCAAGTTAAATGATTTTATTCGGCATCAGCACTTGCAATCCTTCATAAGACGTGTAATATATTGAACAATAACTTTTACACAAAAATCATTTTTGCACTTGCAGATTTAATTGCTGGAAAATGGCCAGCGAGTTTCTACCGCCTACCGAAAGTGGCGACAATCCGCAAATGACTGAATAAGAGACTCTCTTTGCAAGCATTTGTGGATCACTGTATCCAGAAATGCTTTTTTGTTACAAAAATTTTGGAGGGTTTTATGTCTCAGTTTAGTGTAACCAACAAATTTGTTCCAATGGGGTTGACCTTTGAGGACGTGCAAGTGTTAACGACGAACGCACAGGTTGTGCCTGCCAATGATGTCTCGTTAGCAACCAACCTAACACCGTCATTGCAGTTGCATATGCCAGTCTTATCTGCCGCGATGGACACGGTGACGGAAGCGCGTTTGGCAACCCAAATTGCCTTGCTTGGTGGTATGGGTGTGGTACACAAGAATATGGTCATTGCAGACCAAGCAGCTGAGGTCCAAAAAGTTAAGCAAGCAGTTGTTGATCCAGCTCGGTACCCACAAGCAGCGGTTGATTTTAATGGTCATCTACTGGTTGCTGGTGCGGTTGGGGTGACCTCAGATACGATCAAGCGCGTGGGTGCATTGGTTGAAGCTGGAGCTGACGCGATTGTCCTTGACTCAGCCCACGGTCATTCTGAAGGGGTGCTGCGCAAAGTGCGGGAAGTCCGCGATGCCTTTCCGGCGTTGAACATTATTGCTGGTAACATTGCGACGGCAGCTGGTGCAGCAGCGTTGTACGACGCTGGAGCTGACGTGGTTAAGGTTGGCATCGGGCCGGGTTCAATTTGCACGACCCGCGTAGTTGCTGGCGTGGGTGTACCACAAGTCTCAGCCATTGCGGCGGCAGCTGAAGTAGCCAAGCAATATGGTAAGACAATTATTGCGGATGGTGGTATCAAAGACGCCAATGATATTGTGAAGGCGTTGGTTTCAGGTGGTAATGCGGTCATGTTGGGTTCAATGTTGGCCGGTACGCTTGAAGCACCGGGTGAGGTGTTTACTGATGAACACACTGGTTACCAATACAAGTCATACCGTGGGATGGGGTCAATTGCTGCCATGGAAAATGGTTCAAAAGATCGTTACTTCCAAGGCGAAGTGAATGAAGCAAACAAAATGGTTCCTGAAGGGATTGAAGCACGTACGGCATACAAGGGTGCGCTAACGGATGTCCTAAATCAAGTGATGGTCGATGTTCGCCGTGGTCTTGGCGCTGCAGGTGTTCATTCAATTCGCCAGGCGGCAACAGCCGGTCATATTCGCAATGACAAGGCTGATATCGATTACACGCATTTACCACAAGTTGCACGCATCGTGGCACAACAATAGGAGGGAAACATCAAAATGACGACAGAAACGGTTACGACAGGGTTAAGCTTGGATCAAGTATTGTTGGTGCCTCGCGCATCTGACGTCTTACCAAATTCGGTTGCATTGGGCACGCAGCTGTCACCAACTGTTGCCTTGGCATTGCCAGTGATTGGGGCACCGGCGATGACTGATAAGCAAGTTGCACAACAATTTTCAGAAAACGGTGCACTGGCAATTTTGCCAGCGGGGGAAACGCAACTACAAGATGTTCAAGACTTACGATCTGCTGATGAGGCGGCGACGATTGGGGTAGCGGTCCGTAATGCGCCTGACGCGTTTGAAACAGCGGTGACGTTACACGCGGCCGGCGCAAGCGTCATCTATTACGAATTGGATGATCAACTTGATTTGGCTGTCGAATCACTCAAGTTACTGGCGCAACAAGTGCCACCATTGACAATTTTAGTGGGTCCAGTCGCTGATGAAACGATTGCCCGTCAGGTATTGGCGACAGGCATCGATGCACTAGTTGTGGCACCTACGCCAGGCCAACCGGTCTATACAGTGACAACAACACTGGCATTTGCTGAATTAGCTGCCGAATTTGATGCCGCCGTCATCTTGGGTGCTGGTATTCGTTATTCGGGTGACATTGTTAAAGCCATTGCAGCTGGGGCGATTGCTACGATGGTTGATGACCAAATCATGACGGGTGACCTGACAGATAATCTTTTCCAAATTGCCGGCGGGTTGCGTTCTGGTATGGGTTACACAGGAGCCGCGACAATTAATCAACTTCGTGAAGAAGCACAATTTGTGCAAATCACGGCGGCTGGTTTAGCTGAGAGTCACCCACACGACGTGGAGTTGACGAAAGATGCGCCAAACTACGCTAAAAATTAAGTGACGTTGAGTGCGGTGGTGACACCGCACTTTACTGTATATAAGGAAGAAAAGATGACGACAGTCGATTTAAAAATTATTAACGGGCAGGTATTAAATGTATTTTCGCAAACGTTTGAACCTGAAACGCTTTGGATTACGCAAGACCGGATTGTTTTTCGGGGTGATACAACAGCCTACGAGGCATTAACTACTTATGATGCCGCCGGTCAATTTATTATTCCGGGTTTGATTGATGCGCATATGCACGTTGAGAGTACGACCTTTGCACCAACGACCTTGGCCGCTGTGTTGTTACAGCATGGTGTAACCCGTGCGTTCATCGATCCGCATGAGATTGCCAATGTGGCTGGTGCAGCGGCTGTTCAATATATGCTTGATGAAGCCAAGCGGACGCCATTTAACTATCATGTGATGTTACCGTCTTCGGTTCCAGCCACGGCGTTCGAGCGAACGGGGGCTAAATTAACTGCAAGTGATTTGCTGCCATTTTATGCGGATCCGGTTGTCGGTGGTCTTGCTGAGGTGATGGATTATCCGGCGGTAGCCAATCATGATGCTGACATGCAACAAAAGATTGCTGATGCTTTGGCAGCACATAAACCAGTCGATGGACATGGGGCCGGCTTGACGGCGACCCAACTGGCTGATTACCGGGCCGTGGGGATTTCGACGGATCACGAAGCAACGGATGCTGACTCGGCGCTTGATCGGGTCAATCTTGGGATGCATGTGCTTGTGCGTGAGGGCACGGTTGAACAAGATGAAGTTGCGATTCTGCCGGCAATTACGGCAGCTAATCAACAGCGCTTCTCCTTCGCAACGGATGATAAGACGAGCGTTGATGTTGTTGAAAATGGCTCAATTGATCATAGCGTTCGTTTAGCGGTGGCACATGGTATGCCGCTGACACAAGCGCTGACCCTGGCAACATTGTATGCGGCCCAGGCTCATCAATTAACGGATGTGGGGGCCTTAGCTGCTGGGTATCAGGCAGATTTATTTCTAACGGCCGATTTAACAACGCTTTCGCCACAGGCGGTTATGGTTGGCGGTGCGTGGCAATCATTTGATGAGCCGATTACACCTAATCGATTTGCTGAGAACCTAATGACGGTCACGCTGCAGGCATCGGACTTGGCGTTACCGCTGGAGACTGGCCGTGCCCATGTGATTGACGTGAAACCCGGTCATATCGACACCACACACGCAATTCTTGAGGTGCCACGTGATGCGCGTGGTCAATTTGTTGCGAATGCCGAGTTTGCTAAAATTACGGTCGCCGAACGATATCATGATTTGGGAAATGGTGTCGGTATTATTCGGGGGTTGGGCCTTCGTCATGGCGCGGTTGGGACGACTTTTTCAAATGATTCTCACAATATGGTGATTGCAGGGGTCACAGATGAGCTGATGTTGCGGGCGGCTGAAGAATTGATCGCGATGGGTGGTGGCATGGTGGTCGTGTCAGATGATGGGACGGTTACGTCATTGCCACTCGATATCGGTGGGGTGATGTCGTCAGCATCAGCTGAGACAATCGTGACCCAAACAAAGGCGCTGCACGCGTCTCTGGCCGCTATTAGTGATGTCTCATTCGATATTTTCCAAACATTATCGTTTATGGCCTTGCCTGTTATTCCGAGTCTTAAAATTACGGATCAAGGGTTATTTGACTTTGAGAAGTGGGACTTTATTGATATTAACGCTGACTAAACAAAAATGGACCTTGTCGCGAAGACGAGGTCCATTTTTGTTGTAGGTTATATAAGAGATATTAATTGAGTAGATTCGCTTGGGTAAGCTGAATCAATCGCCATGTGGGTGACGAATCGACTTGCAGTCGTTCGTGGGTTGAACAACTGATTAATATCAAGTCGATATAGTTATCATATTCAGTAGTTGTGAATTAAATATGAATTTTCTGTTCTTATTCTGAAGACGTCATAAGATTTGGCGTGGAATTCGAGATAACCTAATTTTCTGGTATACTAATAAATAGAAATTAAGCGAGGTTCGACGAAAATGTACGAATATTTAAACGGTGTTATAACAGAAGTTGCACCAAACTATATTGTCGTTGAAGTTGGCGGCATTGGCTACCGTGTTTTGGTGGCGAACCCCTATGCTTTTCCAATGAATGAGTTAGAACGGGTTTATGTGGAACAAATTATTCGTGAAAATGAACAATCATTGTATGGCTTTTTAACAGCCGATGAAAAGTTGTTGTTTCAAAAGTTGTTAAATGTGTCGGGGATTGGGCCGAAGTCAGCGTTAGCAATTTTGGCGAATGCCGACCATACGGGGCTTGTTCAAGCGATTGCGGATAACGATATTACATTCTTAACGAAATTCCCGGGTATTGGTAAGAAGACTGCCCAACAAATTGTGTTGGACTTGCAAAATAAGTTGAGTGATTTGCCATTTAATAATGATATTGAAATCAACTTGGTTTTGCCTGAAAAGCAAACGAGCGATAATCCAGAATTAGCGGATGCCTTATTAGCGCTGGAAGCACTCGGCTATGCGAAGAAGGACATTACGCGGGTTGAAAAAGTGTTGACTAAGGAAGCGCAAATGACCACGGCGGAGTATGTTAGTGCTGGATTGCGTTTGTTGCAGTAAGAGTATAGAAAGGATGGTATCAAATGGCAGATGATATATTGCGTGATACCAGTGCGGAATTAGGCGAAGAGTCGATTGAGAAATCATTGCGTCCTAGTACGTTGCGACAGTACATTGGTCAAGAGCCATTGAAACAACGGTTACAAGTCTATATTCAAGCGGCTCGTCAGCGTGAGGAGCCATTGGATCATGTGCTACTGTATGGACCACCAGGACTTGGAAAGACGACGTTGGCGATGGTAATCGCGAATGAGATGGGTGTCGGGTTACGGACGACTTCCGGGCCAGCAATTGAAAAATCGGGTGATTTGTTAGCGCTATTAAATGAATTGCAACCCGGGGATGTCTTATTTATTGACGAAATTCATCGTATGCCGAAAACGGTAGAGGAAATGCTGTATTCGGCCATGGAAGACTTTTATGTTGATATCATTGCAGGCGAAGGTCCGACAGCGCGGCCAATTCACTTCCCGTTGCCACCCTTTACTTTGATTGGCGCAACGACGCGTGCCGGCATGTTATCGCAACCGTTGCGTGACCGATTTGGTATTGTTGAGCACATGGCCTATTACAATACGGATGAGTTGGCTGAAATTATTAAGCGTTCAGCTGATATATTTGATACGGAAATTCAACCAGACGGGGCGTTTGAATTAGCTCGGCGATCACGGGGCACGCCGCGTGTCGCTAACCGCTTGTTGCGTCGGGTGCGTGATTTTGCGATGGTTAAGGATCGTGACTATATTGACGATGATATGGTGAACTTTTCATTAGATTTGCTGAAAGTCGATGAAGCTGGTCTAGACGAAGTCGATCACAAAATTTTACGAACGATGATTGAATTTTATCAAGGTGGTCCAGTCGGTGTGAATACAATTGCAGCAAACATCGGCGAAGAGGTCGACACGATTGAGTCGATGTATGAACCGTACCTATTGCAAATCGGCTTCCTGCAACGGACCCCTCGCGGACGTGTCGTGACACAAGCAGCGTATGCACACTTGGATTTACCTTATATTGAAAAGAAGGGTTGAAATAGATGACTGAAGAACATTACACACTTGAAGATTTTGATTATGACTTGCCACATGAGCTAATTGCTCAGACACCATTGGAACGTCGTGATGGTTCACGTCTGCTGGAATTAAATGCAGTTACGGGTGAAGTACATGATCGCTATTTCTATGACATTTTGGATTATCTTAATCCAGGTGATGCTTTGGTGATGAACAATTCCCGTGTTTTGCCAGCGCGTTTGTATGGCGAACGTCCTGGTACTGGTGGTCACGTCGAAGTGTTGCTACTTCGGCAAGATCATGGGGATGTATGGGAAACACTTGTGAAGCCTGCTAAAAAATACCCAGTTGGACAAGAGATTACGTTTGGTGATGGACAATTGACCGCAGTGGTGACGGAAGAACTTGAACACGGTGGTCGTATGATCAAGTTTAAGTATGATGGTATTTTCCTAGAAATTTTGGAATCACTAGGTGAGATTCCTTTGCCACCATACATTAAGGAAAAGTTGGATGATAAGGAACGCTACCAAACTGTTTACTCAAAGGTAAATGGTTCAGCGGCAGCACCAACGGCTGGGTTACACTGGACGCCTGAATTGTTGCAAAAGGCTGCCGACAAGGGTGTGAAGCTTGTTGAGTTAACGTTGCACGTTGGGCTAGGAACTTTCCGTCCGGTTGAAGAAGAGAATATCGAAGATCACAAGATGCACTCAGAATTCTATCAACTATCAGCTGAGGCAGCACAAACGTTGAACGATGTTAAAGCAAACGGTGGTCGTATTATTGCGACAGGGACGACGTCAATTCGCACCTTAGAAACAATTGGTTCAAAATTCAATGGTGAGTTGCGAGAAGATTCTGGTTGGACGGACATCTTTATCAAGCCAGGGTACCAGTGGACAGTTGTTGATGCGTTTATTACCAACTTCCACTTGCCTAAGTCAACATTGGTTATGTTAGTCGCTGCATTTACAGGACGTGAAAACATTCTGAATGCCTACCAACACGCAATCGCAGAGCAATATCGTTTCTTCTCATTCGGGGATGCAATGTTTGTTCACAAGTAGGAAAAACTAATTTCAACTTTATTTGAACAAAAGGGTTGACGTTTTGCATAAGAGTGTGTATTATAAATTATGTTGTTGAGGCAACGAGTTATAAAAAGCGCTCATGCGGATGTAGTACAATGGCTAGTGCTCCAGCCTTCCAAGCTGGGAATGCGGGTTCGATTCCCGTCGTCCGCTTTGTAGATCATTGAAAACTGAATATCGTTTCGATGAAACAAATGTGTGGGGTCATCAAGCAAGTTCTTGATGCAAAAACATTTGCGAAGTCAATTCGCTAGTAAATTCGTTTAACTTCCGTTAAACAACAAAAATTGAGTTATACTCAAACTTCAAATTGAGAGTTTGATCCTGGCTCAGGATGAACGCTGGCGGCGTGCCTAATACATGCAAGTCGAACGCTTTGTGGTTCAACTGATTTGAAGAGCTTGCTCGGATATGACGATGGACATTGCAAAGAGTGGCGAACGGGTGAGTAACACGTGGGAAACCTACCTCTTAGCAGGGGATAACATTTGGAAACAGATGCTAATACCGTATAACAATAGCAACCGCATGGTTGCTACTTAAAAGATG